>CAXUDF010000028.1:0-16769 GCA_964249695.1 uncultured Acidobacteriaceae bacterium
TCGCACACGCTCGCGGAGTGTGGCGCGGCTACATGTCTACGGTCCAGCGTCGGCCAATGGCGGTGCGGGGGTGACTGGGTTGACGGCCGGGGAGCCGCGGGCGCGCGCAAGCTTGGGGCGCGTCCTTGCGTTCGACAGGGAGTTTGCCGGAAAAGGGAGCCTCGGCAGGCGTCCCAAGGTGCTTGTTTTTCGCAACAACATGCTGCCGCCGAGCGAAACTTTCATCCTTGCCCAGGCACGCGCCCTGCGATCGGTTGCACCGGTGTTTGCCGCCGTGCATCCTTCCGCGTCATCGATCGTTGCGGCGGCGGACGCGACCTTTGTCAGTGCAAGCGAGTCAGCCTGGGGCGAAGCTGCGCGTCGCTGGTACTGGAGGACGGGGGTGGCTCCGCGCTTCCATCGCCGTCTTCGCGCGCTTCGCGCAAGCCTGATTCATGCGCATTTTGCTCCGGACGGGGCAGCGGCGCTGCCCTTGCAAAGGGCGCTGGGCGTTCCACTCGTCGTCACGCTGCACGGGTATGACGTAACGCGCAACGAGCGCGCCCACGCGACCAAGCCGGAGGGCCGGCTCTACCTCGCGCGCCGGCGAGAGCTCTGGCGGCGCGCTGCTGTGTTCGTTTGTGTTTCGCAGTTCATCAAGGAGGAAGCGCTGCGCCGCGGATTCCCGGAAGACAAGCTGGTGGTTTTGCCGATCGGGATCGATCTTGAGGCATTTCGGCCCACAAGCTGCGCCCGGGAAAAAGAACGCATTCTTTTCGTTGGTCGCCTGGTCGAGAAAAAGGGCTGCACGGACCTTCTTCGGGCTGTGGAGCACCTGGTAACGGCGGGCGTTCCTGTACAGCTCACTTTCGTCGGCGACGGGCCCCTCCGTCCCATGCTGGAGGAGCAGGTGCGCAGCAAGGGGCTGCCCTGCGAATTTCTAGGTATGCAGGCGCCGGAAGCCGTGCGCGACCGCCTGCGCCGGGCGCGCGTCTTTTGCGTTCCAAGCAAAACGGCCGGCGATGGCGACAGCGAAGGCCTGGGGATGGTATTTGCGGAGGCGCAGGCAACGGGCACGCCAGTGGTCAGCTACCGGCACGGCGGTATTCCGGAGATCGTTGAACATGGAACCAGCGGGCTGCTGGCTGAGGAAGGCGACACCCAGGCCCTCGCCGAAGCATTGCAGCTCTACCTTCGTGACGACGTGTTGTGTCGGGATCACGGCCTCGCAGGTGTGCGCCGCATGCAGGCGGTCTTCGATCTGCAGCGGCAGACCCGCAAGCTCGAAGAGCTGTACTCGTCGGTTTGCGAGAGCTACCGCCAGGCAGCGCCGACCAGGGGCCGGCTATGGGTCTAAACGCGGGCTCCCCATCGTGGGGTAGCCCGAGATCCGGGCGCTTGTCGGGCTTCTTTCGGCAGGGGGACAAGGGTGCGGGCTACCGGTCGGACGTCGATGGTCTTCGGGGGCTTGCAATCCTGTCCGTGGTCGCGTTCCACGCGGGCCTTGGGCACGTCAGCGGCGGCTTTATCGGCGTGGATGTCTTTTTCGTTATCTCCGGCTACCTGATCAGCTCACACATCTACCGCGATCTTCGAGCTGACACATTCACGCTGCGGCGCTTCTATGAGCGTCGAGCCAAACGGATTTTGCCCGCCTTTCTCGCGGTCGTGCTGGCTTGCTACGCGTTCGGCGGGGTTCTGCTCGCCCCGCGAGAGCTCGAGCGGCTTGCGATAGAAGCAGCCAGCGCTTTGACGTCCACGTCAAACCTCCATTTCTGGATGCACTCGAACTACTTTGCGAAGGCGGCCGATACGCAGCCGCTGCTCATGACGTGGTCCCTCGCTGTCGAAGAACAGTTTTACCTTCTCTTTCCGCTGCTTCTCCTCGCGTGCAAGCGCGCAAAGCACGGGACCGTCCTGTGGGTTGTGGCCGGCGTAAGCCTGCTTAGCTTTGCTTTCGCTGTGTTTCAGGTCAGCCGATATCCCGTGGCAGCCTTTTTTCTCCTGCCCTCTCGCTGGTGGGAGCTTGGCTGCGGAACGCTGCTGGGCATCGCCGAGACCGCCGTCCAAAAACCTCACCAACAAGCCGCCTGGCAGCGGGAGAGCCTGGCCCTGCTGGGCCTGTGCCTGCTGCTGTGGCCTGTGTTTACCTACCAAAGCTCGACCCGCTTTCCCGGAGCAGCCGCCCTGCCTCCGGTTCTTGCCACGCTTTGCCTGATCCGCGCACGGGGAAGCTGGATTAATCGCCGGCTTCTCTCCTTCGGACCGCTGGTCTTCGTCGGGCTGGTCTCCTACTCCTGGTATCTATGGCACTGGCCGCTGCTCAGCTTCCTCCATTGCCTGACAGGAGGCGCGCTGCCGGTCCAGAGCGCTGCGGCCGCCGTGCTCTTCGCTTTTCTTCTTGCGGTCCTCTCCTACACCTGGATCGAGACACCATTTCGACGATCCAAGGCGAGTGCCGGTTTGTTGCCGAGGTATGCCTTCGCCTGCGCATGCGTGATTTTCCCGGCAGGGCTGCTCCACCTTTTGCATGGATGGCCTGCGCGATACCCGAAGGCTGCCGCAATCGAGATGACGGCCACCTCGCCGGACCCGGGGCTTTGCCTCAGGCAAGGCGCTGACCTCGGTCATTTGCCCCAGGTCTGCCGACCCGACACTGACGTGGCACCGACACTTGCCGTGCTTGGGGATAGCCATGCCTCGGCAATCGCTCGCTATCT
This sequence comes from uncultured Acidobacteriaceae bacterium, assembly GCA_964249695.1. Lineage (GTDB taxonomy): Bacteria > Acidobacteriota > Terriglobia > Terriglobales > Acidobacteriaceae > EB88. The sequence goes on from CAXUDF010000028.1 coordinate 2,700, forward strand.
TCGAACGGCTGCTGCGGATCACGGTTGGTCGCTTACCGAATACACGAAAGCCAGCTGCCCGCAGCTCGGCAGCGTGGCACGGGCCAGCTTTAACAACTCGCGCGATGCGGCCGATTGCCTCGCCTTCAATCAGGCAGCGCTGCGCAGTGTTCTCCTGGACACCCGTGTGCGCAAGGTCGTCCTCGCGGGCTTCTGGTCAGCGCCGTTCGGCGGAACGCAAAATCAGGGCCGGTACGTTCTGCCGGGGCAGGATCCGCTTCACGTCACGAGTGCAGAGAGCTGGGATAACTTTTCGCGCGGGCTCGCCGGCGTCGTGCAGCTGCTTGAGCAGCACGGCAAGACGGTTGCGCTTGCGACCGATGTTCCGCGCTACGATTTCGATCCGCTGCTGATCAAGCTCACCGATGCCATCCCTCTTCGAAGATCTCTTGCGATCGCGGCCGGAAACGGCGCTTTGTTGAGTACCGAAGCCGCGGCAGTGTGGGAAGAACGGGACCTGCGCGCGAACGCAATCGTGCGTGCAACGACGCTCGCCTCAGGCGCGCAGCTGCTGGATCTGCCGCCATCCCTCTGTCACCGCTCCACCTGCCGGTACGCCTTGGGTGACGAGCTTCTGTACATGGACTTTAACCACCTCAGTGCTGCCGGTGTGCGCGTCGCACTCGGAAATGCCACGGTGTTTGACGCACCAGGGGTGTCTCTACCGGCGCAGACCGCAGACGGGCACCGTGCAGCCGCGCATAGGATCAAGCCCGCCTGAGGGGCTGCGACGCCATGAGAATGACGCAGACGCGCCCCCACCAAGCTGCGCGATACTTCGCGCGAGCAGCCGGGACTCAACACGGCTGCCGAACACGGAGAGCAGAATGAAGCAGCAGCAAAGCATCTGGAACAGCATCCGCAGTGGGGATGGAGCGGCTCTTTTGGGAGTCGCTCTCCTGGTCGTTGCTGCGTCCATGCGCGGACTGCTTTCGGGCGAGATGGACACGCCCGATTCCAGCATGCACCTGCTGGACGGATACTTTTTCTACGATCTCTTCCGCGACCATCCGCATGCCCATCTTGCGCACTATGCGCTCCACTACTACAAGCAGTACCCCGCGCTGGGCTTTGTCTTCTGGCCGCCGCTCTTCTCGATCGTCCTGGGAGTTTTTTTCCTGGTGACCGGTCCGGGCATGGTGAGCGCGCGCCTGTGCCTCGTGTGTTTCGGCCTGGTTTTCGGGCTATCCCTTTACGCGATTCTTCGCAGGCGCCTCCCGCCCTTTCTCGCTTTCTGTGCCGCTGCCGCGGCGGTGACCATGCCGGGGATGACGCGCTCCCTGAACCAGCTACTGCTCGAGCTCCCCGCGGTTGCCGTCATGTGTCTCGCAGTCGCTTCGTACTACTTCATGGTGGACCGCATGGCCGCGCAAAAGAGCATCGTGCGCCCGCTGCTATGCGGTGCGGCGTGCGCAGCCGTCATCTACACCAAACAGCCCGGCTGGTTCCTCTACCCAGCCTTGGCCCTGGATGTACTCGTACTTCGCCGACAGCTCCTCCGGCGGCGTGAACTCTGGATCGCCACTGTCGCGCTTACCGTGCTCTGCCTCCCCTTGGCTGCTTTCACGCTCACGTACGGGCACGCGAACCTGGCCCAGTCGATTGGGAGCAACACTCGATCGATCATGTCGTCCTACCAGGCCATCCCTCGCACTTCGGCCGCAGCCTGGCTTTTTTATCCCCGGCTTGCCGCGTCGTCGCTCAACCCGTTGGTGCTCGTCTTCGCGTTCGCAGCGCTCGTGCTGGCGATCGCGCGCCGCCGCTTCTTCGCCGGCAACGTGCTCTGGTTCAGCTGGTTTGTGCTGGCGTACTTGAGCCTGAGCTTCTACGACAACCGGCAGGCCCGGCTCGCCGCGTTCTGGTGGCCCGCATGGGTCGCACTGGCTGCGGCTGCTGTTCAGGTTGGCATCGAGCATCTTCCGCGCGGCAAGGCCTGGCTTCTGCCGGCGTTGCTGCTCCTGCCGATTCCGGCAGAGCTATGGACGGCGTGGCATACCGAGTACGCCGAGTTCCGGGGCGAGGGCCCCGTAGTCGCGCATCTATTTGCAGCGGGCCGGCCGGGCAACATCCTGCTGCTGGGCGAATATAAACAGGTCTCGACCGCGCTGATTCGTGAGAACGATCCTGATCGCGTCGTGCAGGTCATCCGCGGCGACAAGCTGCTTGCTTCGGGGGAGAGTCTTGACTCAATGTGCAGGCGGTACAAAATCGGTACGGTCCTGATCGAGTCTGCGCAGACAAGCGCGGCACCGCTTAGCCACGACGAGGGCGGCGATTTGACGCCGCTCGCAAGTGACCTGTTTTCCAAAGGAGGCGTCGTTTATCGCGCGAGCTCCTACCGCTATACGGGCCCTGTCGAGGGGACGATGGCCGACGTGCCGCTCGGCGATGGCGCTTCCTGAGCTTGCGCGAAGCGATGCGTCAGCGCCGACTCCAGGCATAGGCCATCCCACCGAACGACTCAGGCGAGTGTGTTTGTCTGGCGCAAAGCAGCCAGGGCCGTGGTGTACGCGGGTTTGGTGGCGAAGTTGACGTCCACAAGCCCCGGCCGATGCGCGGCACCGTCGATGCGCGTGTAGTCGGGACCGGTAATTGAGTCATACCAGTTTCGCGCATCCGAGTAGCAGAAAAAGCTGACCCACTCCGGCTTGGCTGAGGGAATGATGGTCGTCAGGTAGTCGCGGTAACACGCGGCCACAGCCGCATCCCGTTCGCCGATGCTGCCCTCAAGCCGCGTGTCGTTCACATCCAGTTCCGTGATGAGAATCTTGAGCCCCATGCCGCGAAGGGCGCTGATGAAAGCCGGCCGGTCAATGTCGTTGCCGGCGCTGATCGCCGCGAACAGGTGCGACTCCATGCCGATAGCTTGTATGGGCACGCCGCGCTTCAGCAAGCCCTCGATCACCTGGAGATTGGCTGTCCTGCCCTTCCGGTCGCTGAGTTGTTCCACATGCGTTGTGTTCAAGACGCGCAGTGCGGATGGGTCAGCCTCGGCGGCGGCTTGAAACGCGATGTCAATGTATTCCGGCCCCAGAGCGGTGAGCCAGGGGCCTGTATACAGGTTATCCGGCCGGCCCAACCAGGTCGCCACAGGCTCATTTACGACATCGTAGGAGGTGATTGCACCCTTGTAGCGGGTCATCACGGTCGTAATGTGCGAGCGAAGCAGATCTTCCGCTTTTCCGGGGGTGAGTGCCGCGGGTAGCCAGCTCGGATACGAGGCATTCCAGCATAGATTGTGTCCATGCATGGTCATATGGTGCTGCTTGCAGAAAGCCACTAGGCTATCGGGGGCGCTGAAATCATAAGTCGTCGGCGACTTACGAATGAACTCCCACTTAAGATTGCCGATCATCGCATGATTGAAGTTAGCGACAAGCAGCGGAGTAAGTGCCGGCATCTGCAGCATCCAGTTACTGAGCCAGAAGCCTACGCGCTTTCCAGACGCCCCAAATACATCCTTGAGGCCCGGCGCAGCAGCGGCACTCGCGAAGCTTGAAGGCAAAGCCGAAGCGGCTGCGGCGCATGCAAGCGCGGATTTCACAAAAGCTCGACGTTTCACCGGGAGGACTCCTCCATGCGGATGCGATCCCGAGGACTGCCTGTGACAGCCATTGAGGACGCGAGATGTCTGACGGAGCGGCCAGTCTGACAGCCGAAGCAATCCAGCGAGCGCCACCAGAACCCCACTGTCTCACGGGATTGCGCCAGTAAAACGGAGAAGCGTTCACTCCAACGTTACTTGCGAAAGAGGGCAAAACAGGTTAGGCAGTCGGCAAGTCTGGCATAACTCGACCGCGATTTGCTTAGGACAGGCCGGGGCTCTTCGTCAGAACAGCAGGCGTCCTCGGAACTAGACCTCTGGTCTCATCCCTCGATCGAGACAGATCCCGGCGGCTAACTACTCGTCGCCCTTTTCGCTGTCCTGCAGCGCGCGCATCGGCATGTTTGCGGTTGCGGCACTTACCGGCGACCGCAGCGATGGCGGCGGCACCTTGCCTTCGGAGCGGCGCAGCTCATTCAGGATCTCTACCTTGTTGCGCGCATACTCCGATGCCAAACGTGTCAGCGCATAGGTCACGATGTCTGAGTGATGCAGCTTGGCGAAGCTGGGATCGCGGCTGATGTTGAGCCACAAGCGGTGCACAAGCTCGACATCGTCACCGCCCAGGGTCGGCGCATGCGGCCCTAGAAAGAAGTTCTGCGCTAGCCCGTCCGGCGTCACGATCACATAGTTGAACTGCGGCTTCGGCTCGGGCATCGCCTCCCAGGATTGTCCAATCAGGTAGGCCTGCTCAGCGGCCGTCATGTTGGAGGAGAGTCCTGAAACCAGCAGCGAAACCTCGAGCGACACCGCGGTACGGACAAGCGCGGCAATAATGTCGGCGGCCGGCACAACGAGCAGCGAGACGTGCTTGCCAAAACTTTCCGCGACGGAAACCGCTTTGGTAAATACCATCTGCTCGTGGTCTGAGAAGCTTTGCTCGCTCGGGTCCAGAAACTCCGGCCCACCCGCACCCACTCGGCGCGCAGTCAGCACCACAACATCCTGTACGTCGGTATCGGTGCGGGCAAGTGCCCACTTGAGTGCGGCCGGGCGTGCGGCATCGTTGAGCGTTACGAGCACGCCGCCGCGCTTGATCTGCAGGTTTTCGCGCCCTATGTCTTCCTCATGCTCCAGCTGAAAGTGCTCTTTCATCTGCTTCACGGTAGACTGCTGGCGCTTGCGGTTCTGCCGCTCTGAAACAGTGAAGATGATGAAGAATGCAAGTGCGAAAATGATGCCGCTTACCGTAGCGACGCTCTTGGTCAGCAGGTTGGTAATCGCCGTCGTCAGCAGCACCAGGAAGACGCAGATCAATCCGATTGGGATTTCCCGGCTCTTGTCTCCACGGCCGATGCGAATATTGATCGGCACCTTCCAGCCACGCTCGCCCTTGTACTTCCACCGCAGCACCAGCATCGCGAGCGAATTGAAGGTGAAGCTCCAGATCACGCCAAACGCATACGCCTCGCCCAGCATCTCCACATCGCCGCGGCTCGCGACGATGGTGAACAGCTGCAGGATCGTGACCAGGTTGATGATGCGATAGGAGGTGCCGAAGCGGCTGTGCGGTTTGCGGAACCAGTCAGTCAGTACGCCGTCTTCGGCGACGCGCATCAGCACGCCATTGGAGCCGATGATCGAAGTGTTGATCGCGCCGGCAAGGATCAGGAAGCCGACCACCACGACAAAAATGCGGAAGATGATGCGCAGTGTCACTGGCCCGGTCATGTACATGGCCAGGCCGGCGATCAGGTTGCTGCCGTACACCGACACCCTCACCGAATCAGGGATGATCATGACGGCGAGCAGGGAAGCGAAGCCCGTAAATAGAAACGAGTAGATCGCAATGACGATCGCAGCCCGCTTCAGATTTTTTAGCTTTGGATGCTCGATCTCACGATTGACTTGCGCAAGCGTCTCCTCGCCGCTCATCGCGAGGATCGATTGACCAAAGGCCATGATGATGCCGAAGAGGCCGAAGTCCCGTGCGAGGCTGGTGCCGCTCAGGAAGCCGAGCGCGCCCGGCGAGAAATGGAGATTGCCGACCCGCGGCGCAGGCGGCAGGTGCGCATGCGTGTGGAACGCCGTAAACGCGCCCCAGCCCAGCAGGATCACGACCATGACGGTGGTGATCTTCATCACTTCGAGCGCCTTGCTGGTCGACTCCTTGATGCCCTTCGTGTTTTCCCACCAGAAATAGACCGTCACCAGCACGCAGAAGGCCGCGGAGGTGCCGTTCATCGGCAGCTGGCGCGCGGTGTGCGCGGCAGCGAGCAGCGCGGGCGGCAGCCAGCCATGGTTGGCGCCGACCTGCAGCAGTTCGTCGAGCAGCCCGGTGATGTACTGCCCGGCTGAAACACCCGAGATCGGCCCGGTCAGGATGTAGTCGAACATCAGCGCGGACACGCTCAGCTTGGCAAAGGTGCCGCCGAGCGCTTCCTTGACGACTCGGTACACGCCGCCGCGCGTAAACATGGAGCAGCTCTCCACGTACACCGCGCGCACCGCGAAGGAAAACAGCATGACGCCGAGGATGAACCAGGGCGCGGACTTGCCGATCGCCTGCTCGGCGATGCCGCCCGCGTAAAAGGCAGACGAGCCGAGATCGTTGAGAACCACGGCCGCCGCCCGCCAGAACGAGATAAAGGTCAGCATCACGGAGGACGCGACCACCAGGCGGACCCGCGTGGAAGAGCCGATAAGGCCCGGTGCAACGACGGTGGCCGCGGACGTGCTAACCCCGGGAATAGGTGTGGAACTCGAAGCTGAACTCATTGAGTGGGTCGTGCTTGGAGAGCTTGTGTGTGCAGCGCTTTTTCGACCCGGATCAGTTGGCAGCGATAGACCTTGGCTGCCGTGCGCGCGGGAGCGAAATGATCTGCCGTGCAGGCCAAAGCGCTCGATTCAGCTGGACAGGCGGGGTCGCTCGGCATGTGGGAAGGCCTAAACGTGCTCATCGCTCTCAAAAAGCTCGCCAAGGTCTTCCACAAAGGAAAGAGCCACGACGCCTACGGAGCCGATAAGGCCGACGAAGAAGAGTATTTCGAGCAGATGGACGCCTAGGGAGGCGAGCTGGTCCATGGCGTGATTCTAGCGCAGAGTCGGCGGGCAATCCCGTCTGTCATCAAAACGCGATGTTACTCTGGGCCCGAATGCGCTCCCCTCGACTCACGGACCTGGTCGTTCGCCCAGGCTTCAGGCTTCTTTGCTCTGCGATCTCAGCCCTGCTTCTCGACCTCGCGTTTCCAGTCGCCGGGCCACTGCCGCCGCTCCGTGCCATCCTCAGTATGGTGGCGCTCGTGCCTCTGCTGGTCGTGCTGCTGCACCCGTCGGCAGTCCGGCGCCCGCGCTATCTCATGGAGGCGGCGGCAACCGGCTACGCGTGCGGCGTGCCCTGGTACGGGCTCAACTGCTACTGGATCTACGCCACCATGCACCAGTACGGCGGGCTCTCGCCGGCGATCTCGGTCGGCATTACCGTGCTGTTTTCGCTCATTCTCGGGCTGTATTTCGCGTTGTTCGCTTTTCTGCTGGCCCTGGTTCGCCGGGCTGCCGGGCGTTTGCTGCCAGCCGCCTGCGCGATCCCTGTGCTCTGGGTCGCGGTAGAGTACCTGGCTGCGCACTTCACCTGTGTTCCCTGGGACCAGCTCGGCTATGCGGAGGTGGACAACCTGTGGCTGACCCGGCTGGCGCCGGTGACCGGGGTTTACGGGCTTTCGGCAGTGCTTGCCGGGGTCAACGCGTTGTGGCTCGGGGTCTTCTTCGCACGATCCCATCGGCGACAGGTGCGCTTTGCGGCCGGCGCACTTGCGGCTACCTGCGCGCTGCAGGCCGGGTCCTTTGTCCCTCAGGCGCCGGAGCCGGCCGGCAGCCGCGCCGTCATGGTGCAGCCGAATCTCAGGGTAGGTTCCGGCCTGGCCGACCTTAACGATTGGCAGGGCCTTAACTGGATCACCCACACGGCCGCATACCTGGAGCTGAGCGAGCGCACATGCACACCCTACCTGCTGGGTATGCCCGAGCCCGCGCCGCGGCTGGTGCAGCGGGTCTGCATGGGACCTCCACCCGCGCCGGCGCTGGCCCTGTGGCCGGAGTCGCCCGCGCCTTTCCGCGACGGCGATCCTCGTTTTCTTGCGCTGCTGGGCCGTTTGACGCGCGAAACCGGTGCTACCGCCGTCGTGGGCGCGCCGGCTATCGATCCCGCGACCGGGCAGGCCTTCAACGCGGGCATCGTCGTTCGCCCCGACGGCTCGCGTGAAGGCCGCTACGACAAGATCCACCTGGTCCCATGGGGCGAGTACGTGCCGTTTCGCAGCTTTTTCAGCTTCGCCGGCCACCTGACGCAGAACGTCGCCGACTTCTCTCCGGGCCGCTCGCGCGGGAGCTTCGCGCTGCCGGACGGCCACCGCATCGGCATCTTTATCTGCTACGAAGCGGTGTTTGCTTCGGAGATCCGGCAGTTTGCAAAAAACGGCGCTGAAGTCTTCGTCAACATCTCGGACGACGGCTGGTACGGCGATACGAGCGCGCCCTGGCAGCACCTGAACATGGCGCGGATGCGAGCCATTGAAAACCACCGCTGGATCGTGCGCGACACCAACTCCGGCGTGACCTCGGCCATTGATCCGCTGGGGCGCGTGACCGAGTCCATCGCGCGGCACCGTTTTGACGAGCTGACCGCCGATTACGGCTACCGAAGCGGGTTGACCTTCTACACGCGCTTTGGCGATGTATTTGCGTGGCTGTGTGAAATACTTACGATCTGCCTGATCACCTGGGCGCTCCTGGCCGTGCGTCGCCGCAACAGGACGTAGAGGCCGCCCAGATACAGCGGAAGGACCATACATGCTGAGTGAACTTGAATTTGCCTACACGCCCGTGCGTGAGAAGGTCGCCGACCTCCGGGAGTATCTTTGACCCGGACACGATGCACATGCAGCTTGCCGGTCTAGAAAAAAAGCTGTCCGATCCCGCGCTTTGGGCCAACCCGGCCGAGTCGCAGCCGATCATGCGGGAGCGCAAGCGCCTCGAGGCCCTGCTCGCTGACGCGCGGGAGCTTGACCGGCGCACCGGTGACATCGACGCCTACTTTGAGCTGGCCCGCGAGGGCGAAGCCTCCTTCGGCGAGGTAGAAGGCGAGCTTGCGCGGGAGATCGCCGGGCTTTCGCGCTTCGGCGAGCAGCTGGAAGAGCGCACACTGCTTTCCGGCGAGACCGACCCGCTCAATGCAATCGTCACCATTCACCCGGGGGCGGGCGGTACCGAATCGCAGGACTGGGCCGAGATGCTGATGCGCATGTACCTGCGCTGGGCCGAAAAAAACAGCTTCAAAACCGAGATGAACGACTACCAGGATGGGGAAGAGGCCGGCATCAAGTCGGCAACCTTCACGATCGCGGGCGAGTACGCGTTCGGCCTGCTCGGGGGCGAAACCGGCGTCCACCGCCTGGTGCGCATCTCGCCCTTCGACCAGGCCAAGCGCCGGCAAACCTCGTTCGCGTCGGTGTATGTGTCGCCTGAGATCGACGACTCGATCGTGATCGACATCAAGCCCGACGAGCTCCGCACTGACACCTACCGCTCCGGCGGCAAGGGCGGCCAGCACGTCAATACGACAGATTCGGCGGTGCGCATCACGCATCTGCCGACCAACATCGTGGTGCAGTGCCAGAACGAGCGCTCCCAGCATAAGAATCGCGAAAAAGCGATGAAGATGCTGCGGTCGCGGCTTTACGAGTACGAGCTGGCCAAGAAGCGCGAGACGACGCGCCAGGTCGAGGACGCGAAGCTCGACATCAAGTTCGGCTCGCAGATCCGCTCCTACGTGCTGCAGCCGTACCGCATCGCCAAGGACCACCGCACCCGGGTTGAGGTGGGCGATGTGGACTCGGTACTGGACGGCTCGCTGCAGCCCTTTCTGCAGGGGTATCTCAGGATGCGGCGGAATGGCGCACCGGCGGCGGGGGCTGGCGCATCGGATGACCTAGATGTTTAAGCGCGGACGTATCGGTACGAACGTCTAAGTATCAGCGGGGCGGAGCTCCCTACCTATGAACGAGCCGGAAACGATCCAACGCATTCTCGAGACGACAAAGACCATTGCCGTGGTCGGCCTGAGCGATACCCCGGGGCGCGCGAGCGGGGGCGTGTCGCGCTACCTGCAGGGCTCCGGCTACCGGATTGTTCCGGTTAACCCGGAGCTTGAAAGTGTGCTTGGCGAGGAAGCATACCCGACCCTCGACGCGGCCCACGATGCGCTTGCCGCGGAGGGCACCGCAATCGACCTGGTGGATGTGTTCCGCGCGCCCTCGTTCGTCCCGGAGATCGTGAAGGACGTCATGCGCCTCAAGATCCCGGCGATCTGGCTGCAGCAGGGGGTATGCCACGAGGAAGCCGCGGACTGGGCTGACCGCGCAGGCGTGCTGACCGTGATGGACCGCTGCCTGATGCAGGACCATGCCGCCTGGAAGCGCGCGGGAGCGGCTCCGGCTACCTCAGTATGACCTTTACCGCTTCCCACACGCGAGCGCTGCTCGGGTCCGACATCACAGTGACCGTGAGCGCCGGCGAGAACCAATCCATCGCAGAGGTGTCGGTGCTGCTCGACGGAGCCGTGCTGGAGGAGTTGGAGCTGGCAGACGGAACCGACAACTATTCCCGCAGCTTCTCGCACGTCGGCGAGAGCCAGCCGGGCATGGACCACAGCCTCGTGGTGACTGCTGTCGATGACAAAGGTGCAGCGCACGGGGCGACTACCGAGTGGAGTGACAGCTGATGCCCAAGCCTGCTCGCCGTTCATCTACAGCCACGCTGCTCCTCCTACTGCTGGCGTGTGCCGCCACTCTTGGCTGGACTATGACGGCCCTCGCGCAGTCGCGCGTTGCCGCCGAGCACCTGTCGGTGGAACTGGTGGTACCGGAGCAGCAACTTGTACGCGGCTCAACGCTGACCGCCGGACTGCACTTTACGCTTGAAAACGGCTGGCATATCTACTGGGTCAACGCCGGCGACTCTGGGGAGCCGCCGCGGGTGCGCTGGGCTTTGCCGTCGGGGGTGTCTGCCGAGCCATTTCAGTACCCAGCGCCGCGAAGGCTTCCGCTCGGCCCGTTGATGGACTTCGGCTATGAGCGGGAGGTCACCTTCCCCGTGCCGATGATGGTTGCTGCCGCGGCTCCGCTCGGTCCTGGCTCGCTCCATGCCGACCTGGACTGGCTGGTGTGCCGCGAGGTTTGCCTTCCGGGCAAGGCGTCCCTGAGCCTGGCGCGGCCGGTGGTCGCGGCCGGGACTGCTGCGACTGTTGACGCTGCGCAGAAAGCAATTGTGGACCGCGGGTTGGCCTCGCTGCCGAAAGCGTTGCCCGTGGGCGCGAGCGCCCGCTTTGCCGCCGGCTCGAAAGAGATTACGCTCGGCGTGCTGCTCGGCAAGCAGACTGCGTCCGCAGTGTTCTTTCCTCTGGACCAGTCCGTAGTCTCGAACCCCGCCCCGCAGGCAGCCGCGCCGCTCGCACAGGGCGTGCGTCTCCAACTGGCGCGCGACGACAGCCAGCAAGGCAAGCTCGCCTCGCTGAACGGCATTCTGGAGCTGCCAAATGGCGCCGCGTACACGATTGCGGCCGTGCCGGGTGCGATCCCTGCGGCCGTCGCTGCGAAAGCTCCCGCAGACACGGGCGGCCTGCTACAGGCGCTGCTGCTGGCCTTTGGCGGCGGTCTGATTCTGAACCTGATGCCGTGCGTCTTCCCGGTGCTGTTTATCAAAGGTCTTGCGCTGCTGCAGTCCTCGCGCGAGGAGCGCAGTACGCTGCGCGCGCACGGCTGGGTGTATACGCTGGGCGTCGTGGTTTCGTTTTGGATCATCGTGGCCGTGCTGCTTGCGATACGCGATGTAGGCCATGGGCTCGGCTGGGGCTTCCAGTTCCAGTCGCCGACCTTCGTTGCGATCATGGCGCTGCTGCTGTTTTTTCTTTCGCTTTCGCTTGCCGGGCAGTTTGAGTTCGGGCTCTCGCTCACCAGCGCTGGCGGCGGGCTGGCGCAGAAGCAGGGTTATGCCGGCTCGTTCTTCACGGGCGTACTCGCAACCATCGTTGCCACCCCTTGCACTGCGCCCCTGATGGGCGTGGCGGTCGGCTACGCGCTGGCCCGGCAGGGTTCCGTCGTGTTCGCGGTGTTCACGGCGCTCGGGCTGGGCCTGGCCGCGCCGTACCTGCTGCTGGTCTACAACCCGGGCTGGACGCGCCTGCTTCCCAGGCCCGGCGCGTGGATGGAGGTTCTAAAGCAGCTCACCGCTGTGCCGATCTTTACGACCGTGATCTGGCTGGTGTGGGTGTTTACGCAGACCGCCGGGGTGAACGCGCTGCTGGGGCTGCTCGGGGGCTTCCTGCTGCTGGGCATAGCCGGCGCGCTGCTTGGACGCTACCCGTCTAAGCGCGCCGCTACGGTGGCGGCTGTGGTTGTTGTGCTGCTGGCTGTGATTCTGCCGGTCTACACCGCCCGGGCGTTTGCGGCGCCGTTGGGCGCGCCCGCGTCCACTGCAGCGCAGGGCAAAGGCAACGACTGGAAGCCGTTCACCCCGGACGCGGTCGCGCAGTACCGCGCGCAGGGCAAGCCGGTGCTGGTCGACTTTACCGCGAGCTGGTGCCTAAGCTGCCAGGTCAACGAGCGCGTGGTGCTTGATCGTGCCGACGTGCAGGACCGCCTGCGCCGCAGCGGAGTCGTCCTCATCAAAGCTGACTGGACGCAGCACGACGCAACGATTGGCGAGGCGCTCGCGTCCCTCGGGCGCAGCGGCATCCCCGCCTACGCGCTCTACCCAGCCGCGGCGGACGCCGCACCGACGCTGCTGCCCGAGGTGCTGACCACCGGCAGCGTATACACGGCACTGGACAATCTACAGTCATCAAAGGATGTGTCGACCAGGTAGCCGTGCCTCTCGCGCACCCGGTGCTCGGCCATCATTGAGGAGTCGTAGGCTGCTGCCTTATGCAGCATGAGTGTGAGAGACAGTGACCCAGCCTGCCGCAGATCGGGAACAAAGGAAGCTAAAACCTCACGCAGTCGCTCGGATCGGGCTCTTCTTCGCAGGGCTGCTCGCCGGCGACTTTTTCCTCTATCTTTCGATCAATGCGATGAGCCTCCACGGTTATTGGCAGAGGAACCGGGCTCATCCCGGTACAGGTCTGTTTTCTGCCTCAAACCTGGCAGGCCAATGGCTTGCCGACCTGGAGATCTTTCTGATTATGGCGATGATCTCGGCAGGCGGGTGGCTTGTAGTCGGTCCTCTGGCGGCCGTCTTACTCAAGACCCGCACGATTTGCCGCTATCACCCTCTTAACGGCATAATCTTTGGTGCTTTCCTCGGTCCTCTTGGCCTGTTCCCCGTCTTGGTGATCCTTGCCAAGAAGCCTCATGAAGCACTCGGAGTCACTAGTCTGGACAACAGTCTATGGTTGTTTGCACCTGCCGTCGTAGTCGGAGCGCCGGCGGGTTTTGTGTACTTCCTGCTGGTTCGACTTGTTGCCAGGCGTTCGATCTAAGTGTCTGACCTGTTCGCCCTTGCCATACGCAACCTGCGAAGCTCTTCCATTCGGTGCGCCAGCAGCTTTTCGCGACCTTCCTGCGTCGGCTCGTAGTAGCGGCGGTCGCGCAGGTTGTCCGGCAGGCATTGCATCGCGGCAGCGATGCGGCCCGGCTCATCGTGCGCGTACTTGTAGTCTTTGCCGTAGTCCAGCTCGCGCATCAGCTTGGTCGGCGCGTTACGCAGGTGCAGCGGCACAGGTTCAGCGCGGGTGGCTTCCACGTCTGCCTGCGCTGCCTTGAACGCCAGGTACACCGCGTTTGATTTGGGCGCGAGCGCGAGATACACGACCGCCTGTGCCAGTGCGAGATCACCCTCCGGTGAGCCGAGAAAGTCCATCGTGTCGCGGGCCGAAAGGCATAGGTTCAGCGCCTCGGGCGCAGCGAGCCCGATATCCTCGACCGCCATGCGGACCACCCGGCGCATGATGTAGTGCGCGTCCTCACCGGAGGCGAGCATGCGCGCCAGCCAGTACAGCGCGGCATCGGCGTCCGAGTTGCGCACCGATTTATGCAGCGCCGAGATCAGGTTGTAGTGCTCTTCGCCGCTCTTGTCATAGACCAGCGTCCGCTTCTGCAGCGCCTTCGCAATCAGGTCGTCGTCGATGCGCTTCGACGCCGAAACGGCAGCCAGCCGCGCCGCGGTTTCGAGCGCATTCAGGGCGTTGCGCGCGTCGCCGCCCGTGTAGTTTGCAATCCGCAGCAGTGCGTCGCGGTCCGCCGCCACCCCGAGCATCCCCAGGCCGCGCTCGCGGTCGGTGAGCGCCCGCTCCAGCAGCGCGGTGATCTCGTCTTCGGTGAGCGCCACGAGCGTGTACACGCGGCAGCGGGAAAGCAGCGCCGCGTTCAGCTCGAACGAAGGATTTTCGGTCGTCGCCCCGATCAGGCGGATCGATCCCCGCTCGACGTAAGGCA
>CAXUDF010000028.1:16869-28498 GCA_964249695.1 uncultured Acidobacteriaceae bacterium
GCAGTGTCGTCGGACTCGATCTGCACGCGCAGCGGCTTGCCCGGCGCCAGCAGGTGCCCCTGCCCGACAAAGTCGGCGAGCGAGCGCGGGCGCAGGCGCTCCGGCAGCGGCGCGGACCGCAGCGGCTCGGGTGTGCCGCCGAACAGGCTCATGCGCGCCCCGGCGTGCGTCTTGGTTCTGACAAACGCACCGCGCGTTGGCGGGCGGCCTCATACAGCAGCAGGCTGCCCGCCACCGCCGCATTAAGCGACTCAGCCGCGCCCGGCATGGGGATGGTGACGCGCTCCTCGCATGCCGCGAGCTCGTCCGCGCCGAGCCCGGCGCCCTCGTTGCCGATCCACAGGGCGGCCGGGACGTCGAGCGCCGCGGTCTCCGGCGACCGCCCGCCTTCCGGAACAGCCGCGAACGAGCGGATCGCTTGCGCGGCCAGCAGCGCGGCCGCTTCCTCGGCATCGCGCACAGCGAGCATAGGCAGGCGCAGCACCGCCCCGGCCGAAGCCCGGAGGCACTTCGGGTTCCAGGGGCTGGCGGTGCCCGCAAGCAGCACCGCCCCGCTCGCACCGAACGCCTCGGCCGAGCGCAGCAGTGTACCCACATTGCCGGGATCCTGCAGCCGGGCGAGCACCACCACCAGCGGCGGGTCACCCCTGAACACGTCATCCTGCGCAAACGGCGGCGCCGCTACCAGCGCCGCGACCGGCTGTGGCGACTCTGTCAGCAGCAGGCTCGCGAACAAGTCAGGCGGCAGCACAAGGATTTCTGTTTCAGCAGGAAGCCCACTCGCCTCGCGAGCCGCAGGCACCCCGTGCCGCACCAGCGCCTCGAGCACGTGCCGCTCCTCGCCCGCGCGCAGAAACAACGCCGCCGGCAGCAGGCCTGCAGCAAGCGCGGCCTCCACCAGGTGAAAGCCTTCCAGCGCAATCAGCGGCTGCTCTTTGTCGGCCTGGCCGCGCGCCAGCCCCGGCGGCCGCAGCAGCGCGCCCCGTAGCGCCTTGACCCAGCGATTGGCCGGACTCTGTACAATTCGGGTACGCGCTTCCAAAGCAGAGGGCATCGCGGCGATTGTATTCGCTCGCTCCCTGCCCCGCGCGCCTTCATCACTACCCTTTATCCGCGGAGCGAACAGGTGTCAGCAGAGATTTTGCGCATGCATCCGGATGAGCCGGAAGCGGATCGCGTGCAGTACGTAGTCAAGTGTCTGCAGGGCGGGCAGGTCGTCGGCATGCCGACCGACACCTTTTACGGGCTTGCGGTCGACCCGGTAAACCTGCGGGCAGTCGAAGCCATTTACGAGATCAAGTCGCGCAAGAAGAACAAGCCGCTGTCGCTGCTCATTGCGAGCGCAACACAGGCCTATGAGCTGGCCCGCGATATCGGAGCCGACTTCGACAAGCTAGCCGAGCGCTTCTGGCCGGGGCCGCTGACATTGATCGTGCGCGCAAGCTCGCGCCTGCCGCTGCGCTCGACCGCCAACACGGGCAATGTGGCGCTGCGCATCCCTGACTCCGCGATCCCGCGCGCGGTGGTTGAGGCCTTTGGCCTGCCCATTACCGCGACCAGCGCCAACCTGGTGAACGCCCCCGAGTGCACCTACGCCAACTGCGTCCGCGACCAGATTGGCGACCGGATTCCGCTCATCGTCGATGGCGGGCCGACCCCGCGCACCCTGCCGACCACCATCGTGGACCTGTCGCGGGGCGACGGTAACTGGCAGATCCTCCGCGAGGGCGCCATCCCGACCTACGACATCGCGCTCGCGCTCGGTCGCTAGAGACTGCCCGACCGCATGCAGACAGCGGAGGCGCGCTCAGATAGGCCGCACTGGAACCTGTTGCGTCGGAACGGGCTCCGCTGGGGTCTGGTCGGCCTGCTCCTGGCGGCCCTGGCCTGGACGGCCTACGTGCTGCTCGGCATCCACTACTACGCCACCCATGACGAGGCAGAAGCGGCGGACGCGATCGCGGTGTTCGGCGCGGCCGAGTACGATGGCCGGCCTTCCCCGGTGCTGCGCGCGCGCCTGGTGCACGGGCTGGACCTGTACCGGGAAAAGCTGGCGCCGATGATGATTACCCTCGGCGGCGGCGAGGGCGGCGAAGCGCACTCGGAGGGCGGCGTCGGCGAGGAGTTTCTGCTGGCGCGCGGCGTGCCTGAGCGCGCCATCATTGCGGAAACGCAGAGCCGTGACACCCGCGAGTCCGCAGCGCGGCTGGCCGACATTGCGCATGCCAATGGCTTGCGCAGGATCATCGTGGTCAGTGATGGAACGCACTTGTTCCGCATCCACGCGCTGTGTGCGCGCACCGGATTGACCGTGTACACCTCGCCGCGGCGGCAGCTGGCGAGCCTGCCGCCCGGCACCCGCGCCGGCCGCCTGGCGCACGAGGTTTTGAGCTACACAGCCTGGCGGCTCGGGTTGTTACGCTAAGGCGCGGCCAATCGCAAGAGCCAGCGCGGCCGAGGCAGCGGTCGACAGGAAGTTTACGGCGTCGTTGTTAAGCCATCCCCGCCGTTCCAGCAGCTGACCCAGCACACTGTCAAAGAACAGCCCAAACACCGCGGCGCCAAAGCCCAGCGCGCAGCCCCACCACGGCAGCGCGAAGCACCAGCGGGCGAGCAGAGCCAGCAGCGCGGCACCCGCAAGCCCCGCGAGCGTGCCTGGCACGGAGACTGCGCCGTCAGTGCCGGGCGCGGCGACCCTGCCGGTGAGCAGCATCCGTGGCGGCGCGGCCGCAAGCTGGCCCAGCTCCGAGGCGAGCGTATCGGCCGCGGCCTCGCCCAGCGCCGCAAGCATCGCCACATGGGCCAGGACCATGCCGTTCCGGTAGAGAAGCGAGCCGGCAAGCGCTGCTACGCCGAGGTTCGCAGCCACCTGCGACGCGGTACGCCCGTGCCGCGGCTCAGCCGTGCCCTGCGCCTCCTTGCGGTGCCGCCCGATGCGCGATGCGCCCAGGGTAAGCACGAGCATGGCCAGGAGCAGCCACAACGGCGAGTGAGGATACGCCGGGGTAAGCGCAAAGCAGAAGGCGAGCAGCGCGCCCAGCAGCGCCGCCGGGCGCGTTGCCGCGCGTGCGAGAAGCACAAGCGCAGCAAACAGCAGGCTAAACAGCGCGCCCCCCTCGATGAGGTGAGGCGAGGCTGTCTGCACACCCTGCAGCGAGGCGTACACGGCTGCGGCCGGGCATACCAGCAGCAGGACGGCACGCGACTGCCATGCGGGCGGGGTGACGGCGAAGTGCTGAGACTCCAGGCTCTCCGTCCTCACGAAGCGTCCCCTTTGCGGCCAGATCGTTCCGTCAAATTGACCTCACCAGCCAAGGGTTCCCGGCGCGCCCTTAAAGGGGCCGCGCACAGCCGAGGTGATCCAGCCGCCGTAGAAGTCGCCCGCCTGCGCAGCCACGCGCTCTCCGTCCACCGTGCACAGATCGACCCGGCTGGCGTAAAAGGCAAGGTGGCCGCGCAAAATCGCGTAGGGGCGCGTCGGGTCCTCGTAGCTCCAGGCCGCATCGGGCGAAAGTGCGTCGCCGTCAGCCTTCGTCAAAGCGGCCGACACGTCGATGGTCCAGTACCGGGCGCTTCCTTTGAACTCGCAAAAGCTGCTCCGGCGCGGGGAGGGCCGCAGATACTGCATGGCGATGTCGCCCGGCGGGATGTAGAAGACGGGCGGGTGGCTCGTCTCAAGGATGCGCAGGGCGCGCGTCGTGTCCGCCAGCAGGATGCCGCGGTGCTCGATGCGCAGATGCTGCGAGGTTGGCTCAAGACGCGGCGGGCGCGGGTAATCCCAGACCGATTCAGGGGCTGGACGGTGCTGATCGGTCCGGTGCTGATCGATACGGTGCTGATCGGCCCTTTGTTCATCGGTCATGGAAACTCCCGCGCGGCGTCTTTTGAGTGAAGGGAAGCCGCCCTACCAGAGTAGCCCGCCCAGCGGTTGCGCATGGGAGCCGAGTGCGCGGCCTAACCCTGTGATTTACAATCAGCCAACGGCGAGGTCTGCCGCGCGAAGCGGGGCCGCCTGGACCCGCAGTGAGGGTACACAAGAGTGCAAAGTATCGCAGGGCCGGCGCGCCCATGGCTGCTGGCCGGGCTTTTGCTGGCAGCATCCACCGCGGTGATCGGTTGCGCCAATCGCGCCCGTCCCGTCATCAGTCCCATTCAACCGGTAGGCCCGGCCGGTACGCCGCCAGGCGGATTTGCCTTGGTGCTTACCCAGCCTGCCCAGCGCAGCGCGCAGACGGCTACCAATCCCTGCCCCGCGTCCATCCAGATCCCGAACCCTGCAAACCCTACGTCGCCCCAGAACGTCCTTTACGCGAATGCAGGTGTTTCCACAGTGATCGACTTCTCGGGGGATAGTGTTCTCGCGCAGACCACGATCGGGACCGGGCCGCTTACCTCGGCTATCGGACCCAGCACCAACGAGGTATTCAGCCTGAACTGCGACGGCACGGTCAGCGGGATTCCCCTTTCGCAGACGCTGCAGCAGAACCAGATCACCACGACGACGCTGAATCCCGGGTCGACCAGCATCGGTACCAATGGGCTTGCATCGCCCTCGATCCAGGGCAACATCCTGATTCAGAACTCGGCCATTTATGTGACAAATCTGGGTCCGGGCGCAAACGGCCAGTACACGGTCGGCGCGCTTAATGTCGGCAGCGGCATAGCGGCGCCTTCGTTGCTGCAGCAAATCGCGGTAGCCCCGGCGCTGGTAGCGCTCTCGGGCTCGCCCTCCTCTCAGCGGGTCTACGCCATCAGCCAGGGAGCTGACGGCAGCAACGTCAGCTGGGGCCAGTGCGGTCCGCTCGGCACCGCGGCGCTGGGCGTTGTGCCCGGCAACGGCCAGGCAGACGGCATCGACACCGCGACCAACGCGGTTTCGAGCCGCATCCCGGTAGGGAACTGCCCGGTCTTCGGCCTGACCACGCCGGACGGCCTGCGCACCTTTATCCTGAATCGCGGCTCGGGCACCATCACCGTCATCAACGATCAGCTGGATGCGCTTGATAGCAGCGCGATTCTCACCGCGAACACCGGCGTCCCCGGCACCATCAAGGTCGGCGCTGGCCCGGTGTACGCCGCCTACTTCGCACAGCGGTCGCTGCTGGTTACGGCCAATTACGACTCGGGCACGGTCAGCTTTATCAACGTGCCGCTGGACAACTTCGGCAACGATGCTCCCGGCTTTGGCCAGGTACTTGGCACAGCACAGGTCGGCGCCTTTCCGGCGGCGCTTACAATTCTCGGCGACGGCAGCCGCGCGTACGTGGCGCTGCAGGGCGACCCCACCAGCCCGAGCGCGGCCGGCGCGATCGCGATCGTCAATATGACGAGCTTTACGCCGCAGGGTACGCCTATCGCCGTCCCGGGCCACCCGCGCGTTATCTCCTCCACCTACAACAATCCCTTGGGCAAGGTGTACGTGGTGGCGCCGGACAGCTCGCTGCTGACGATTCTGCGCACTGACACCGACCAGGTTTCGGCGCAGCTGCAGCTGCAAGGCTGCGGCGTCGACGTTCGGACCAACTACCAGTACGTGGGGCAAAACAACCTGGGCGGCCCAGCTGTTTCGGCCAATACCTTCGTCAACGGGAGTAACGGGCCCGGTTCCGGGGCGCCGACGCTGCAGTTTACGCAGGTCGGCACGCCTTCCTGCCAGTAGCTGTCCTTTTCTGAAGATGGGCAAGCTCCGGCTCGACAAACTGCTTGTCGAGCGGGGGCTTGCCCCTACCCGTGAGCGCGCCCAGGCGCTGCTGCTGGCCGGCCGCGTCCTGGTGCGCGAGCAGAAGCAGTCCAAGCCCGGCTTCGCCGTTGAGCCGGACGCGCCGCTGCGGATCCTGGGCGACGATCCTCCGTACGTAAGCCGCGGCGGCCTGAAGCTGGCGCACGCTCTGCGCCACTGGGCGGTGGACCTCGTCGGCCGCGGCTGCATAGACATTGGTGCGTCTACCGGCGGCTTTACCGACTGCATGCTGCAGGCCGGGGCGCCCAGCGTCCTCGCCGTCGACACCGGGTGGGGCCAGATTGCCGAGCCGCTGCGCACTGACCCGCGCGTGCACCTGCTTGAGCGCACCAACGCCCGCAAACTGGAGCCCGGCGAGCTTGCCGCGCTCCAGCCGGACTGCGCGCTTACGTTTCTCGCCATGGATGTTTCATTCATCTCAGCCACGCTGGTGCTGCCGCCCGTGCTTGCGGCTGCGCCGGGGATCAGCGAGGCAGTCATCCTCATCAAGCCGCAGTTTGAAGCAGGCCGTGAGTGGGTCGGCAAGGGCGGCATTGTGCGCGACGCCCGCGCACACACGCTGGCGCAGGAGCGGGTGCGCGATTGCGCCGCAGCGCACGGAGCGTCCGGGCTCGCCATCATCGAGTCGCCCATCACGGGTACCGAAGGCAACCGCGAGTTTCTGCTGCACGCACGTTGGGAGCATCCCTGAGAGGAGCACCGCGGATCGATCCCGGTACACTGGCACAATGCGTACCATCGCCATCGTGTCCAAACCGGAAAAGCCCGAGCTTGGCGCGATTCTGGAAGAACTGATCCTGTGGCTGCGCGGCCATGATTTCGAGCCGGTGCTGGATGCCATCAGCGGCCTGTATACCAACATCGCGCCGGTCGTGGCACGCGAGCAGATGGGGGACCATAAGCCCGCGCTGGTGATCGTGCTGGGCGGGGATGGAACCCTGCTGGCAGCCTCGCGCGTGTTTGCGCGGCTGGGGACGCCGATCCTGAGCGTCAACCTGGGCTCGCTCGGCTTTTTGACCGAGGTACGCCTGAGCGACCTGTACGCGACGCTCGAAGCCTGGTGCGTGGACTGCGGCACGCTCGATGAGCGGGCGATGCTGCATGCGGAATTGTGGCGGGATGAAGTGAAAATCTGCGAGCACGAAGCGCTCAACGACGCCGTGATCAGCAAGGGCACCATCGCGCGTATGGGGCAGTTCAGCGTCACGGTCGACGGCCACCTTGCCGCCGAATACCGCGCCGACGGGGTCATCATCGCGACGCCGACCGGCTCGACGGCGTACTCGCTCTCTGCCAATGGCCCGGTGCTGGATCCTTCCGTGGACGCGCACATTGTCACGCCGGTATGTCCGCACCTGCTCACCATGCGGCCGCTGGTAGTGCGCGGCGACGCGCGGCTGAAGCTGCGCATCATCGACGGCGCAGAGCCGACTTACCTGACCGTCGACGGGCAGGAGTCGGAAACGCTGCGCCAGGGAGATGAGTTGCTGTGCTGGCGTTCTGCGTACAACGTCAAACTGCTCCGGGTCGGCGCGGGATCGTTCTACGATGTGCTGCGGACCAAGCTCAAGTGGGGCGAGCGCTGACATCGCGCGAGTCGCCCGCGGAGGTTCGGGATGCTCCCGGCTAAGTAGGCAACAAAGCTGCATGTAAGTTCCTGGGAGGGGAGCCGTGCTATGTTGCTCCTAAGTACCCTCCCAGCAGCTTACAGAGACCCTCAGAAGCGCAGCAGAAGTCCACCAGTAAATGCAATGTTATTTTGCAGCTTGTTAGTGGTCTCGACAGCATAGTTCGGCTCGCCCGAGTAAAAGTCCCTAACCTCGAAGCGCGCGCCAATCGGCAGCTGCCCCAGTACGGGAACCTTGAAGTGGACAAGCGGTTTGGTATCCACCCCGCCGCCGAACTCAAGCGTGCCTGTGCTGCCGCCGCCGGCCACGCGAATGTTGCTCTGGACCGGCTGCGCGGGCGTGAAGTTTGCATAGCCGCCGCCGAACTCCAGCCACGGCTCGATCGCGCGGTCCGCATTGAACTTGACGCGTACATTCACCGGTAGGAACAGGAATGCATACTGACCGCTCACGTTGGTCGGCGGGTTGCTGAGCTTGACATCGTTGGGCGAGGCGAGAAAGTCAACACCCACTGCCACCTGGGTTCGCTTGCCGAAGAGTCGATGATCGTAATCAATGCCAAGCGTGAAGCCTGAGTTGAAGGTAAGCGAGCCCCCCGTTTGCACGCCGACGCTTGGCGTCACTGTGGCACCGATCTCGAGGCCGACCTCGTTTTTCAGCTGGGAGAAGTCGGGATTGGCCTGCGCGTGGGCGGCAACGCCGGCGGCAGTGAACAGCGAGAGAACAACGGCAACGCGTACCTGCTTCATGGTGGCTCTTTCTGCAACGCGAGGCCGCGGCAAGGTTCCTGCCACGGTGCTGGTGCCGGCTGGTTCATCGCAGCTGTAAGTCAGGTGTAACTGCGGGCTATCGGCAGATCTTCGCTTGCCCTTATCTGAGGCCGCAGAAACTAAAAGGTTACGAGTAAGTGGGCGCGGTCTTCTGACATACGCCTGCAGCCTGCCTCAGCGGCTGCTGGAGGTAAATCGAACGGAGCGCAGAAAGTCGAAGTTGCCGGAAGGCGAGAGCGCCAGCGGGCCAAGCCGCCGGTTCACCACGGCGACCGTGTCGAGGTACCAGAGATCCAAAACCGGCAGGTCGGTGGCGAGCTGCTGCTGCACGGCCCGGTAGTCGGCAACCTGCTGCGCGCGATCGGGGTTTGCCGCAGCGTCGGCAATCAGAGCGTCCACGTGTGCGCTGCTGTAGTAGCCGCGGTTGGCTCCGTGCGGGGGCGTGCGCGTGGAGCCATAGGCGTAGTTGAAGATATCGGGCGCTTCGTTGCCGCCGATCCAGCGCGAGGGCGCCATCGCAAACGCGCCCTTGGTGATGTCAGCGTAGAAGGTCGCAAACTCATACGAGCGAATATCGAGAGCGATGCCGGCGGCTGCGAGCTCGGACTGCAGCACGGCGCAGAGCAGGCGGCTCGTTTCATCGGTCGAGCTCTTCATCACGAGGTGAAAGCGCACGCCGTCCGCTCCGCGATGGTAGCCTGCTGCGTCCAGGGCTGCGTTGGCTGCCGAGGGATCGAAGGCATGGTGCGCGTCCTCAGCCGGGTCGTCGGAATAGGCCCAGTGCTCGGGGGGCAGCACGCTGTCGGCCAGCCGCGCCCGGTCGTCGAGCAGGGTGTGGATGATAAGTCTGCGGTCGATGGACTGCGCGATGGCGGTGCGGACGCGCGCGTCGCGCAGGTAGGGGTCGCGCAGGTTGAAGATGACGTAATTCACCACCGTGCCCGGCCCTGCCTCCACACGCAGCGTCCGCTCCCGGGCCAGGCTTGCCAGCACGTCGGTCGGCAGGGCATTGATTGCCACGTCCGCCGACCCTTTCTGCAGCTCGAGCGCGCGCGTGATGGCATCCGGCACGACGGCAAAACGCACCCCGGCAATCGCAGGCGCCTGCCCCCAGTAGAGCGGGTTGCGGCGGATAACAACATCCTTATCCTGCTCGGCACTCACAAATACGAAGGGTCCGCTGCCCAGCGGGTGGCGCCAGAAGTCGCGTCCGCTTCCGTATGGGATCACCCCAAAAGCAGCGTCGCAGACATTCCACAGCAGCGCTGTGTCGGGCTTTTTGAGGTGCACCACAATGGTCGCCGGATCAGGTGCGTCGACCGACTTCCAGGTCTTATACGCGGCCGTCTTGATGGTGGTGACCGCGCCGTTCAGCAGCGTGTCGAGCGACCACTTTACATCGCGCGAGGTGAGTGCGCGCCCATCGGCGAACCGCACCCCGCTGCGCAGGTGAAACACGTACGTCAGCGGGTCGGGCGTCTCCCAGCTGGTGGCCAGCTCAGGCGCGATGCCGAAGTGGGCGTCCCGGCGCACCAGCGCGTCAAACAGCAGCGAGTCAATGCGCTCGGACGAAGCATCGGTGCCGATTCTTGGGTCCAGGTTGGTGGGGCTGCTTTCAATGAGCACCGTGACGGTGTCAGTTGCCGCGCGATGCCCGCTGCATGCGGTCAGCAGACCCAGCAGCAGCGCTGGAAACAGCATTGGAGAGAAGGCCCAGCGCCTACCCACAAGTCACCTGCCCCAGAACGACGGGCTCACACGCTCCGGTGGCAGAGGGCACATTGCCGGCGCTGCCGTGGAAGCTCATATAGGCGAGCAGGGCGAACGCGACGGCTTCTTTCGCTTCGACCGGCAGCGGTGCCGGCAGCGAAGCGTCGGAGGAGAGCAGCACGCGAATGCGGTCAGGAGCGAGCAGGGTTCCGAGCATGGTGAGCAGTGTCCGATTCTTCGCGCCTCCGCCGGCGACAATCAGGTCGTTCTCTCCCTTCGGCTCACCGGCGGTGACAAATCGCCGAATGGCGAGCGCGATGGAATGCGCGGTGAGCGCGGTGGCAGTGGCGATGACGTCCTCCGGCCGCGCTTCGGTCACGCGGCATTGCTTGAGGAACGCCGCGGCAAAGCGCCCGCCGAACTGCTCGCGGCCCGCGGAGCGCGGCGGCGGTTCCGTGTAGAAGCGCTCGCGCAGGCTCGCCTCGATCACCGGCTGCAGCACCTGCCCGCGCGCCGCGACCGCCCCGCCTTCGTCAAAAGGTTTGCCGAACAGCTGCTGCATCAGCGTGTCCATCACCATGTTTCCTGGACCGGTGTCGAAAGCAATCACCGGGTCGGCGCTTCCGAACGGCGGCACCACAGTGAGATTGCCGATGCCGCCGACATTCTGCAGGATGCGGGTGCGCGCTGCGTCGCGGTAAAGCGTCTGGTCGAGCAGGGGCACGAGCGGCGCGCCCTGGCCCCCAACCACCATGTCGGCCGGGCGAAAGTTCGAGATCACCGGCACCCCGGCCGCGCGCGCGAGCGGTGCCATTTCGCCGATCTGCCAGGTACACGCGAAGTGCTCGCCCGCATAGGGCGCCGCCGCACCCTGGTGGTAGATCGTCTGCCCGTGGCAGCCAACCAGGTCGACCGCGCCGTCGTGTTCCGCGTGCAGCGAGGTGTATGCCTCTGCATAGGCAAGCCCCAGCCGCCAGTGCAGGCGCGCCAGCTCGGCCGTGCTGGTACGCTGGCTGTCCTGCGCGGCCAGCACCGCTTTCCGCACAGCAGGGGAGAAGGGAAAGCCTTGGTAGCGAAGCAGTGCAAGCGAGAGCGCAGCGCCCTGCTCGGTGCCCGGGCCACCGGCTTTTGGCGCGATGCGCACCAGCGCGACGTCGATGCCGTCGCCCGAGGTGCCGCTCATCATGCCGGCGACGGTGAGCGGGCGAAATGCTCGCTGCGCGCTCATCAAAGCACCGCTCCCGGATCTGACAAGCCCAGATCTGACAATCCCGGAACCGCCGGTTCCGCAACATCCGGCAGGGGCCGCGTCATGCCGGCACGCTCCATCGCCGCAAGCTCCGAGCTGAACAGCTGGACGTCGCCGCGCAGCCGCGCCACTTGCGCCGCGGTCGGGTCGCGCGGCAGCTGCGTGTCCAGCAGGCGGCGCTTGTGCGCGGTTACCCGCGCAAAGGTCCGCCGCACGCCCGCGCGAAACGCAGTGGAGCGCTCCGCCTCCGCGAGAACGGCCTCATACGCGCGGAACACCAGCGCCGGGTCCTTGCAGACCTCCAGCAGGTCCGAGCCGGCCAGCAGCGCGCGTACCGCCGCCTCCTCTATGCTCATCTGCGTCAGCAGCCCGCCCATTTCCATGTCATCGGTCAGGATCAGCCCCTGGTACCCGATGCGCCGGCGGAGAATTTCCGTGACCCAAAAGCGCGAAACCGAGGCAGGCGTATCCCCGGCGCGTGCGACCCTCCCGTATTCGGCATGCGCAACCATGATGATGGGCAGCAGCGGCA
>CAXUDF010000029.1:0-28480 GCA_964249695.1 uncultured Acidobacteriaceae bacterium
TTTCGAGGACTTGTACAAATAAGGCGCTGGCTTGCGCGCGAGCGGGGCGGCCCTCCCAAGCCGCCCTTGCCCTAAAACACCGTCTTCCTAAGCGCAGTCGAAACTTAAGTGCCGAGGCCTGGCTTCTCCGTCGTGCTGTCTCTCCCTGCACGCGCACCAGGCCTCCCGCTTAGTCGCCAAACGCGCGTCCCTCGCGCACATTCTCGATGTAGCGTTTCGAATTGAACTTCTTGCCGGTCGATGCGCCGGACATGTAGCGCACCTTGCCAAAGATCGGCCGCTCGCCCCACGGCCGGTCATGCACGCCGCAGATGGCCCACGCGATGTTGGCGTAGCCGTTCGGGTCGCGCCCATCCAGAAAGTAGCGATCGTTCAGGTACACGCAGGTCTCAAATGCATCGGCGGGGGTTGCGCTCCACTCCAGGATTTTCTTGGCCCAGTACATCCGCAGCATGTTGTGCATCCAGCCAAAGTCCACCATGCTTTTCTGCGCGGCGTTCCACATGTCGTCGTGGGTTTCCCCGCGCACCAACTGCTCGCGCGTGTACAGGTTTGGCCGCGGGTCACGGGCATGCTTCTTCAGCGACTCGCGCGCCCACTCAGGCGCGCAGCTGATGTTGTCGTAGTCCGGCACAAAACGGACAAAATTCACGCTCAGCTCGCGCCACGCCAGCACCTCGCCGTAGTACGCGTCGCGCGCCTCCGGCGTGCAGTTCCCCGCGGCTACAGCGTCCTCAATCGCCCGGCAGATGGTAAGCGTGCCCAGGTGGCCAAAGTGCAGGTAGGGCGAGATGCGGCTGGTACCGTCGCGCTCCGGGTGGTTCCGCACGGAGTCGTAATCTGCCATCTTGTCAGTGACAAATGCCTTCAGCAGCTTCTCGCCCGCACGGGTGCCGCCGGTAAAGCTGTCGACCGGGCCCACGGAGCGGTCAAACGGCGCGCCCCAGCCTTCTGTAATGTCGTCGCCAACGCGGAAACTCTTGAAGCCGCGCGGCCGCTCCCAGGTGTGCTTCGCTTTCTCCGGCGCCTGCCACGTCAGGAACTTCGGCAGCTCCGCATACAGCTTTGGGCGAAAGTGCACCGCGGCGTAGAAGTGCTTCGTAAACGTGTTGGTCGGCACAATGCTGTCCGCGTCCACCGTCCAGTACGGCACGTCGACGCGGTGCGCAAACACCTGACGCCAGCGCTCCGGCTCGCGCATCGGGTTCTCATCGGCGACTACCGCCGCGGCGCCGAGCTCCACGACCAGCTTTTCCAGCGCATTGTCGGGCGGGCGCCGCACGATGAACTCCACATTCCGCTCCCGCAGGTCATGCTCGGCGTCCACCAGGCCCTGGCTCAGAAAGTGGTAGTGGCGCCAGTTCGCATGCGGAAAATTGTTGATTGCGGAGAAGAACGCAACCACCGGCAGCCCCAGCTCATTGCCGAGCTCGATGGCTACGTCAAGCGCGGGATTGTCGATGCCGCGCTCGGCGCGCTGCATCCAGTAAATGACGCATTTCGCATCCCGCGGCGGCTCGCCGCCGCGGCGCACGGTCACGCGCGCGTTGGTCGCGATGCGGTCGAGCGCCTCCGGCATAGGTCCGGTCACCGGGGCGTCGTGCACCTGTGTCCGAACCGGGCCGCGGGCCTCCACTTTCGCGGAAGGTGCTGCCTTTTTTGCCGCAGCGGCTTTTGGGCCCTTGCTCTTGCTTGCGGCAGCGCTCGCCGCACCGTCGTTGCCCGCCCGCGCGGCCTTCTTTCCCGGACCGTTCGTCATGGATCCCCCAGCTTGTGCGATGCCTCCTGCTGCCTAAGGTGCAGGAGGCGCGTATTCACCGGGCTGCATGCCGGCTCTCGCTACACTGGATCGATGGTAGACGGCCGACGAGCGCCCGGTTACGACGTTGCCGAAGCATGCCGCGCGCTTGCCGCGGCCGACCCGAAGCTCGCCGCGCTCATGGAGCAGGCCGGCCCCTACACGCTGCGGCTTAAAAGTCAGCACTCGCCGTTTGAGGCGCTGCTGGAGGCGATCCTGTCGCAGCAGCTGCATGGGGCCGCCGCCCGCGCGATCCTGCACAAGCTGCTCAAGCTGTTTGGCGACATCCACCCCACCCCGGAGCTGCTGCTGGCGCAGCCTGACGAAGCCCTGCGGGCAGCGGGCCTCTCGCGAAACAAGATGCTCGCGCTGCAGGACCTGGCCCGCAAAACGCTCGACGGCACGGTGCCCGCGCTCACGGCGATCCGCCGAATGCCCGACGACGAGATCGTAGCGCGGCTGACCGAGGTACGCGGTGTGGGGCCCTGGACGGTCGAGATGCTGCTGATGTTCCGGCTCGGCCGGCCCGACGTGCTGCCGCTCTCGGACTACGGCGTACGCAAGGGCTTCGCACTCACGTTTTCCCGGCTGCCGAAGCGCGCGCTCAAGGCGCACGCGTTCGATGCCGCGCTGCTTGGCGATCCCAAGGTGATGGCGCGGCGCGGCGAGCGCTGGCGGCCGTGGCGCTCGGTGGCAAGCTGGTACATGTGGCGCGCGTGCGACCTGCACGGCAAGCCGTTTGACGTACCGCCCGCGGCTTGATGGGCGCACAATCGAGGCGGGGGAAAGCAAGACGATGACCAATACCGGCAATCGATACCTGGTGGTGCACGGCCACTTCTACCAGCCTCCGCGCGAAAACCCCTGGCTGGAAAGCGTGGAAACGCAGGATTCAGCCGCTCCCTTCCATGACTGGAACAGCCGCATCACGTCCGAGTGCTATGCCCGCAATGGAGCCTCGCGTGTCGTCAACACGAGCAATCAAATCCTGCGCATCGTGAACAACTACGCGCAGATGAGCTTCAACTTCGGCCCGACATTGCTTTCCTGGCTTGAGGAGCATGCTCCGCTTACCTACCAAACCATCCTGGATGCGGACCGCATCAGCGCCGCGCGCTTTTCCGGCCACGGCTCGGCCATGGCGCAGGTCTACAACCACATCATCATGCCGCTGGCGAGCCGCCGCGATAAGGAGCTGCAGGTGCGCTGGGGCATTGCTGACTTTGAGCATCGCTTTGGCCGCAGGCCTGAAGGCATGTGGCTCGCGGAGACCGCGGCGGATACGGAATCACTCGAAGTGCTGGCGGAGAACGGGATCCTGTTCACCGTGCTCGCGCCCAACCAGTGCGCGGCCGTGCGGCCGCTTGGCAGCTTCGGCCACGCGCCCGAGCCGGCCTCTGCCGATCGGCCCGCGCCGCAGGAAGGAGCCTGGGAACAATCTTTGGACACGCGCCGGCCCTACTGCGTCAACCTGCCCGGCGGCCGCTCCATTACGGTGTTTTTCTACGACGGCGCGCGCTCCCGCGCCATTGCGTTCGAACGCCTGCTTAACTCGGGCGAAGGCTTTGCGCAGCGCATGGCCTCGGGCTTCAGCAGTCCATCGCCCACGCAGCCGGAGCTGGTCCACGTTGCCACCGACGGCGAAAGCTACGGGCACCACCATCGCTTTGGCGAGATGGCTCTCAGCTACGCGTTCCAGTACACCGAAGCGGAGCAGCTCGCGACCATCACGAACTACGGGGAGTACCTCGCACACTTCCCGCCTACCTGGGAGGCGCGTGTTGCCGAGCGAACAAGCTGGAGCTGCGCGCATGGCGTGGAGCGCTGGCGGTCGGACTGCGGCTGCAACGGCGGCCGCGACGGCTGGAACCAGCGCTGGCGTGCTCCTTTGCGGGCTGCTCTCGATGGGCTGCGGGATGCGGTGACGTCTCGCGCCATAAAGCTTGGCGCGCAGCTGTTCCAGGACTGGAACGGCGCGTGCGACCGGTACATCCAGGTGATTCTCGACCGCGAGCGGGCGGGTACGTTTCTGGCCGCCGAACAGGCCCGGCCTCTCAGTAATAGCGAGCAGGTGCAGGCTTTCCAGCTGCTTGAGCTGGTGCGGGAAATGCAGCTGATGTACACCAGCTGCGGCTGGTTTTTCGACGACATCTCCGGCATTGAAACACTGCAGATCATTGCCTACGCCGCGCGCGCGCTCGAGCTTGCGGCGGCGCTGTTCGGTGAGGAAGGCGCGGCGCTTGAGCCGGCTTTCCTGGCCGTGCTGGGTGAGGCGCACAGCAACGTGGACGCCGAAGGCACCGGCGCCGACATCTACCGCAATCACGCGGCTGCGCTGCGGGTCGGCCTCGAGCAGGTCACCGCGCACTTCGCTATCTCGTCGGTGTTTCGCAGCTACCCTGAGCATGCGCGGGTGTTTGCGTTTGACATCGACACGCTGGCGCACGAGGTGCAGAGCTCCGGTCGAGGACGCCTGCTGACGGGCGAGGCCGAAATCCGCTCGATCTTGACCCAGGAGCGGGACCAGCTGTTCTACAGCGTGCTCCACTTCGGCGACCAGAACATCGCCGCCGGCGTCAAGCGCGCGCACGGCGACGGCGCCGCCGGCCAGGAGCGCTTCAGCGAAGAGGCGCGCGCGGCGATGCTGCGGGCGGACCTGCCGCTCGTCATCCGCCTGTTTGATCGCGAGTTCGGCGGCGCTGCGTACACCATTCGCTCGCTGTTTCACGATGAGCAGCGCCGGGTGATGCAGCTCATCCTCAACAGCACAGTCGAGGAAGCCGAGGAGAGCCTGCTTCGCCTTTATGAGAATCACGCGTCCCTGCTGCAGTTTCTGAATCAGACCGAGGTGCCGCGTCCTTCCGTACTTGCGCTTGCAGCGAACTTCGCGATCAACATCCTGGTGCGGCGCGCGCTGGGCAGCGATCCGGTGGACGCAGCGCAGCTCAAGGCCGCGCTTGCACTCGCGAGCCGCGACGGCGTCGAGTTGGACCAGCAGCAGCTGAGCTACACGGCCGATGAGCGGATGCGTGCAGCCATGGCGTTGCTTGCCGCGCAGCCTGACGATCGAGGCGCGCTTGAGAATGCGCTCGCCACCGCGCAGGCCGTGGCGCTGCTGCCGTTCCCGGCGGATATCTGGCAGGCGCAGAATATCTGGCACACACTCTTTTTGGACGCGGAGAGTGCGCACGGTGTGGGCGCGGACAGCCGCGAACTGTTTCAGGCGCTCGGGCGCGCGCTGGGTATTTCCACCGAAATGATGCAGCGAAACGAGGCAGCTGTGCGGGCTGAGCATTTCTGAATCTTGAGCGTTACCCTTTTCCGCGCATCCTTTCCGATGCAGGCGTGTTCTCTCCTATGCGCTGCAACTGCAGCGAGTTAGGACATGGCAGAGCCGGCAGCTAAGTCGTGGAGCGCATCTTACGAAAGAAGCAAGCAGGCCTTGTAACAAGGCCGCGAAAGGAAATAACGATGACTATCATTCGGGGTAGCAAGGCTGGGAAGGTAGCAGGAACACTGGCGGGGATCGTTCTAGGCGCCGCCATGGCGCAGGCGCAGTATGCCCAGGGGCAGGGTCAGTACGACGATCAGCACTGGGGCCACGGGCCGGAAGGCTACGGCGACCAATATCATGAGCAGGACGGTCACCCCATGCTGGGCGCGCGCCAGGGATGGACCGCGGGTGAGGCGCAGGGCGAGGCCGACCGGCAGCATGGCCACTCAAACCGGCCGACGCACGTGGATACCTATAAGCACGTGCCGGACTCACCGCAGGGCTACTCGCGCGACCAGTTCAAGCAGGAATATCGCGATGCGTTTGTTAAAGGCTACGAGCACGGTTACAACCGCGGGTAAGTGAAATCCGTGGTGCTTCACAATCGCGTCATCCTGAAAATGAAAGCGATGAAGGACCTGCTTTTCGCGCTAATTCGGGAACAGCAGGTCCTTCGCTTGCACCCCAGCGAGCAAGCTCGCCGGGGGCGCCGCCTAAGCTCAGGATGACGCAGTTTGGCATTGAACGTGTCACACGTACAGCTAGCTGCGTATCACCTTCGGCGAAGTATCGTTGGCGAACCACTCTACGACCGCCAGCGCAGCGTCACCGGTCCCGGCATCGGGTGCTTCCCGGTTCCGTCCAGCCGCGCCTGCTTCAGTGCGAAGTACCACTTGGCCGGCCGGTCCGCGTCATCAATCAGCATAAGCGGCGGATCGTACCGCAGCCCGCGCGCCTGCTCGATCATGGTCTGCTGGTCCTGCTCTACAAAGCGCTTGCCGAAGAACTTGGCCAGCGCCGTCACTCCCGGCACCGCGTAGAAAATATTCCAGGCCGCAAACACATCAATGCGGCAGGCGCGGGCGGTGGTCGGCGTCACGGTCGTCAGGCTCGAGAACCACTTGGGCCCGCAGCGAATCGTCTCGACACGCCGGTTCGGCAGCTGGAAGTCGATCGTGGTCGTGATCGGCTCGCCGTAAACGCCCAGCAGCTTATATG
This sequence comes from uncultured Acidobacteriaceae bacterium, assembly GCA_964249695.1. Classification (GTDB taxonomy): domain Bacteria; phylum Acidobacteriota; class Terriglobia; order Terriglobales; family Acidobacteriaceae; genus EB88. Next base: position 6,291 of record CAXUDF010000029.1, read on the forward strand.
GCGCCGAGTTGCCGGACGGCGCGTGCGCCGCCATGCGAAACCCTTCGAAAATCGGCTCGAAATGCTTCGCCTTCTCGTGGATCGATCCCTGCTTACGCCACCACCAGCTCTGGTGCACAAACGGCCCGTGCGCCGGATCCATGAGCCCGATAATGCCGTGGTCCACATTGCAGGGCAGCTCGGCCTGGAGGTGCGCCGAGCGGTAGCGGTCGCCGAACTTGGGCGTTTCCGGCACAGCCGGCAGCGCCGCGTCACCGGCGCGCACGCGCCCAGCGCCAGGCTCTGGCAGGTACACCCACGCGTAGCCGTCACGCTCCACGCAGGGGTACGCCGTGCTGTAAATGCGGGTGGCATCGAGCGTGTCGCGCGAGCTTAGCGAGGGGATCTCCGTGCACTGCCCGGTCACGGGTTCAAACTTCCAGCCGTGATACTTGCAGGCCAGCGCGTCCCCGTCGAACCAGCCGCACGACAGCGGAATGCCGCGGTGGGGGCACAGGTCGCGCATGGCAAAGACGGCGCCGTCCCGCTTGCGCCCCAGCACCAGCGGCACGCCCAGCAGCAAGGCTGTGTGCAGGCGCTTGCCGCCTAAAAGTTCTGAGCGAAGGGCCGGGTACCAATCGTTATAGAGCAGCGTCGCCGGCGGCCCCAGGCCGGCCTGGGACGGGTCGCCGGTCTCGACCGACTGCGGGGCAAGCTGCACGAGTGTCGGGGCGGCCATTACGCTTTATTTTACTAGGCGCACCCTATGCAATCGCGCCGTTTACTAGCTCGACGGCGCGCCTACCCGCAGCAGCTTGCCTTTGTGCACGCGAAAGCGCTCCCCGCGCCACTCTACCGTGTCGCCCGCGTAGCTCCACACCCAAAGCGCAAGCGCCAGGCAGTCGCGCAGCGGCAGCAGGGGGAGGTCGCGCAGCACCTGCGCATCGCCAAGCACGCCGTAGCCGACCCGAACGGCCACTGCCATGCGGGCGACCAGCGCAAACAGCAGCAGCACCACGCCAAATAGGCTGCCGCCGCTGGCCAGGAGGTACAGGAGCGCCCAGGGCACCGGGTGCGTCACCACGATGCCCGTGTAACTCCACGGACGCGCGTCGCGCACGGTGCGCGCCCAACGCATCTGGTGCCGCCAGAACTCACCGAGCGTGTAAGCGGGCACGGCGGTCGAGACCGTTTCCCGGCTCAACACGACCAAGTAGCCTGCGGCGGCCACCCGCCGCCCCAGCGCGTAGTCGTCGGCCAGCACGCCGGTCAGCGCCTCCAACCCGCCCGCCGCCGCAAGTGCCGCGCGGGAGACAAGCAGCGTGGAGCCGAGCGCAAAGCGTACGCCGCCGTCGGTGAGCCGCGCCGTCAGTACGCCCGGCGTAAAGTCCGTCGCAATTCCCAGCGCCTCCAGGCGAGAGCCGAGCGTCGGCCTCCCAGCCGGGTGGGTGCGCCCGCGGTACGGCGCGGTCACGAGGCCTGTACGCGCATCGGCAAATGGTGCGGTGACCCGCTGCAGATACCGCGGTCCTACGGCGATGTCAGCATCGCTGATCAGGATCAGCTCACCCTGCGCATACGGCAGCAGCTGCTGGAGGTTGCTCATCTTGCCGTTGGTGCCCAGCGTGAGCGGCGTCACGATCACCTCGATCCGCATCGCCGGGAACTCGTCGGCGAGCGCTCGCAGCAGGGGTACCGCCGGGTCGTGGAGCGAGTGGACAGCGAACAGAAGCTCCACCGGTGCGGGATACTCCTGTGTGCAGTGGCTGCGCAGTGCTTTCAAGAAGTCTGCCTCGAGGCCCGGGTCGAATCCCTTGACCGGCTTGAGAATGGACACGGACGGCGGCGCAGGGTGCCTGGCGGACAGCGCAGGCCCGCTGCGGGCAAAGGCGCGAGCCGCCCACAGAGCGAGCGCGCAGTAGAGGATGCCTAATACGGCGAGCAGCGCCGGTACGAGGGCCGGCAAAAGGGAAGACGTGTCCACGCTGCGACCAGTGTAACGAGGCGGGCTTTGTTGCACCCCGCCGCAGCGTGTGCTCGTGCGCTATCGTCAAGGAATGCCTATGCTGCCGATCACCGAGCTCGACTTACCCGGTACGATATCAGGAACAATTTCAGGAGCGGCCGGAGATGCCACTCGCGGAGCTCGGCCGGCCCTAGTACTGCTGCACGTTTTCGGCCTGTCGCGGCGCGAGTGGATTGAAACCAGCGTCGCGCTCGCGCCCCAGTTCCGCATCATTTCGATCGACACGCCCGGCTTTGGCGAAGCAAGCGATGTCCCAGGCTACTCGGTTGCCCAAATGGCCGACAGTGTTGAGCAAACCCTCGCCGCGCTCCACCTCCCGCGCTTTGTGCTGGTAGGCCATTCCATGACCGGCAAGGTCGCGGCCGTGGTCGCGAGCCGGCAGCCGGCGGGGCTCGAGAAGCTTGTTCTGCTCACGCCGTCCCCGCTCTCCCCCGAGCCGATGGCCCCCGCGGATCGCGCGACCATGCTCGGGCAGGCCGTGCCGACCCGGGCCGACGCGGAAGAATACGTTCGCGCGAACAGCTGCCTCCCGATACCGCCGGAGGTCTTTGCGCGCTCGGTCGAAGACCGTTTGCGCGCCAACCCGGCGGCCTGGCGGGCATGGCTTGAGGGCGGCAGTCACGAGGACTGGACCAGCCGCGTGCCGTCATTGGCCCTGCCGACGCTGGTGATCGCGGCTGAAGGGGATAAGTCCCTGGGGCCGGACGTGCAGCGGGAGCTTACCCTGCCGCGGTTCCCGAACGGTCGGCTCGAAGTGGTCGAGAAATGCGGGCACCTGGTGCCGCTCGAAGCCGCGGGCCGCCTCGCAGAGCTGATCGGGCACTTTGCCGGAGCCTGAGTCCTACTCGTAGCGCAGCGCCTCGATCGGGTTGAGCGTAGCGGCCTTCCAGGCCGGGTAAATACCGAAAACCAGCCCGATCAGGCACGAGATGGAGAACGAAACCGTCGTCCACACCGTGGACATGGTGGCTGGCAGCGCCGCGAAGCCCCAGTGGATGCCGTACGTCACCAGGCCGCCCAGCAATACGCCGAGCAGCCCGCCGACCGCGCACAGGGTCACAGCTTCTGCGGTGAACTGCAGCATGATGCCGCCGCGCGTCGCGCCGATCGCTTTACGGACGCCGATCTCGCGCGTTCGCTCGGTCACTGACACAAGCATGATGTTCATCACGCCCACACCGCCCACCATCAGGCCCACGCTCGAAACCGCGATCATGAACAGGACCAGCCCGCCCGTCAGCTGGCCCCAGAACTGCACCAGCGCGTCCGGCGTAAAGATGGCGAAATCATCGTCGGACTGCGTGGGCACCTTGCGCGCGATCCGCAGCAGCGTCCGCATCTCTTCTTCCACCGCCGCCTTGTTCCGCGCGTCGTCGTAGCGCACCGTAATCCACGTGTCTTTCTGGTCCGGCAGAATCTTGCGGAAGGTATCGACTGGCATGAAGGCGATGTTGTCTTCCGGGTTCGCTCCCGAGCCAAACAGCTGCTTATGCTTGTCGAACACGCCGAGCACAGTAAACAGTTCCCCGCGTATTTCCACGTCTTTGCCGACCGGGTTTTGGTCGCCAAACAGCTTTTCCGCGGTGTCATGCCCCAGCACAGTCACATTGGTGCGGTGCTGGTTCTGCTCCTTGGTAAACATCGTGCCCTTGGTCAGCCGGATGTCGGCGGTCAACGGCATCTCCTCCGAGTCCCCCTCGAGCAGCGTGTTTTGGACAGACTTTCCGCGGTACTTGATCGACTCCACGCCGATGCCTACCTGTGGGTCCTGGTAGCGCATCGCCGGGTCGACCGCAACCACGTGCGGCAATGACTGCATGGCGACGGCTTCATCGATCGTGAGCCGCTTCCTGGCCAGCATTTCCGCCGTCGGCTGCACATCAATCGGCAGGTGGAACGCGTAGATCGAGTTGGTACCGAAGGAGTTCGCGAAATCCTGCACCTTATTGTTGAGCCCGGTAATGATGGATGAAATGATGATGACGGTCGCGACCCCGATGACTACGCCAAGGATGGTCAGCGCGGAGCGCAGCCGGTTTGCCCGGAGCGACTCCAGCGCCATCTGCAGGGTTTCGCGTATGCTGCCCAGGTTCATCGAGGCCTCCTCATTACAGCTCTGACCGCAGCGCCACAATCGGGTCGAGCCGCGCCGCTTTGCTGGCCGGGTACACGCCGAAGAAGATGCCCACCGAGGTCGCCACGATCAGGCCCGCGACGACTGACCACGGGCTGATCTGCGCCGGCCAGCCGACGCCGATGGAGATGAGGTAGGAGATGCCGGCGCCGATCGCAACGCCAAGTACGCCGCCAAGCGCGGCCATGGTCGCCGACTCGACCAGAAACTGCAGCAGCAGGTCGCTGCGCCGCGCGCCAAGCGCTTTTCGTATGCCGATCTCGCGGGTGCGCTCCGTGACCGAGACGAGCATGATGTTCATAATGACAACGCCGCCGATTACGAGCGAGATTGAAGCCACACCGACCAGCACCAGCGAAAAGCTGGAGGAGATGCTCTTCCACAGGTCAACCAGGCTGCCGTTGGTTTCCACGGTAAAGTCGTCCTCGCTGCCGGGCGCGGCGCGCCGCAGCATCCGGAGGATGGATTTGATCTCATCCGCGGTGTCTTCCATCGCAAGCGGCCCGGGGCGCGAGCGCACCAGAAACCTCAGTGAATTGTGCAGTCCGTGCGAGTGCATGTAGGTGGACAGCGGCATCTGGACGTAATCATCCTGACTCTGGCCGAGCGCGCTGCCCATGCGCTCGCCGGCCCCGATCACCGTATACACGCCGCCGTCGATGCGCAGCTCCTTGCCGACCGGGTCGGCGCCGCCCATCAGGTGGTCAATTACATCCTGGCCGATCACTACGACGTGCGCGCCGGTTTTCTCATCCGCTTCCGTCAGCTGGCGCCCGGCGACGATGGTCTGCGCGGTCAGGGGCTGCATGGGCGGCGTCCAGCCGCGGATCTCCGTGGTTTTGCTGGACTGCGTGCCAAAGGTGACTTTGCCTGCGGAGGTGAGCTGCGCGCCGGTCAGCAGGCAGTTTTGGCAGCTTTCACTCAGCGCGGTGAACTGCTCGTATGTCAGGTCCTTGCGCTTGTGAAACTTTATGTACTCGTCGCCGTCAAACACCACGCTCGGCATCTTCGAAACGGTAATGACGTCTGCGCCGTGGCCGCTGATCTTGGTCGCCACATAGTGGTTAGCGCCGTTGACCAGCGTAATCACCGTGATCACCGAAGCTACGCCGATGACCATGCCAAGCAGCGTCAGTACTGTCCGCAGCTTGTTAGCCCAGAGCGACTGCACAGCGATGCGGATCGATTCAGTCCATTGCATGGGAGCGGCGCCTGTGCCGTGAGTGTAGCAGGGGCGGCAGGGGCCGACGCGCCTGCCATGCGAAGCGGGTTGAGCGATGCCGAACACGCGCCGGGGCGCGAGGGTGTACCGCATCGATTCCGCGCCCAACCTGTTATCGACAGGCGCTTGCCAACTGTGTATGAATCTGAAGCATTCCACACACGCGTTACTTAAGTGCCAGGAAGAAGCACAACCCTGACACGGGATTCTGGTACTAACAAGAGGCAGCACAACCCGACTCGCAGGCTGGCCAGTGCGAGAGGGTGTTTGGCGCAGTATTTAGGAGGTCTTGATCGTGGCTCATTCGATATTCACATCCCTTCTGGTTCCCGAAACGAAGGTGACCGGGGATCAGCTTGCAACGGAAGAAGGGATTCTAGCGCTCGGTGCAAACCTCCGTGCCTTGAACCGCCGCCGTTTTCTTTCCACGCTCGCCGCAGCCAGTGCGGTAGCAACCGTTGGCGGCGCGCTCGCCGGCAGGACTGCGCAGGCGCAGACCGCCGCCGCGTTGCCCCCGGTGGTCGATGTTCTGAACTTCGCCCTCAACTTCGAGTTTCTGGAAGCCGAGTTCTACTCCTACGGCTTCAACGGCCAGACGCTGCAGGCAAATATCGCCGCTAGTGCCGCCGCGACTGCGGCAGGCAAGACGCCTCTGATTGCGAACGCGCCGACCGTCACCAGCAACGTGCTGGCAGGCACGGAACCGACTGTCACAATCACCGACCCGACGCAGCTTGCCATCCTCGGCGGCCTGCTGCAGGATGAGGCGCACCACATTAACCTGCTCCAGCAAAACATCATTACGCTTGGCGGCACACCCATCACCGAACCCGTGCTGGATTACAGTGCGGGCGGTAAGATGGCCGCGGTCACCAGCCCGACCCTGTTCTTCGCCGCGGCGCGGCAGTTTACCGCGCTTGGCAACAGCGCGTATGCAGGTTCGGCAGTGGACCTGGTCAGCAATACGAGCGTCCTTGAGGCAGCTGCGCAGATCCTGGGCGCGGAAGGCCAGCACCTGGGCGCCATCAACTACCTATGCATTGCACTCGGCATCGGCAATCCGCCTGATCTCCAGATCGACGCGCAGGATGTGTACCCGGGAGAAGCGCAAAATCCCGGCTACCCTGCAGTGTTCACAGTGACCCCGATCGGCGCGGTACCGTATACCTCTGCCAACGCGACCCCGCCGGCGCTCGGTATTGTCCGCAACACGTCGCAGGTGCTTGGTGTTGTGTACGGCGTTTCCACGCCGACTACGACAAACCCGGCAGCGGGCACCGTCAAGGGCGGCTTCTTCCCGCAGGGCGTCAACGGCAACATCAAGAGCACCTAAAGCCGGCCCTCACTTCAGGCGCGGCCCTTGCGCACTTCGCGGGGCTCGCGGGACCCAGGCCGATACACAGCGTTTCAGGGAGATCTTCATGTCGACACACAGCAATTCAGCTCTGCTCCAGGCCGAGGCAGCACCCACGGACGAGCAGATGGTTAACGAAATGGAAAGCCTGGTTGCCGAGCGGCAGGCCAGTCGCCTTAGCCGGCGCGGCTTTCTTGCCTCTGCCAGCCTTGCCGGCGCGGCGGGCCTGGCCGGGTGCACTAACGGCAGCAGCAACACCGGTACCACCTCCCCGGCACCAAACGGCACAGCGCCGAGCGTTGGCGATATCCTCAACTTTGCCTTGAACCTTGAGTACCTGGAAGCGACCTTTTACCTGACGGTCGCCACGGGCGCGGGCCTGCAACCCACCGATATGGGAACCAGTCCGGGCGCGGTTACCGGCGGCCAGGGCAAAATCAACTTCCAGAATGCCGCTGTACTTGCGGCTGCGATCACCCTTGCAGCCGACGAGCAGGCCCACGTGCAGTTCCTGCGCGCGACCATGACGGCCCTTGGGATCACTCCTGTCGATATGCCGGCGCTGAACCTGTCCGCCCTGAACACGGGCGGTACGGCTATCACGACGGACGCGCAGTTTGTCGCGCTTGCGCGCCAGCTCGAAACAACCGGCGTCAGCGCGTATGCGGGCGCGGCCACCGGGCTGATCTCGAACACGGCGGCCCTTCAGTACGCTGCGCAGATCCTGGATACGGAGTCGCAGCACGAGAGCCTGATCCGTCAGCTCTGCGTTCTTCTCCAGGTGTCCTCGCCTGCCGTTGACGCGGGCGACACTGTCCCCTACGTTGCTGCTACCTCAAGCGCGGCGGCAACCATCAATGCCTTCAACACCAACACAGCTACCGGTCAGTACACCGCACGCAATACGTCGCAGGTGTTGATGATCGTCTACGGCAGCACCTCCGCGGGTGTGGTCAAGGGCGGCTTCTATCCGAACGGGCTCAACGGCAACATCAAGAGCACCTAAGACTCACGTCTTTGGGCCGCCACAACACAAAAAGAGCCACCCTTCCGGGTGGCTCTTTTTGTTGGATATCACGCGAACAGCCTGTAAGCCGAATTCTGTCCGGATCCTTGCGGACCCTGGACGGCCATTCCTCTAGGCGTGCCATTACTGACACGCTCCAGCAACCTACCCGAAGGTTTCCGCCGACAAGCTCTTGCGAGACCTGACCGGAACTCCCGTTGGCGCGCCGGGCCGGCACGCTCAGCAGCTTCTGGAGCCGGGCTGCTGATTCCTCCCTATTTGGTCTTGCTCCGTGTGGGGTTTACCCTGCCGCCGACGTTGCCGCCGGCGCGGTGCGCTCTTACCGCACCTTTTCACCCTTACCCGCGCCCGGCTTGCGCCGACCGCTGGCGGTATTTTCTCTGTGGCACTGGCCGTCTCCGGGCCTTGACGCCCGGATCCCGGACGTTATCCGGCACACTGCCCTGCGGAGTTCGGACTTTCCTCTCCCGAGCGTCGCCTGCGCGCGCCCGGCAGCGGCCGTCCGGCTGCCCGCAGCCTGATTCTACCTGTCGGGGCTACTTCATCGTCTGTACGACGTAATCTTCGGGGATCTTCAGCGCGAACTGGTCGTCCGCCAGCGGCTGGTTGATGGTGAGCTTCTGGATCGCCACAACAATCTGGTACTCATCTACAGGCCGCTCGATCGTGATCGAGCCAGGGTATTGAACGTCGCCGAAGGTCGCATACGGTCCGTAGACCGCGCGCGTTTGAATCTGGCCGTTGGCGTCGTAAATATCCACGCCGCTCATCAGCAGCGTGGTTCGATCAAAGTGGATGCGCCGTTCCGGGATCAGCTCCTGGCTGTTTTCCTTGCGGTGCACGATAGCCAGCACATACTCCGGCCTCGCCAGCAGCTGGTGTGTTTTCGGGTCGATCCGGGTGGGATTGATGATGGTGGAGATAACCTGTTTGTCCGGCCCGATCTCGCCGGGCATCAGCGTCTCGAAGAAGATGCCCGGGCGAAGATTCTCAATCGGCTTTTTAGACGGCTTCTCGACCGCATTCAGCCCGGTATAGGCCTTGTTGTTGTGCGGCACCAGCAGGGTAAAGCTTTTGCCGTCGCTTGCCAGGTCAAAGGCCTGCGTGTGCACGACCGGCAGCAATCCAAGCACACGCAGCATCCCCGGCATGCGCAGCAGAATATACCCGCTCAGGGACGTGTAATCGGTCACCTGGCCTCGTTTTTCGCCGCCGACCGAAACCTGAAATGTGACCGACGCCCGCATGGTCTGGGTGCGATGGCTGAACGCATTCACAAGCTGCACCAGCTGGTCGGCCGTAGCCTCCTTGAGGACGGTCTTGGGCATGATCGGCTGCTGCACGCGGTACGTATGCCGGATGCATCCTTCAAGCCCTGGCACAAGCAGAAGGCCCGCCAGGAGCAGACCGGCTCGCTGCGCTTTATGGAACATGGTAGAGAACGCGGACCTTGTAAAACATGACCAACCGCTTCGATGAGGTAAAGAACACAAGTAGCTTGAGTATACGGGCAGCCCGCCGCCGCAGCCGCGAGCGCTAAGGGGTCGCGTGGTCCTGGTTATGGTCCTGGGCGCCATCGACGGCTGCCGCCGCGCCGGCGCGCACCGCCGCCCGATAGGCTGCCACGTTGTGCTCGTGCTCACCAAGCGTTGCGGCGAAGCGGGAGCGGCCCTGCGGGTCGGCCCCGGCCGCTACAAAGTACAAAAACGCGGTATGCGCCGGGTGGAGCGCTGCCTCAAGCGATACCCGCCCCGGGTTGCAGATGGGACCCGGCGGCAGCCCGGCATGGCGGTAGGTGTTGTAAGGCGAGTCAGCCTGGAGGTCGCTCCGGTAGATCGTGCCCCGGTAGCCGCCGCGCAGCAGCGCCGCGTAAATTACGGTCGGGTCTGTTTCCAGCGGCATGCCGCGGGCGATGCGGTTTTCAAACACGCTGGCAACCAGCGGCCGCTCTGTCGGTACGGGCGTTTCACGCTCCACGAGTGAGGCGAGCGTCACCAGACGGTGCGTGTCACCCCCAATGCCGAGCGCGGCTGCCTGCACCTCAAACACGCGCACCATGGTGCGCAGCATCTGGTCCGGCGCGGTCCGGCGGCCGAAACGGTAGGTCGCAGGGTAGAGATAGCCTTCCAGGCTGGTCGCCTCCGGGTCGAGGCGTGCGATGAGGGCGGTATCCCGGCGGGCCGCCTCCAGAAAAGCCTCGCGTGTGCCCAACTTCGCGGCTTCGACCCTCCCCGCGATGTCAAACAGGTTTGCGCCCTCGGGCACGACCAATGCGACCGTGTATACGTCGCCTCGCGCGAGGCGCGCGTAGACCTCAGTCGCCTTGACGGGGTGGTCAAAGCGGTACTCGCCGGCCTTGAGCGAGCGGCCGGCCACCAGCCGTAGCAGCTCAAAGCCGTACGGGCTCCCCAGCACGCCGGCCTGCCGCAGCTGCTCGGCAATGGCGCGGGTCGGGGTGCCGGGCGCGATCTCCACAAACGTTTCCGCGCGCGGCCCAAACGGCCAGGTAAGCGTCCAGACCAGCCACCCACCGAGAGCAAGAACCACAAGCAGCACAGCCGCTGCGAACCACCGACGCATAGTGTGGCCAGTGTATAAGCCGGGCTCGCTTGAGGCTTGCGTCGGCCTCGGTGCACCTGCTTCTTCTTCGGCTTGATTTCTGGTAGCAAGCTGACATCACATGCGGCTTTAGCATGGCAGTTGTGGACACCCCGGACCCCGAGCCATCCCCTGCCCGCCCGCGCTATCTCGGCCTGGACGTCGGCACCAAGCGCGTCGGCGTCGCTGTCAGCGATGAGCTGGGCTCGCTGGCGCGCCCTGTTCTGACGCTTTGGCGCAAAAAGCCGCGTGAGGATGTGCGCTCGCTGGCCCGCCTGGCGCGCCGCCATGGCTGTTCGGGCATAGTGGTCGGCAATCCGCTGCACATGTCGGGCGAAGCGAGCCCGCTCGCCGCGAAGATCCAGCGTTTCGCCGAGGAACTGAGCCAGTTCTCTGGGCTACCGATCATAATGTGGGACGAGCGGCTAACCACGCGGGAAGCCCACCAGCTGTTGTATGAGGCCGGCAAACCTCGTCAGGAGCATGGCGCGCTGGTGGACCAGGTGGCTGCCGTGCTGATTCTTCAAAGCTTTCTGAACTCGAAGGCGGACGCCAAGCCAGACGCTGACCGGCCCGCTCCCGAGGACGGCGACCCTCACGCTCCCGGCCCGACCTCTCCCGCGAAGCAGGTATAATCTGGCTTTGCGAGCGCACCCCCTTGCGCAACCACACCTTTTCCCGGACCTTTTAACAACCATGCCTGAACAAATCAGCAACAGCATTCCCGAGCACATCAAGAAGAAGCTGCTTGACGAGATCCGCCTCCTGGAGCACGAGCTGGCCCATGAGCTGCCGCAGGAGATCAAGAAAGCCGCTTCGCTCGGCGACCTGAGCGAGAACGCCGAATACCACATGGCCAAGCAGCGCCAGGAGTTTGTCAACGCGCGGCTCGGCCAGATGAAAAAGCGCATGGGCGAGCTCGCGCTGGTGAACTTCTCCAATATCCCCCACGACAAGGTCGCGTTCGGCTCCAGGGTCACCGTCTTTGACACGACCAAGGATGAGGAACTCGTCTATAAGCTGGTCACGAGCGAAGAGTCCGATGTGCAGAAAGGCCTCATCTCGACCACGTCCCCTATCGGCAAGTCGCTGGTCGGCAAGCAGGTCGGCGATACCGCGACGGTGGTGACGCCGAACGGCAAGCGCGACCTCGAAATTCTAAAGTTCACCACGATCCACGACTTAGTCGACTAGCCGAGCGGCCTCGCGCTTGAGCGAGCAGGGAGAGAACCGATGCCCCGAAGTCTCCGCGAGCCGTTACGCCGCGTCGCCTCCCCGCCCGCAACCGCGGTCGGGGTATCCTCACCGCATACGATGGCCCAGGAACGTAGTTGGACCGGCGCGTTTGGACGCGCCTGCGGTGTGCTGCTCCAGGCGATCGTCAACGGCCTGGCGCTGACGCGCATTTCGCCCAACGTGCTCACCTTTATCGGGCTGCTGATCAACAGCGGCGCTGCTCTGTTGTTCGGCTACGCCAACGAGAACAATTTTGTTCGCATGTTTTTGTACGCCGGCCTGGTGATTATCGGCGCAGGCATCTTCGACATGGTGGACGGCCGGGTCGCGCGGCAAACGAATCAGGTTACGGTTTTCGGCGCATTCTTTGACTCCGTGATCGACCGCTACTCGGATGTGGCATTGTTTTTCGGCCTGCTGGTGTACTACGCGCGCGGCAATCGCTTCTTCTACGTCGGCCTGGTTGCGTTTGTCATGGTCACCTCGCTGCTGGTGAGTTATACGCGCGCCCGCGCTGAGGCTTTGATCGGCAAGTGCAAGGTCGGCTTTCTGGAGCGGCCCGAACGGATTGTCCTGGTGCTGATTGGCGCCCTGTTCGCGCGCTGGGGCGTCATGGCGCCGGTGTTGTGGGTGCTCGCCGTGCTGTCGACCATCACGGTGATCCATCGCATTGCCTATACCTACGAGATGACCAAGAAGATCAGCGCGGTCCGTCCGCCGCTCGACCGGTGAGCTTGGGATCGCTGTATGCCTGAGAAACACTCCGCGAGCAGGCCTCTGCTTCTTCTGCACGGGGGTGCCTGGGCCATTCCGGAAAGCATGCGCGCCGCGCACGAGGCCGGCATCCGTGCCGCGCTCAACCATGGATACGCGCTGCTGGAAGGCGGCTCGACCGCGATCGAGGCGGTCACGGCAGCCATTACTCTGCTCGAGAATGACGAAACCTTCGATGCCGGCCGCGGAGCGTTCCTGACCCGCGACGGACGGGTACAGCTGGATGCCCTGCTGATGGAAGGTGCCACACTGCGCGCCGGTGGAGTGGCCTGCGTGGAGCGGCTGCGCAACCCGATCCAGGCCGCGCAGCTGGTGCTGGAGCAAAGCCCGCACGTGTACTTTGTCGGTGCCGATGCTGAAGCGTTTGCCGCATCGCACGGCACGCTGCTCATCCACAATCGTGAGCTCGTCATTCCACGGGAAGAAGCCAATCTGCGCGAAGCGCAAGCGAGAGAGCAGGCCGGGCTGCCGGATGCTACTTTTGCCGGCGAGGCGCTCCATTCGCACGATACGGTCGGCGCTGTGGCGCTCGACGTCCACGGCAATCTCGCGGCCGGTACCTCGACCGGCGGCACCCTGAACAAGACGCCCGGCCGCGTCGGCGACTCCTCGCTGATCGGCTGCGGCTGCTATGCCGACAACGCGAGCGCGGCTGCTTCGCTGACCGGCTGGGGCGAACCCATTATGAAGCTCGTGCTCGGCAAATGGGCGGTGGACCGCGTCCTTGCCGGCGCAACCCCGCAGGAGGCTGCCGTCGACGCGATCGAGTACCTGTTTGCGCGCCTCGGCGGCTATGGCGGCATCATCCTGATGGACGCGCACGGCCGCGTTGGACTCGCACACAACACGCCCGGCATGGCGTGGGGTCTGGCTGCTCCTGACGGCCTGCGCTCCGGGCTGTCGGCTCCAGAGGGGTACTAGGCGCATGCCTATCGCGGTCCCGCCGCGTTTGCTGCTTGCCTCGGCTTCTCCGCGCCGCCGCGAGCTGCTGCTGCAGGCCGGCTTCCACTTTGAGGTGTACGCAGTTGCCGTAGACGAGACAGCCCTGCCCGGTGAGGACGCGGTGGCACTGGCGCTGCGGCTCGCACGCGCCAAGGCTGAAGCAGCCCTGGCCGCGCAGCTTGAGCCCGGCGCGCTTTCTCCCAACATAGTGGCGCTCGGCGCGGACACCGTCGTCGCAGCACCAGGCGGCGAGCTGCTCGCGAAGCCTGAGGACGACCGCCATGCCGCGCGCATGCTCCGCCTGCTCAGCGGGACGACGCACCAGGTCATCACGGGCGTCTGTGTGCACACAGCGGCGCGTACTGAGGCAGCGGCGGCGCTCACCTACGTCACATTCCACACGCTTTCTGAGGCGGAGATCGCCGCCTACGTGGCGTCTGGCGAGCCGCGCGGCAAGGCCGGCGCGTATGCGATCCAGGGACGCGCCGCGCGCTTTATCCCCGGCATCCATGGCGACTACACCAACGTCGTGGGGCTGCCGCTCGCCTTGACCGCGACCATTCTGGCTGCTTTCGGAGTGGAGCCACGTCCTGAAACAGGGCAGTAAGCAGCGGGGAATGAAAGGGTTGCCGCTTCTGGTTCCTCCTGGCCAGTGTGCTGACCTGTGGCATATCTGCCACACTCCCTGGTTCCCGGAGAGCGTTACTCTTTGTGCAAGGTAATCGAGGAATTGTTTCGCGCGGAGCTCCCAGCATTGTCAGAGTCAACACGCTTGCCTGACCGGAACCAGTTTGAACAGACGCTCGCATCTCCCCTGGCTTTTTCAGGCGTCGGCCTGCACAGCGGTGCCCCGGTGTCGATGCGCCTTTTGCCGGCACCTCCAGGTTCAGGCGTCGTGTTCCGGCGCACGGACCTGGAAAACTTTGAGATCCCTGCCACAGGCCGCAATGTCGCCAAGGTTTCCTACGCGACGAGCCTGATGCGCAAAGGCGTCCTCATCTCCACCACGGAGCATCTGCTGTCGGCGCTGACCGGTTTGTCCATCGACAATGTCATCGTCGAGCTCGACAATCTTGAGCTGCCGATTCTTGACGGGTCCGCGCTGCCGTATCTTCGAGCGATTGAGCATGCGGGTTTAAAGCAGCAGCGGCGCCGGCGAGAGTACCTGCGCATCCTGAAGCCGATTGAAATACGCGACGGCAACAAGTTTCTCGGCGTCTACCCGGGCGACGGTTACTCGATTTCCTATTCCATCGATTTCCCGGCGCCGATCGGGCGGCAGGAGCTATCGATCGACCTGGCCGACGGCTCCTATGGCGAAGCGTTGGCGCCCGCGCGCACCTTCGGCTTTCGTGAGGACGAGCAAAAGCTGCGCGATATGGGCCTGATCCGCGGCGTGTCGGACGCAAATGCAATCATCGTGGCCAATGGTGCTGTCGCCAACGGAGCACTGCGGTTCCCGGACGAATTCGTTCGCCACAAAGTGCTGGATTTGATTGGCGACCTGGCGCTTGCGGGCCACCAGATCCTGGGCCGCGTGACCGCGGAACGGGCAGGCCACGCCATGCACACTGCGCTGGTAGCGCGGCTTCTGCGGGATCGCTCTACGTGTGTGCTGGTGACTGAGCAAGCGCCGAAAAGCCATCCAAGGCCCGCTGTCGCCTTTGCCGCCGCGTCTGCCTGAGGGCACCTTGGCCGCGGCGCTGCTGTGAGGACAACAACGTCGCGGCCGGCTTGAGCGCGTTCAGCCTTTGATCGCCTTCTTCACAGCTTTTTTCCGGACCGGCGCGACCGGCGCTTCTTCCTCGTCTTCCTCTTCCTCTTCCTCTTGCCCTATCGCAATCGCCTGCTTGTTCACGCTCTTCGACACAGCAGTTAGCTGCTTGTCCGTGCTCTTTTCTTCTTCCAGCGTTTCGGTAAGCAGCGAAGCGATTTCGTTTTCGCCCATCGCTTTCGCCAAAGCGATTACGGTGCCGTAGGCAGCAATCTCGTAGTGCTCCGAGCGCTGCACGGAAGCAATCAATGCAGCGTCCCGCAGCGGTCCCGCTTCTGCGTCTTCTACCGCTTCTTGCGCTTCTGCGAGTACGCCCTGCATGCCTTCGCACTTCTTGCCGGTGGGCCGCTTTTCAAGCATGGCGAACACGCGGTCCAGCCGCTCCAACTGTGCCTTGGTTTGTTCCAGGTGCGTCTTCAAGGCTTGCTTCAGCGGCTCTGCTTCCGCGGCCTTCGCGATCTTCGGGTAGAGGCGGATCGCCTGCTTCTCCGCTGAGTAGATATCTTTCAATTCGTCGATAAGAAATTCCTTGCCCGTCTTGATGCTCATACATTTCCTCCTTGTATTTGTCCTGCGTAGGTTCGTGCAGCGTAGGTTCGTGCAGTTGGATGCGACGCGTTCTGAAGCGGCGTGCGCGTATGCTTCGCGATCAGCGCTCGCCGGCCAGTTCCAGGCGAACGCGCCGCATCGTCTCGAGATAGAACGCGAGATTATGCACGGAGTTGAGCGTCGCGGACAGCGGCTCACCGGACGCGAACAGGTGCCGCAAGTACGCGCGCGTGTACCGCGTACAGACGGGGCAGTTGCACTCCGGGTCCGCAGGTCCCTGGTCTTCGGCAAAGCGCTTGTTTTTGATGTTGAGCCGGCCTTCCGAGGTAAACAGGAGCCCGTGTCGGCCTGCGCGCGTCGGCAGCACGCAGTCCATCATGTCTACGCCGAGCAGTGCGTACGCGCGAATCTCTTCCGGGTAGCCGACGCCCATCACGTAGCGCGGCTTGTCCACCGGCAGGTAGGGCAGCGTCGCCGCGATGACCTCCAGCGTGCGCTCGCGCGGCTCGCCAACCGCAAGACCTCCAATCGCATATCCAGGAAAGTCCATCGCGACCATGCGCTCAGCGGCTTCGCGCCGCAGCGCGGGAAACATGCCGCCCTGCACAATGCCGAATAAACTCGGGCGCGCGGCCTGGTCGATTGCAGGCGCCGGCCAGCGTTGTGCGCTGTCGGTCCACCAGGGCGTTGTGTAACTGTGGCTGTTCCAGTAAGCAAGCGAGCGTGCAGCCCAGCGCATGGTCAGCTCGAGCGAGGCGCGGGTGCGCGCCTCGTCCGCCGGATACTCCAGGCACTCGTCAAAGGCCATCGCAATGTCAGGGCCGAGCGCCAGCTGCACGGCCATGGAGTGCTCGGGCGAAAACAAGTGGGCGGAACCGTCAAGGTGCGAGCGGAAATGCACGCCCTCTTCCGTGATCCTGCGAAGCGACGCGAGCGAGAATACCTGGTAGCCGCCCGAGTCTGTCAGGAGAGGCCGGCTCCAGCTCATAAACCGGTGCAGCCCGCCCATGCGGCGAATCGCTTCGTGCCCCGGCCGCAGATACAAGTGATACGTGTTGCCGAGAATAATGCCTGCGCCGGGCTGCTCCCCGACCGGCTGCGCTTCCGCTGCGCCGATGGATTCGAGCGTTTCCTGCGGTACGGCCTTGACGGTGGCCGCCGTGCCAACCGGCATGAACACGGGGGTCTCTACCGCGCCGTGCGGCAGGTGCATGCGGCCGCGCCGGCCGCCGCCGGAGCTTGTGGCGAGTACGTCGAAGCTCAAGGCCATTCGCCTAGTCTAGTTGCGCTCGTTTCAGGGCGTGATATTTCGTCGTTCATGGCGCTGCTCAGGACAAGTGACTTTGGTCAGAAAAAATCTCGGATG
Organism: uncultured Acidobacteriaceae bacterium; assembly: GCA_964249695.1. Lineage (GTDB taxonomy): Bacteria > Acidobacteriota > Terriglobia > Terriglobales > Acidobacteriaceae > EB88. The sequence continues at coordinate 23,272 of CAXUDF010000029.1, forward strand.
ACAAGAATTAGTGCTGAAAAATGCCGATAAAGACGCCGGGAAACAAAGCTCAATTTTTCCGTAGGTGCACACACATATGTTCGCGTTGATCCCAGCTGGGAAACCAAGCTTGATGGCTGTTCTCCATGCGGTTTTCTGCTTTGTAAGAAGGTCGACCTCTCCAGGCTTCGCTGCACGGGCTTGGCCCATGCGAAGGTTTGCAGTCTGCAGCCAGAGCCTTTTAAAGCTCTCGATCACGATGGCTTGCTATGCACTCTTACCACTTTTATCCCAGACCTGCGATGCCCAGGAACTGTACCGTGCTTCACCGAGCAGTGAAGCCCAGGCGAACGGCGGCACGAGTGTCACAAGCGTAGCGGGGCCGCTCGACGCGATGAGCGGCAACCCGGCCGGGCTGGTCTCGATCAACGGCAAAAGCCTGGAAGCCGGAGCGTTCGGCGTCTGGGCCAAAGGGCGGTTCACTGATCCGGCGAATACAGACGGGCGGCTCAACCCCTATCTTGGGGCGGCCCCCTTTGCGGCGTTTGCCGCTCCGCTCATGGGCAGGCGCGTGTACGGCGGACTTGCCGTTACGCCGGACACTTCCATGGCGGCGACCTGGCACTACTTTGACTCCCCCGGGGTGGGGGGTGCCGACTACGGCTACCAGACATACCATTCCTCGTTGACGAATCTGCGCTTTGCGCTTGGTTTGGGCGGCGCGCTGACTCCACGGCTCTCGGTCGGCGCGACGGTCGGGCTGGTTTACAACGCCAACACCCTTAGCGCCCCATTTATCTTTCAATCGCAGCCTGTGCTGGCCGGACTAAAAACCTTGCTGCATATGCACACCACCGGCACGGGCTGGAACGCAAGCGCGGGCGTCCTGTACGCGCCGCGTGCAAACCTCCGCTTTGGCGCCTCCTACAAGAGCCGCACCGTGACGCACACCACCGGGGAGGCAACAGGCGACCTCGCGGCCCAGCTCACGGCGCTCGGCCTCTCGGGTTTTTCTCCAACCTTCCGCTATAACGCCAGGATCGACAACACTCTTCCGGATGTGGTGAGCGTGGGGCTGACTGCGCCTCTCATCGCTCGAGCCACGCTCTCGCTGCAAAGCGATCTGGTGCGCTGGCGCGGAGCGTTCCACACGCTCCCGGTCCGTTTGTCGAACGGGAGCAACAGCGACCTGAACAACCTTGTCGGATCAAGCTCCCTGGTGGACGTGGTGCCGCTTAACTGGCGCAACCAGGAGTTTGTTCGCGCCGGCGTATCCGTTCCTTTGTCCGAGAGGACTGTTCTTGCAGGCGGGTACGCCATCGCGAATGACCCCGTACCCTCTGACACCTTGACCCCGTTAACGGCGGCGATCAGCCGGCAGTTCGTGACAGCCGGGTTCGGCTACCACCATCGGCGGTTCGGGGCAGCTATCGCCTACGAAGCCGGGCTGCCGCAGTCCGCGCAGGTCAAGGTAAGCCGGCTGCTTTCAGGCGAATACAGCAACAGCAAGCTCGATTTATCGACGCAGGCGGTATCGCTTACCACGGGCTTCCACTTCTAGGTGGGTCGTCAGCGCCGCCGGTCCCAGCGCTCCTCGTGCCGGTCATCGCGTGACAACACATCAAGTTCGAGCGACACCTGCCTAGGATCCTTGTGACGAAGTTGCAGTCGCGGCCAGCTAAGCCCCTGCTGCCGTATGGCCTTCATTTTTGTGCTTCGGCCCGGCGCGGATCCCGGTCGTGAGAATCGCTGAAAAAGCCTGTTACCCTGTCACAGACCCAGACTGCACTGCTTCAGGAGCAACCATGCGCACCTCTCTGTCGCTACTCGTCCCGAGCCTGACCCTGGCAGGAATCCTTCTCTCGCCGTCCTCTCCGACGTACGCTCAAGCGCACCGCGCAGGCCAGAAAACAGCGGCGGCCATATCGAATAGTGACGTGATTGCACTCAGCTCGGCCGGGCTCGGCGACGACGTGGTGATTGCCAAGATTCATGCAGCAGCTTCCACCAATTTCGATACAAGCGTTCAAGGGCTCTCGGCGCTGAAGGCGGGCGGCGTGTCGTCAACCGTGATCCGGTACATGATCGACCCCAGCGCTCCCGTTGTGGCGCCTGTACCGGCGCCGGTCGCGCCTGCGGCGTCGGCTGCCGCATCGGTCGCCGCTGCCAACAACCCGGACGATCCGGAGAGTGTGCATTCGCCCGGCATCTATATGCTGGCCGCCGGCAATGACGGCAAGGTACACCTGATGAAGCTTGACCACATCGCAGCGAAACAAGCCAAGTCGAGCGGCGGCCTGCTTTCCGCCTACACCTACGGCATTACCAAGGCGCATACGAGGGCGGTCATTGATGGCGATCGAGCGACCGTGCACACCCGCGACACGGCGCCAACCTTTTACGCGTATATTCCGGAAGACAACAACAGCTTTGGCGGCAATCCCATCACCGTAAAAGACCTTACGCTGATAAAGTTCGATACCAAACCGGCAGCACGCGAGGTTGTTACCGGCTCGGCTAGTATCTGGGGTGCTTCCTCCGGCACGGATGACAAGGCGAAACAGGGTTTCAGCTCAGAGATGCTCAAAACCGGGGTATACAAACTCACTGTGAACCAGCCGCTGCCAGTCGGCCAGTTTGCCTTTCAGCAGCAGAACTTCACAGCGTTCTTCGATTTCGGTATCACGCCCTCAGAGTAGCCGCGCTACCGCCGCCGGTCCCAGCGCTCCTCGTGCCGGTCATCGCGGGAAAGCACGCCGCGGATCGCGCCGGTTACCGGATCGTGCTCAAACACGAGCCGCGCCGTGGAGCCGCTGGGATAAAAAAACGTGTTGCCGCTCTCCGGCAGCAGTTCCGTTACCTCGCCGATCCGGTTGCGCTGGAACAGTTGATCCCCGGTCCGGTAGACGGTAATCTGCGTTACCCCGGCGTCCTCGTAGTCGCCGACATAGGTGTCGTAGAGTGCCGTGTTGACGCGCGCCGGCACCGGATGCACCGGGACCAGAACGCGCTCTGCCGCCGGCTGCAGCCGCGCGTCAGAGGACAGCGTGTGCTGCAGCAGCCAGCGCGGCAAATCAGGGTTGGCATAGGCCTTCTCCCACACGTTGTGCTTTACGCTCGCGTACTCAAAAAAGCGCACGTTGCCGTCCGCTGTTTTCAAGGCGTCAAACATCAGCTCGCTCTGCCGCGGGCTCACCACTGGATCGTCCGCGCCGTGGAAGATCCACACCGGCTCGCGGCGCAGCACGCGCGCGTATTCCTCGGGCAGCGTGGTCTGCTCGTTCCAGCGAGACGGCTGGTACGACCAGAAAATACCCCCGCACACCGGGGCAATGGCCGCAAAAGTGCGCGGGTAGGTGCGCGCTACCTCCCACACGCCATAGCCGCCGAGCGAGAGCCCGGTCAGGTAGGTGCGGTCCGGATCGCCGTCGAACTCGCGCTCCTCTGCGTCGAGCGCGGCCATCGCGGTCTGCATCATGTCCGGGTCGGTCCAGTGGTGATGGTTGAACGGGACCTGCGGCATCACCACAACAAACGGCCAGCGCTCCGGGTGGAGGCGAATCGCCGCAGGCAGGCCGACCTGCGTTTGGTCCAGGCCTTCGGTGCCGCGCTCGCCCGAGCCGTGCAGAAACAGGATCACAGGCCATTTCTGGTCCTTGCTCCAGGTCTCCGGCAGGTACACCACGTAACGGCGCAGAACGCCGTTGACAAGAATCGTGCGGTTCAGAAAACCCGTGTCCTGCTCGTGCCTTGCCGCAAGCGCCGGCTGCAGGCCGGGGAGAAGAGCAAGCGCAAGAAGCATGCATGCCTGAGCAGTGCGGAGCATTCTGCGAGCATAGCAAGGACTCGGGGCCGGCTGCTGGTATACCAATCGCATGCGTTTCCGTTATCTCGCCATTTTTCTGATGTCTTCCTTGACCGCCGTGAGTCTGCGTGCCGGGCAGGGCGCTGAGCCGGGCTCGCGTGATGCTCAAATCCGCAAGGAAGCGCACGACACTGACACGTTGAGCTGGTGGCATCGCACAGAGCAGCTGGCGAATGACAGTATGAACGGCCGCGAGCCGGGTACCCCCGAGTACGACCGCGCCGCCGCGATGGTCGCAGCCGAGTGGAAGGCCGCGGGCCTCGAGCCGGCGGGCGAGGCCGGGACGTACTTTCAGCCTGTGCCGCTGCACAAGCTTGACCTCGCGCCCGGCGGAACACGGTTCCAGCTCCTGCGGCCTGGAGCGGCTCCGGTCGAGCTGCGCAATCTCCAGCAGATCGCCGTGCGTCTGACGCCGACCACCCCGGCAAGTTTTCGCGCGCCGCTCGTGTGGGAGGGCTACTGCGAGGCCTCACAATTAGCCGGGCAGCCGCTCGCCGGGGCGATCGCCGTGTGCTTCCGCCAGCATCTGTCTGCGGCGCGGCTGCAGCCAGCCGGCACACCGACGGTGACCGATGCACTGCGCGCCGCGAACGCCGCGGGCGTGCTGCTGGTCGATGACCCGTCGGAGCCGCTGGAGCCTCCACGCTGGCCGCTGCCCACCGCGCGCGTCGTGACGCTGCGTGAAACGCCGCGCGGCGGCGACGCGGCCACAAGCAGCAAAGCGCCAACCCTGCTGACGCTGCGCCTCAACTGGGAAGCGCTGCCCGCCCTGCTCGCCGGTACACCCCACACAGCAGCCGAGCTGCTTGAGGCGGCGCGCACCCACGCGCCCAGCCCAAGCTTCCCGCTCGCGACCACGCTCGCCGCCCAGCTCCACATCACCACGCGCGACTTCACCGCGAACAATGTGCTTGCTGTGCTGCCGGGAGCGGCCAAGCCGGGCGAGTACCTGGCGGTGTCCGCGCACCTGGACGGCTACGGCCGCGGCGAACCGGTCGCGGGCGACGCGATCTACAACGGCGCTCTCGACGATGCGGCGTATGTCGCGCTGCTGGAGCAGCTGGCCGCGCGGCAGGCCGGCCGAGGCTTCGGACGTTCGGTGCTGTTCTGCGCGTGGACAGGCGAGGAAGAAGGCCTACTCGGCTCGGAGTGGTTCGCCCATCACCCCACCGTGCCGCTGGCTGGGCTTGCGGCCGACATCAATCTCGACCAGCTGCGGCCGCTGTTTCCTCTCAAAATCCTGACCACGCTCGCCGTCGATGACTCCACGCTGGGCGCGACCGTGCGCACGGTCGCCGCCGCGCGCCATATTGAGATCCGCGCCGACCGCGAGCCGGAGCGCGGCCTGCTGCACCGCTCCGACCA
>CAXUDF010000030.1:0-27987 GCA_964249695.1 uncultured Acidobacteriaceae bacterium
GACGGTCTACAAACTTTACTGTAGATCGTCAGGGTGTGGCCGAACGGGCGGTGACAAACCTCTTATCCGAGATCGTCAAGCCAGGACAAGCGGCAAAGGACTTTCCCTGGGTTAACTCACCCGGGCCAGGAGCTGACCGGCGAATGCAAACAGGTCGGCCACCGGCATGGGCTGGCTCGGCTGCCACGGACGCGAGAGCCAGGTCTGCTGCCAGATATCGAGCGAGAAAGCCTGTTCGGCATGCTGGTGCTCCCACCACGCACGCCAGCGTGCGGCGTAGTAGTCGCGCAGCAGGCCTGACCAGGCTCGGCATGCGTAGTCCGACAGCTCCGGCCAGCCCCAGGTGGTGATCAGCCGCCGCGCATTTTCGTCGTAATAGGCAGCTTCGTCCGCCGCAGACGCCTGCGCCCGCGCAGCCGCAACCCAGGTCTCCAATCGGCGGTCTGCCCGCAGGTTCAAGAGCGCGTCCATCTGTTCCATCGTGCGCAGGGCCGCCTCCATGTGCGGTGCGGCGCCCGACAAATAGCCGCTGCGGATCTGCTCGCCGGCGAGCGCCAGCTGCGCGTCCACGTAGCCGCCTGCGGCCTGCACGGTCAGCTCGATCAGGTCGTTCCGGTAAAGCTGTCCTTCGCCCAGTTGGTCAGCACAGGAGAGGAACAGCCGCGCCGCCTGCACAAACTCCGGCCCGCTGTTCACGCCCTGCGCATGCGGCTCGGTAGTCGGCTCTGCCTGCCAAGCCGCGTGCGACATCCACACGTGTGCGCCGTAGGCGCTCTTCAGCAGAAGCGCCCAAGCCTCCTGCATCGCGTCCGGATAGCTGCCGTAGCGCGCCCGGCAGTACGCGGCGATCCACGTATCCAGCTGGATCGGCTCTCGCTGCCAACCGGCGTCGGTCATCAGCTCGTACGCAACTTCGTTGGTCTCGATCCCTTCCGGGCACATACCCCAACCCTGCAGGTTGCCATGCGCCGGGTCCGCCAGCGTTTGCGCGGGCTCGGCCGCCATCAGCGGTAAGTTGCCCTTGAGAGTGTTGTTGCCGCCGAAAGTATGCGCCATGCCGTTGACCCAGCCTTTGCCGTGGAAAGCCTGCGTTCGCCGCCACGGCCCGGGCTGATACTTGCTGCCCGGCTTCGGCTCTAGGTCGTTGGTGTAGTCCAGGATCAGCATGCGGTCGTCTGGGACGCCGCGCAGCAGCGCCGCCACTGACGCGTCATCCCAAAAGCCCTGTGCGCCGAAAACAAACAGCCAGCCCTGCATCACCCAGGTGCCCGCCGGGTCGCCTGCCAGGATGCTCGAGTACACCGTGCGCCCGAACTGCTCCAGGTCTTCGTAGCGCCGGTCTGCGCTGACAGGCGGGTCGAGCTCATTGAAGCTGTCAGCCAGGTAATAGCTCACCTCACCGTACTCAGCCTTGTACCGCTCGATGAAGCGGCGGCCGATCTCGCGGTACAGCGCTTCCTGCCGCGGGTGCAGCACAAAGGTTCGCGTGCTGCGCGGGATCGTCTTGAACTCCTCCGGCAGCCACAACAGCGTCGTCGTCGCCGCGTCAGGCTGCACCCGGAGAAAGCCCTGCGGCACAAAGCCGCCGAACGCGGGCGCGACAGGCGTCATCCCGAGCGCCCGCATGCGGTCCATAATCTGCTTTTGCAGTGCGCGCCGCTTCTCGATCCAATCCGGCGGCAGCGGCCCGTCAAAGCCGTTAATATTGCCCATCCGGTGCCACGGCAGGTGCGCCGGGCCGGTGTTCCAGGCGTCCAGCTCAGCCTGCGAAATGCCGAACGACCGCCATACCTGGTTCCACACCCATTCCTGGCCTTCCATTGCCAGCGGCATAGTGATGCCGTGCAGCGCCATCCAGTCCAGCTCACGCTCCCAGCGCGCCCAGTCCCAAAAGGCCATGGTGTAGCCGTACGTACAAGGGTTGAGGTACTGCACGTGCTGGTACGGGCACTCGACGCGTACGGCAGCAAGGGAAGGCAGTGGGTCAGGAAGCGCAATGCGCGTACCGGACCAGCACACCATCACGGCACCCTGCCCGCGCAGGTAGCTGTAGGCTGCGCGACAGATAGCCACCGCGCTTGTGCCGGCAATGCGTACCTCGCCGCCTGAGGCCTCGAGCGTGTAGGCGGGTTTCCCGTTTGAACCTGACGGCAAGGCAGCAAGATGGAAGCGCGCGGACGCCGGGCCAAGCAGCCGGTGAAGCACCCCCGCAGCAGCCTGCTCCGGTCGCAGCGGCGGTTCCCTTCGGCTCTGCGGGCGGGCTTGCGCCGGTGCCGGCGCGGCCTGACCATGGGCAAGGGCGGCAGCCAGACCCTGACTTGCCGCCGCCCCAAGAAACTGCCGCCGATTCATGTTTGCCCCTGGTTATTCATCCTTGCGGTCTCGAACCAAAGCTACAAGCGTTCGCAATCAAGCGCCAGGTTCTCACCAGGGTTTAGAAGTAGATCTTCGCGCCCAGCTGAATGCGGCGCGGCAAGTGTGTGCTTGTGACTGTGCCAAATCCTGACGAGCCGAGCACGGTATTGATGGCTTCGTAGTTCGTGTGATTGAACGCGTTAAAGAACTCGCCGCGGAACTGGAAGCGGTACCGCTCCGTAATGGCCGTATTCTTAATGGCGCCAAGATCCCAGTTCTGGTAGCCGGGTCCTAGAAATATGCCGTTGCGGGCACTGCCAAAGTGTGCGCTGGCTACGGCGAACGATGATGTACTGAACCACTGAGCCTGTCGTTTGAGCAGCTGCACTGGAGCTATCTGGTCGGCGCGCGGCGCGATGTCGTAATCCGGTGTTGCTATGCCGAGCCCACCCGGGAAGGCCGCCGCGAAAGGATCAACGGACTGCGTTACCGTGGTCGACTGGCCGTCCTCGGCAGTAGTGATGCCGGAAAGCTCCCACCCGCCGAGAACCTTGCCCTCCACGCCGTGCTGCGTTGTGAAGAACGGCAGTTGGTACACATAATTGGTGATGAAAATATTCGGTGTATTGCTCGAGCTCGGACCATAATCCAATCGCGGATCGTAAGTGTCTGTGTTCGCGACGAAGCGGTCCACTGACTGATCGCTGAGGTTGCGCGACCACGTATAAGCAATGCCCAGGGTAAGACCCCGCGTGACGCGATGATTGAGTGAGACCTGCAGCGAGTTATACGAGCTGGCAAACGCGGGGATGCGGGCCTTGAAAAAAGAGTAGCCCTGGTAGGGCCGAATCGCGTCGACGTAGGCGTTTGGATTGGCAAAGCGGGCAGCCAGCGTCGGCTGGTTCAAGTCTTCCTCTCCGATCAGGTGCCTGCCGTAGGAGCCGACGTACGCCACCTCCAGCACCGTTGATGGGGACAGTTCCTGCTGCACCGACAGGTTGTAGTCGGCATACGAGGGCACCCGGAAGGACGGGTTTCCGGTCGATGTAATCGAATTAGGCGAGAGCGAAACTACGGCCGCGCCGGCGAGCGGTTGATCGAACCGCGTATTTTCGACCGTCGACGTCTGCACCAATGGCGGGTCCGAGAAAGCATTCTGCTCCCAGATGCCGTTCAACGAACGGTCGTAGAACAACCCGTACCCGCCCCGGAGAGATGTCTTGCCCGCTCCAGTCGGGTCTAAAGCGAAGCCGATGCGTGGCGCAAAATTCAGGTTCGAGTTTGGATTAACGCGGCCGCCGAAGGGAGAGCACGTAACTCCAGGAGAAATAGCTTGCGCCTGTGTGCAGGCTGCTCCGGATGGAAAGATAAGCCCGTTTGTATACGTAGCCGGAATGGCCGCCTGCCCGGGCAGAAACTGCCCCGTAGCCGGGTCAAGCGCAGGAGCGAGCCGCGGGTTGTACAACTGAGGGTCGAAGTTGTTCAGGGTATTCTTTGCATCCGTAGGAGAGGGGAAATAGCTGTAGCGCAAACCCAGGTTCAACGTGAGCCGGCGCGATAGCTTCCAGTCGTCCTGCACATACGCTTCAGTATCGAAGTAGTGCAGATCGGGCACGGTATCGCGATTCGCTTGCGAGTACGTCGCGACATTGCCGAGTAGGAAATCCTGCCAAGTGTTGAACTGGAAGCTCGGATTGCCGGAAGACGCGTTCTCAGTCTTGAGAAGCTGTGAGATGGTAAAGCCGGTGCGCACGGAATGATTGCCGAGCGTGGCGGAGAAGTTATCGAAGAATGTTCTGTCGAGGTTGCGCTCGTTGTACGGGGCACTGCCCTGGCTGACGCCGACGATGTTGCCGCCCGTGAACGAGACGCTCGGAATGCGTCCATACGGGTCTGGGTAGGCCGCGTTGTTGGTAAGTTGAGAGAGCACGGAAGGCGAATTGGCTACCCCGCTCAGGACCGACACGATCTCCCCTTGTGAGTAGGCGACTTCTGCCTCATTCACGAAGCGCGGCGAGATGGTATAGGTCAGATTGCCGACCACGTTTTCGCCCGGCGCATTGACTGCAGCATTGACGATGAACGGATAGTTTGCATTGCCGTCAAAGAGGCCCAGAGGGAAGTTTTGCGGCACTTCATCCTGGATGGCCCGGCCGAAGAAATGGAGTTTGTCAGAGATGGTTTCGTCGATGCGCACCAGATCCTGGCGAAAGTTGTTCAGCGCAGAATACGTGAATTGGTAGCTGCCATTGTTGTTCGCCGCGAACTTATCAAAGACGTTCGCAAGGTAGACAGCGGAGTTCTTGCTATAACAGTTCGGATTGATGGTGCTCTGGTTCAAGGCAGCATTGTAGGTGACGCAGCCCGCCGGTGCGTTGGCGACCTGGCCGCTAATGATCCCATTAAGCTGAGCCTGTGTCGGCGCCGGCTGGGAGCCGGTCGTAGGCACACTTTCCTTGCGCCACTCCTCTGACCAAAAGAAGAAAGTTTTGTTCTTCCCCGTGTTGTAAACGCGAGGTATGTAAAGCGGTCCGCCTAAGGTAAAGCCAAAATCGTTGTAGCGCTCGATGCCGCGAGGCGTGCCCGTCTGGTTGCCAAAAAATGTATTCGCGTTGAGGACATTATTGCGAAAGAACTCGTAAACGTCGCCATGGAAAGCGCTGCTCCCGGCTTTGGTCGCAACCAGCACCTGTCCGCCGCCGCTGCGTCCAAAGCCGGCATCGTAAGAGCCTCTTTCGAGAGTGAACTCCTGGATTGCATCAACGCTCGGCACATTCAGTAGAGTTGAATTGGAGCCGCTGTCGTTGATGTCCGCGCCATCTACAGACCAGTTATTTGCATCCTGTCGACCGCCATTAATGGCGAGTGACGTCGTATTGTTCAAACCAAAGCCGACCTCATCCCCCAGCCCGCTCACAACCCCGGGCTGCAGCGTCACCAGTTGCTCAAAGTTGCGGTTGCTTAACTCAAGCTCACGAACCTGCGTTCCACTGATGGTTCCGGCCTGGGCACTGCTTTCGGTGTCCACGGCGACAGGGCTGCTTTGAACGGTGACCGTTTCATTCGCAGCTCCGGGCTGCAGTGGAGCGTTTACCGTCATCTTCTGAGCTACGAAGAGAATGACGTTGTCTGCCGCGTATTCTTTGAAGCCAGGCGCAGAGATACGAATGGTGTACGTGCCGGCAGTGAGATTTGTCGCGAGATAGTTGCCGCTGTGATCCGTCTTGACCGTGCGGGTGGATCCATTGGTGCCGTTTTGCGAGATCGTGATCGCAGCGTCGGGGATGACTGCGCCGGAGGGATCGGTCACAATGCCCGCAATCGTTGCAGCGATCTCCTGCGCTTCGGAGCAAGCCACATAGCAGGCCGGGAGGAGGGGGAGTAGCAGAAGTCCGCGGAAACGCGTCGGGTGCATGCTTTGCCTCACTAAATAATTGCTAGCTAACCAGCGCAGAGCGCCAATCGTAGTCTCACTTCGAGTTCCGTTGCGACCTACAGGGGCATAGGAGGAGGAACGCTCAAGGAGACGTGTAGACAGAGCAACGAAGTAGACCAGCTAAGAGCTTTCGAGCAGAGCTGCCGATGCAAGGTGCATGAGGTAGTTATGTGAGGCTTACGGTTGCGACATCTGGACGCCGTGAGAAGTCGATAAACCGGACAATAGTGGACCGAGTGGTGTGCGTCAAGCCGAATGACTTAGCGGCCTTTCAACTTCTTTCCAGAGAGGGGTGGCCCTTATGTGGCACATACGGGATATTTATTGAGCAGTCCCACTTATGGCCGCGCGACATGTGTGTGCCGGCGGCGAGCATCTGCCGGCACACACAAACGGGTCGTTCGGTGCGCTTCTACACGATGCCGCTTGGTCTATCGCCAAACCGCTTGAAAAGACGCTGCGACGGCCGCTACGGGCAGCTCTGGCGGCGGCTTAGACCTTTAGCAGGATATTCCTGCGGTAGAGCAGGTAAATGGGCACCCAGCAGACTCCCACGTACAGCAGGGCGTACACCAGGGAAGCCAGGGCAGCATCGGGGATTGCATGGTGAATGCCGCTGAAGACCCAGCGCGCAACATTGCTATGTGGACCGACACGAATCGAATCGAGCGTTGCCGAAAGCAGCTCGGAAAGCACGTACGCTGCAATGGAATTAACGCCGAAGACAAAGAAAAACAAGAGCGCCCGCGGATGGCGGCGTACCTCGAGCACGGTTTCGCTGGATTTGCGCAGGTCCACCAGAGCGATCGCAAGCGCAAAGAGAAGCAGGCTCAGCCCGGCTGCAAATAGTACGTAGGAACTGGTCCACAGCTTCTTGTTGATAGGGAACCAGATATTCCAGACAAGCCCTGCAACCACCAGTCCCGTGCCTGCTCCGAGGATGCCGCGCAATTTCTGCATCATGGTGCGGCCAGTGCGGATCCACATGCCTGTGAGCACGCCGATGAGGATGGTGCCGACCGCCGGCAGCGTACTCAGCAACCCCTCCGGGTCGCGTGTTCGCTCGTACAGGTGAGCAGCGCTGAACAAGCTGCGGTCAATGGCGGCCACCAGGTTGCCGTCATGGTCGAGCAGCGGAACCGTGTGGGTCGGCACGCCAAAGCCCGGTACAGGCACAAAGCGCATCAGCGCCCAATAGCCCACCAGCACGGCCAGCGCAACCGCCGCCTTGCTGCGCCAGCCCCGGTCGATCAGCAGCAGCACCGTCGCAACCAGGTAGCAGATGCCGATGCGCTGCAGCACGCCATACCAGCGCAGGGTAGACAGGTGAAATAAGGGAAAGCTGTTTACCACGAGCCCGAGAGCAATGAGGATTGCCGCGCGCCGCGCCGCCTGGAGCAGTATGGTGCCGCGTGTGACGCCCCGCGCCATACGCGACTGCACCGCCAGCACCAGCGAGACGCCAACCAGCAGCAGAAACGTCGGGAAAACGAGGTCGGTCGGTGTAAAGCCGTTCCAGCTTGCGTGCTGCAGCGGCCAGTAGGCGTGCTCCTCGTCACCGGCATCGTTCACCAGGATCATGAATGCAATCGTCAAGCCGCGCAGCAGGTCGAGCGAAAGCAGCCGACCCGGCTTGACCGCGGCTGAGCCGGCCGGCGATGAAGCAGGTGATGCGGCAGTGGTGTTTCCAATCGCGTTTCCGATCATGTTCCCAGTCGCGTTCACGGTAGCCCTTCCTTCCAGCATCCTTACATTGCCTGCACGTAAGAGCAGCAGAGCTGCTCTTATCCGAACTTAGGGTCGAGCGGCACGAACCAGAACCTCGATTGCGGGCACCGCCTGGTCCACCAGCACTGCTTTCGGCGCCTCCATCTGCTTCAATGCGGCAAGGTCGGCCTGCTGCTCGGCGGCATCCAGATGGCTGCGCTTTTGCAGGGCGTCCAGCGCGGCAAGCCCCATCCCCGCGGCGCGGCTCAGGTCCGCGGAAACGGGCGCAAGCTCCGCGGTCAGCGCCGACGCACGGAGCTGCGGCTGCAGCTCTTTGTCGTTCGCCTGCCATTGCATCAGCCACTCTCGTGCCTCTGCCATCTCTGCGGGCGTGGCCGTTCCCGCGCTGATGCGGTTCGCCAGCGCGGTAAACTCCCGTGCCTTGGCGCTCTCCGCCGGCACCGCATCCACCATGCGATTCAGCGGAGTATACGCGGTGTAGCTGCGCAGTTCCTCGCGCGTGTACTCCTTCGGCGGCTCCACCACATCGGCAAGCACCGTTAGCGGCGCCCGATCCGCATGCTCCACCAGCCTCTCGAAGATCGGGCGGGCGCTGAAATCCGGGTTCAGCCCATACCAGGCCACATTTCGCTCGAAAACGGCCAGCCTGCGATACATCGAGTCGACGTCCGTCGTGCCCTGCGGAGACCAGAGCCTTTCGGCGACAGCGGCGGCGCGCGGCCAGACACGCCCGGTCAGAATCTCGGGCGAGATGTACTCCGTCCACTCTGCCGCTTCGCCGCCCAGGATGCGCGACTGCTCCTCCGGGCTCAGCTGCGCTGCCGACTTGTCCAGCGGGTCGACAGCGTAGTGCTGGGACGCCGGCTCGTTCAGGTCCAGGTAGTAGCCCCAGGAGAGCAGCCCTCGGTTGCCGCCGCGCGCGGCCTGCGCGAGCGAGTCTTGCCCGCGCCAGGACTGGATCACGACATCCTTCGGGGTGCCGGGCTGCAGCACCTCATCCCAACCCACTGTCGTCTTGCCGTGCGCGGTCACCAACTTCTGCACCCGCGCCGTAAAGTACGCCTGCAGCGCGGCATTATCGGCCATGCCGTGTTCGCGCTTGAACTGCTGGATACGCGGGCTCGCGTCCCACTCCTTGCCATTGCACTCGTCGCCGCCGATGTGAAAGTACACGTCCGGAAACAACGCGGTCATCTCGCCTAGAAAGCGATCGAGAAACGCATAGGTGCTCTCGCGCGTCGGGTCCATCGCCGGGTCAAAAATGCCCCACTGCCGCACGATGGCGTAAGGCCCTTTGCCGCTCGCGAGCTCCGGGTAGCCCACAAACCACGAGGTCGCGTGGCCGGGCATGTCAAACTCCGGCACGACGCGGATGCCTCGGTCCCGCGCATATGCGATCAGCCCGCGGACCTCTGCCTGCGTGTAGTACTGGCCATCCGAACCCTTTTCCTGCAGCAAAGGAAAGGTGCGGCTCTCGATCCGGAAACCCTGGTCATCGCTGAGGTGCCAGTGCAGCACATCCAGCTTCGCCGCCTCCATTAGATCCAGGTTCTGCTCAATCACCGGTAGCGGCATAAAGTGCCGCCCCGCGTCGATCATGAGCCCGCGCCAGGGAAACCGCGGGCGGTCGTCAATGGTCACCGCATCGGTGACAAATCCGTCCGGGGACGTGTGCACCAGCTGCAGAAACGTCTGCAGGCCGTGCAGGGCGCCAAGCGGGTTGGGTGCGGTCAGCAGCACGCGCGTCGGCGTCACCTCCAGGTGATACGACTCATCCTCACCCACAGCCTGGACGGGCAGGGAAGGCCCCGCCGCACGCACCACGAACTGCGGCGTAGACGGCCCGGCTACCGGCCACTTCAGGATGCCCGTGCGCAGGCTTAGCTGTTCGAGAAAGCGGTTGCGCGCCCGCTCGAGCCGGGGCTCTGTGAATCCCTCCAGCACTACCTGAAAGCCGCCATCCAGGTGCAGCACGCCCGCACCCGCAGCCTCGTGCGCCGGCAGCGGCATCAGGGCTGCCTGCTGCGCCCGCATCGGCGCGCCAAGTCCTAAAAGCAGCCCTAGCAGGAAGCACGCTGCCATGACCCCGGTGCGCCTCTCGCGACCAGGACGAACCAGCGGTATGTGTTGCCATATTTGTTTCGAGAAAACGGGCATGCGCGCGCTCCGGCGAGAAAGCATGTTAGAAGGTAAATCTCGACGCGAACTGGAACTGGCGCGGTGTGTTTACGTCGGATGTGATGACCCCGAACTGCGGGCCATAGGTCGCCGGCGCGGACACCAGGTTCTGGATCGTCGGAAAGGTTGGCCCCGCGAACTGCGGGCGATTTTCGATATTGAAGGAAGACACATCGAACCGCAGGTTCTTGCTCTCTCCGAATTGAAAGTTCTTGCTTTACGTCAGATGGACATCCTTCCGGCCCTTGGTGCGCACTTGATCCAGGTACGCTGGCGCGCTGCCGGCGACAAACGGGCTGGCCGGGAGCGTGAAGCAATTGGGGCTGAACCACTGCTGGCTCGTATGCGGTGCGCCCTGGGCCGGGTTGCAGGTTAGGTTTGAGCGCTGCGCAAAGTAGGACGGGGTGATGCCCGAGATAGGTGAAGCAATCGGAACGCCGGTGCTCACGTAGGCGATCGCGTTCACCGTCCACTCGCCGAGCAGCGCGTCCGCCGGCCCATGCAGCGCCAGCGCCCGGTCATGCCCGAACGGCAGGTCGTACGAAGCCTGGCCCGTGAACTGGTACTTCACATCCTGCGGGCTGATCGAGTGCTCGAGCGAGAGGTTACGCCAGTCCTGCGGCGCGCCGAGATGGGAGCCGACAAAGCCGAGCGGCGGATTGCCGTCGTCCGTTATCAGCTTGGCCCAGGTGAACGATGCCAGCGCCGTGAAGTGGTGCGTCAGCCGCTTCTGCACCTTTGCCTGCAGCGAGCTGTACTCTGAGTCGCCGATCCCGTAGCCATGCACGATGACGCCATTGCCGGCGCCGTAGCTGCCGTTGCCGAACTGCGGAAACGGCTCGAGCGAAGCGAACAGTGGCACAGTGGGCGAGCCATAGTTTGCGTTGGTACTCGGCAGGATGTTCGCGTAGGTGTTCGCGACCGTGCTGTTCATCAGCGCCGCTCCGTACCGGCCGATGGTTTGGAGGTCCAGCTGATTGAAGTCGACTGTGGCGAGCGGCAGAAAAAGTCCACGGCTGCCCACGTAAGCCGCGCTTAGCACATAGTCATGCGGCAGCTGGTACTCGAGGCCGAAATTGAAGTTATACGTCGTCTGCGTGCGCTGATGATGCACTACGGTGTTGACCACTGTACCTAGACTGCTGGCCACCCCGCCGGAGGAGCCGGGCGTCGGCACCACGCCGCCAGGAAATGGATTGCTCAGCGAGTAGGCTCCGGTAGTGCTGGGCGCCGGAGCGCCCGCCGCGGCATTCGCGCACAGGCTGGAGCCGTTGAGCACCGTGTTGTCATCTGCGTTGTAACAGGTGGAGTTCCAGTTGGTGTTCGACGAGAAGCCGTCGCTGTCCGGCACCGGCCCGGCGACCATGTTAGTGCTGGGGCCGTAGTAG
This sequence comes from uncultured Acidobacteriaceae bacterium, assembly GCA_964249695.1. Lineage (GTDB taxonomy): Bacteria > Acidobacteriota > Terriglobia > Terriglobales > Acidobacteriaceae > EB88. The sequence goes on from CAXUDF010000030.1 coordinate 11,086, forward strand.
ATGCCTGCTCCACCGCGCACCACAAAGCGGTGGACCGGGGCCCAGGTAACGCCGAGCCTCGGCCCGAAGTTGCCGAGGTTGGTGGCAAAGGGAGAGCGGTTGCTGCCGTTTGCGTAAATCTCCGCGCCCGTATAGTTGACGCCGTTGAGCGTGGCCGCGGTTGTCGGGTCGAAGTACTCCAGCCGGTTGTGGCGCTCCGTACGGCCGCCGAAGATATCCCAGCGCAGGCCGGCCGTCACCGTCAGCTGCTCGTTCGGGTGCCATGCATCCTGTGCAAAGAAGCCGTAATAGTTGCTCGCCTCGGCCGAGAAGAGATCCCTGGTGAAGTTCGTATTCTCAACCCCCGGTGCCTCGCCCATGCCGATCAGGAACGAGGCGAAGTCACTGCCGCCGACGCCGGTAGCGGTCTGCTGGTCGGTGGCCGAGATATCGAAGTCGTAATTGCCCGAAGGCGCGAGCGGCTGGCCTGCGTTGAGAAAGCGCTCCAGGTACTCGCCGCCGAAACTAAGCTCGTGCTTGCCGAGAACCTTGGTGACCGTCGCGCTGGCATCGCTGTTTTCACTCGCATAGTTAAACGTATTGAAGTCCGCCGTACCGCCGATGCCGCCGCCTACGTCCGCGAATAAAACATAAGGCAGGGTCTGGTAGGTTTCGGCCGCGGCCAGCGACGCCGGAAAGCCGAGCGCGGTCAGGCTTGTGCCATCCTGCTGCGGGTCGCCGCTCTGGTTCTCATAGTGCCGTGTAAAGGAGTAGCGAAGCTGCAGAACCGTCGTCGCGTTGAAGGTGTAATCGTCGCCGATGAGTACGTTGCGGCCATTGGTAATGTTCTGCGCGTAGAACGGGTTGTAGTCATTGCCAAAGGCATTAAAGCCCGAAGTAAACAGGCGATCAAAGGAAAAGCGTCCGAATAAACGCTGCTTGTCGCTGATCACATAGTCCACGCGGGTGTCAAAGCGCTGCGCCGTCGTCGGATCCTCGCCGGGAAGATACAAGTTATTGACAGCGCCGTTGGTCGCCTGGTCGCAGGTGGTCGGGCTCGGCCGATTGCACTTGGGAAACTTCGACAGGAAGTTCACGGCGATCGGATTCGGGTTCGGAATCCGGTTTCCTGCAAAAGGCTGGCGCGTGCCGTCTGCCTTGTCAGCCACCATCGGGTTATAGATCGTAAAGCTGTCCGCGGAAAAGTCGCCGGTTCGCTCCGCCGTGGTGGGTACGGTGAATAGGTTGGAGCCGTCAAATTGCTGCTGCTGTGTAGCCTCGTAGTCTCCGAAGATAAAGAGCTTGTTATGAAGAATGGGGCCGCCGATCGAGCCGCCCTCCTGGTACCGGTGAAAGTTAGGCGCCGTGTTGGGCGTGCCGGCGGCGATCTGGCTTTGTTTGTTGAAATAGTCATTGCCGGCAAGCACATCAGGGCGAATGTAGGCGAACGCGTCGCCATGGAAATGATTGGTGCCCGACTTGGTGGCGAGGCTGATCACACCGGCGCCGCCGCTCTGGTATGACGCCGGTGTATTTTGCGTTTCCACGCGGAACTCGTCCACGTCGTCTTCCGGGATCTCCAGCGCCGGGATGATCGCGCCGGCATTGTTTTCCGCTACGCCGAGCGGGCTGCCGTCGACCATGAAGTAGACCGAGCCCTCAATCGCGCCGTTAATCGTGTAGGAAGACACATCGACGCCCGGGCGGCCTGAGGAGATATTGTTGATCGCGAACGAGCTTGAAGCATTGGGCGAGCCGTTGGCGGGCGTGACCCCGGCGCTCAGCTGCACCAGGTCGTACACATTGCGCGTAAGCAGCGGAACGCGGTCAATGGTCGCCGCCGAAAGCAATTGGCCAACGGTCGAGCTGCTGGTTTCGCCAAGATTTTCAGACGACATCACCTGCACCGTTTCGCTCGCGCTGCCGACAGGCATCGTGAGATTGACGGCGCTCACCTGGTCCACGCTGACCGGAACGCTCGCCTGCGAGACCGTTTCAAAGCCCTTCATCACTGCCGTAATGGTGTAACTACCAGGGTTGAGCGAGATGAACGAGTAGAGTCCCGCTGCATTGGTGACGCTTTGCCGGGCGTCGCCCGTCGCTGCGTCGAGCAGCTGCACACTTACGCCCGGTATAGCCGAGCCGGTGCCGTCAGTGACAACCCCGGTGATGCCGCCCCTGCCTGCCTGCGCCAGCGCCGAACCTGCTGCGCAGCCTGCTGCCGCTACCAAACCTGCAATCCGCAAATGCTCGCGTCTCACTGTCGGCCTCCGGTCAAGTCCCTACGGGATGTGTCGGTATCGCAACGATCCAGAGTCCGGTCGCTTTTCTCTGTCGCGGGGATCGGCAGAAAGCTCGCTCGACCAGCATTGAAACGTTTGAATATGACTCGGACCGTACAATCAGCCAAATCTCTTGTCAACGAAAATTCATCAAGTCAACATGTTGCTGCAGCATGCATGCGGGCGCGGCAGGGCAGTCATACGGCTGCGCGTCGTTTATGCAGCAGCCATAGAACCAAGCCCATCAGCGCCCAGCCAGTACCTACCACGCGGGCGAGGCCGCTCAGGTTCAGCCAGATCAGGCCGCACACCAAAAAGCCGGCAGTGGACACGGCGGCCGGAAGCCATTCGCGGCGAAGACCGCGGCGCCACCCCAGCACAGCCGAAGCTGCATTGACGCCCATAAACGCCAGAAGCGCGCCATAGTTCAGCAGCTCCGCCCCCAGCTGGTAGGTGAGCAGGAGGGCGCCTGCCAGGCTGACGCCGCCAACCAGCAGGACGTTGTTGCGGGGGATGCGGTGTTTCGGATCAAGGGCGCCGAAAAAACGGCGCGGAAGGGCGCCACCCTGACCCATGGCAAGCAGCAGCCGCGCCGCGCCCAGCTGCGACGCCATGCCGGAGCCGATGGTCGCGAGCAGCAGTCCAGCGTTCACAATGGAGAAGAGCAGCCGGCCGCCCACGCGGCCCGCCATGTACACGTACGCGGTATCCACGTCCGGAAACACAGCGCCCGCAGGCCATGCCAGTTGGCCGAGGTACACCTCGATCGAGGCAAGCACCCCCGTGATGAGGCACGTCGCGACAATCGCACGCGGGATGGTGCGCTGCGGCTCGTGCGCCTCGTCGCTGAGCGTCGAAATGCCGTCGAAGCCGATGTAGGTCAGCACGGCGATCGATGTGCCGTGCAGCAGGGCACCTGTCGAGAATGTTTCGGGATTATAGAAAGGAAGCGTAAAGAAGCGCAGCGGCTGGGGCGGCAGGTGGAGCAGGTAGCGAATGATCGAAGCCGCCACCAGGACCAGCATCAGCCCCAGCGCAGCCGCCATGCCCGCGGTGATGCGGGCCGAGGTTTCAACGCCGCCCAGGTTCATTGCCGTAAACAGCAAGGCAAAGCCGCAGGCCCACAAAAAATAAGGCAGCTGCGGGACAAAGTTCTGCGCTGCTTTTGCGGCCCAGATGGTGCAGATCAGCGGATTGAGGACGTAATCCAGAACAAGGCACCAGCCGGTGATGTACCCCAGAAGCGGATGTAGTTCCCGTCCGACATACAGGAACGCCGAACCGCCCTGCGGGTACACGCGCGCCATGCGGCCGTAGCTGATGGAGGTAAGCAGCATCGCCGCCATCGCGCAGAGGATCGCCGTAACCACGTGGCCGCGGGCCTGCTGGTAGATCACGCCGAAGCTCGGCATGGGGGCTGTCGGCTGGATCAGGATGATGCCGTAGAGAACGAGATCGCGCAGGCGCAGGCTGCGGCGAAGAGAGGGCTGCCGGGCGCTTTCGGTGATCATCTAGCAGGCCCCTTGGCTTGCCGGTTTATTGCTGCCCAAAGCTGGCGCCTGTTCTCTCGCGTACCGGCAGGGTGCTTTGCCGGCGATACGACGGGCGCCAAATCGCTCCGCTGGGAGAAAAGCTACCGAGCGCGCCGCTGCTTGTCAACGACAGCGGAGCGCGCTTGCGCAGGCCGGGTTGACCCCCGCCAGACCAGCGCCGGCGGGAGACACCGCAGCAGAGATTCCGATTCTGCCGTGGTGTCGGCTTTGATTTCCGCAAGCACGCACTCGGCCGCAAGCCGCCCCATCTCCTCCATGGGCTGCCGAAGGGTGGTGAGCGGAGGCGTGCTGAGCCATGCCGGCGGCACATCATCAAAGCCCACGATCGAGCAGTCCTCCGGCACGCGCAGGCCCGCCGTGTGCAGCGCGCGGATGGCACCCAGCGCCGTCAAATCATCAAACGCCACAAGAGCCGTGAATGGGCTGCCGGCACGCAGCAGATCCTGGGTCAGGGCGAGCCCGCCCTCAAAGCCCGAGCTCGGGTCGACCGCACTGGGCAGCTGCCGCACCAGCTTTTTGGAGATCGGCAGCCGGTACTCCTGAGCCAATCGCCGGCACCCATCCCAGCGCCGGCGGCTGTCGCTGAGCGCCTCGGGACCGCGGATGACGGCTACCTTTCGGTGACCCAGCTCATACAGGTGCTGCAGCGCCAGGTAGCCGCCCTGCTCGTTGTCGACGATGATGGAGCCGATCTTCTCCGCGGAAAAGTCACGCCCCACCACCACAGCCGGCAGGCGGCTGGTGCGAAGCTGCTCAGCCAGCTGCCCCTGCTCAAAGATCCAGTTCGCCACCACGATCAGCCCTTCCACCCGCCGCTCCATCAGCAGATCGAAATAGCCCCCAAGCTGCCCGCGGTCGTTATTCGCGTTCATGACGATGGGCAGGTACCCCGTAGATTGCAGAGCATGGTCAATGCCGCGCAAAATCTGTGAGCAGAACGGATCCGACAGGTCGAAGACCATGATCCCTACGGCGTTGCTGCGCCGGCTGCGCAGGGAACGCGCGAATGCATCGGGTCTGTAGCCGAGACGCTTTGCCGTGCTGCGAATCTGCTCTTTCGTGCGATCCGCAATCTTTTTCGAGAGCGGTGCTTCATTGAGCACGATCGACACCGTTGAGGGTGCGAAGCCGCTCTCGCGCGCAACATCGGTGAGGGTGACTCGCTTTGTGTTTCCTCTGCGGTTGGGTATGTCCACGGTGATGCCTTTGGCAGTATGCCGCTCCCTCTGCCTGGCCGTAAACAACGCTGTCCGCGTTTCGGCCGATTTCTGCGCGGGTCACGGCAAGCGGATCCCCGCGCCGCCTGTCCGCGTCTCCGCAAGATCACGGCCCGCGTACTGGCCTGGAATTTGGCTAGGTGCCGTTAGAATGCGAGCATCTTCGGTCCAGTCCTGCACTCAGGAGTGATGCATGCGCTTTCGGCTTCTCGCGATTCTCGCTTTTTCTCTTGCCGGCGCATTGCCAAGCCGCGCGCAGGCACCGCGCCTGTTCCGCGCGCCGTCGATCTCGGACACGATGCTTGCCGTGCGCTATGCGGACGATGTGTGGACGGTGCCGATTGCGGGCGGCCCGGCGCGGCGGCTTACCTCAACGGGCGATGTTACGGGCGCGCCGTCTATTTCGCCGGACGGCACCACCGTCGCTTTTGAAGCCCACCGCAACGGCGTCACCGATGTCTACACCATCGCGATCACAGGCGGCCCGGCCAGGCGCATCACGTTCCATCCTGCGGGCAGCTATCTTGCCGGCTGGAGCCCGGACGGCCGAGATTTGCTCGTCGCAAGTATGCAGGATGCCTTCCGAACCTACTTCCGCCTGTACCGGGTTCATGCCGACGGCACTGGCCTGCCGGAAGTGCTCCCGCTGCCTTCGGCAGAGCGGGGCAGCTTTTCTCCTGACAGCACCCACCTGGCCTACAACCCGTGGCTGCAATGGCAGGAGGATTCGTGGAAGCGCTACCGCGGCGGCCAGACACAGCCGGTGTGGATCATCGATCTCAAAACGCTGGACCGGGTGAAAATTCCGCGCGAAAACTCGAACGATACGAGCCCGGTCTGGCTCGGGAACGCCGTGTATTTTCTCTCAGACCGCAATGGGCCGGTCACCCTCTTCCGCTACGACCTGGGGACGCGCGAGGTGAAGCAGCTGGTGGAGAATCACGGGCTCGACCTGAAAACGCTCTCCGGCCCGCTCTCGGGCAAGGGCCATATGCTGGCCTACGAGCAGTTCGGGACCGTTCACCTGTTCGATACCAACACTGGCCAGGAACACCCCGTCGAAATCGCGCCCGATGGCGAGCTGCCCGCACTGGCGCCGCACCTCGAGAAAATCAGCGCGGATGCGATCCAGAACGCCGGGCTCTCGCCGACCGGCGCGCGGGCGCTGTTCGAGGCGCACGGAGATATCTTCACCGTTCCCGCCGAGAAGGGCGACACTCGCAATCTGACCGATACGAGCAACGCTGCTGAGCGTGAACCGGCATGGAGTCCGGACGGCAAACGCGTTGCCTACTTCAGCGACGCCGCGGGCGAGTACAAGCTGTACCTGCGCGACCAGGGCGCGCTCAAGCCGCCGCAGGTCATTGATCTGGGGCCGGACCCGACTTACTATTACGCGCCGCAGTGGTCGCCTGACTCCAGGCGCATTGTGTACGGCGACAAACGGCTGAACCTTTGGTACGTGAACGTCGACCCCGCGCTCGGGCCGCCCAAGCCGGTGCGCATCGATACCGGCATCAACGAAGGATTCTCGACACCGGACTACAGCGCGAGCTTTTCGCCGGACAGCAAGTGGATTTTGTATGCGCGCTCGCTGCCGAACTACCTGAACGCGGCGTTTCTTTACTCGCTCGACACGGGCAAGAGCACGCAGATTACCGACGGGCTCAGCAATGTCACCAGCCCGGTATGGGACCTCGGCGGCAAATATATCTTCTTTACCGCCAGCACAGACATCGGGCCGGCCATCGACGGTTTCGGCTTGAGCAGCTTCAATCGGACGACCACCTCGAGCGTCTACGTCACGGTCCTGAGCAAGGACGAGCCCTCGCCCATCCCACCCGAAAGCGATGAGGAAAAAAGTAAAGACGAAGCGAAAAAGCCTGACGAATCCAAGAAGGACGACGCCAAAAAAGACCCGCCGCCTCCGGTCAAAATCGACCTGGACGGCATGGCGCAGCGCACCCTGGCCCTGCCCATTCCCGCGCGCAACTACGTCACCGTGCAGCGGGGCAAGTCCGGCATCCTGCTGCTCGGCGAAGGCCCGGCAGCAGCCAACTCCTCGGCGGAGGGGCCGCCTGCGCTGCGGTCTGTATGGCGGTTTACGCTCGAAACCCGGAAGACCGAAGAGGTGCTGCACAACGTACTCGCCATCGTCACCTCCGCAGATGGCGAAAAGATTCTGTACAACCGCGGCCCGTCCTACGCAATTGCGCCGGTGAGCGACTTGAACCCTGGCGTGGCCGACGGGATGCCGGGCAAAACGCTCCACATGGACGGCATGGAGGCCCAGGTAGACCCGCGCGCCGAGTGGCGGCAGATGTACCGGGAAACCTGGCGCATCGAGCGCGAGTTCTTCTACGACCCCGGCTTCCACGGGCTCGATCTCGCGAAGATCTCCGCGAAGTACGAGCCCTACCTTGCCGGCTTGAGCACCCGCAGCGATTTGACGTACCTGCAGCAGGAGATGCTGGGTGAGATGACGGTCGGCCACATGTTCATCCGTGGGCCAAACGCAGGAGGAGAGGACGCGCCCAGGACCGGCCTGCTCGGCGCAGACTACACCGTGGACGCCGGACGCTACCGCATCGCGCACATCCTCGCCGGCGGCAACTGGAACCCCGCGCTGCCCTCGCCGCTGACGCAGCCCGGTGTGAACGTGCACGAAGGCGAGTACCTGCTTGCCGTTAACGGCAAGCCCTTGCTGCCGCCGGCCAACCTGTACCAGGCGTTCCAGGGCCTGGCGAACCAGCAAACGACCATCACGGTGGGCCCCCGCCCGGACGGAAGCGGCTCCCGCGACGTGATCGTGGTACCGGTTGCGAGCGAGCGCGAAATGCGCGAGCAGCAATGGGTAGAGGCAAGCCTCAGCAAGGTTTCCGCGATGAGCGGCGGGCAGATCGCCTATGTGTACCTGCCCAATACCGGCGCGGGCGGCTTCAACAATTTTGTCCGCTACTTTTTCGCGCAGGTCGACCGTAAAGGCGCCGTTATCGACGACCGCTGGAACCAGGGCGGCGATGTCGCCGACTACGTCATCGACGTGCTGAAGCGCACGCCGATGGTGAATTACGAGTCGCGGCAGGGCCGCAATGCGACTGAGCCAACCGGCGCGATCTTCGGCCCCAAGGCGATGCTGATCAACCAGAACGCGGGCTCGGGCGGCGACCTGATGCCGTGGCTGTTTCGCCAGGCCGGGCTGGGGCCGCTGGTGGGTACGCGCACCTGGGGCGGGCTGGTTGGCATCGGAGGCTATCCGGTTCTGCTCGACGGCGGCACAATCACGGCCCCGCGCACCGGCCTCTACAATCTTGCCGGCAAGTTCGACATCGAGAACATTGGCGTCTCGCCGGATGTAGAGGTCGAAGACGACCCGAAGCTCGTCGCGGAGGGCCACGACCCCCAGTTGGAGCGGGCTGTTGCACTGGTCATGGAGGATCTCAAAAAGCATCCCCCGCAGGTGTTCCCGATACCGCCCTACCCCAACTATCACAAGCACGACGAGCTCGGACACTAGTGCTTAGCGGTCGACTGTATCTGAGCCGCCGCAAAGGTCTTTGTGAGGAGTTGCGCCCATGATTGCCGGACTGAATCACACCACTCTCGCCGTGAAAGACCTTGAGCGGTCTTTCCGCTTCTACGCGGAGCTGCTCGGCTTGCAGGCTGTCGCACGATGGTACAAAGGGGCCTACTTGCTGGCTGGTGCCGACTGGATCTGCCTCACGCTCGATCCTGACACTCGAGCCGGACCCTTGCCGGAGTACACGCACTTCGCGTTCACAGTGCAGTCCGAACACTTCGACGGCATGTACAAGCGGCTGCAGGATGCTGGTGTAGTTCGATGGCAGGAGAACCATAGTCATGGCAGGTCCTTCTACTTCCTCGACCCGGACGGCCACAAGCTCGAAATCCATGCCTCCGATCTTCAGCGGCGGCTTGAAGACTTGAAACAAAAGCCTCCAAAGGATCTGATTGTCTACTAAAGCTCGCAAGGAGAGCCGCGCCGACTTACTTGCTATCTGCCTACTCCGTGGTGTAGCGAATCTCAAGCCTGCGCATGCGATAGCACGAGTAGCACAGCACGGCGATGGTCAGCAGCAAAAGCCCCGTCACCGCGGCCCACGGAGAGACCGGCTGCACAGGAACAGTAAGCAGCGCGAAGATGCCCTCCGCTGCCACGCTTACCGGCATGAGCGGCCGCAGATACGCGGCAACCGAGAGCTTTTGCAGCAGGGAAGGGAAGACGGGGTTGAGGAACTCCCAGCCGAGCAGCAGCATCGCGGCGGGCGCGGGGTTGCGAAAGAGCATGCTGAACAGGAGAAACACCGCCCCGTAGCCCAGGCAGGCCAGCACCACGATCAGGAGATAGGCCATAAGTTGCCCAAGCCCCGGCCCGTCGAAGACGTACGCTCTTCCAACTGCCCCGTAGCCGGCGTACATCAGGATGAAGTCAAGGAGAAGCGCAAGGCTGAAGATGGAGATGGCTGAGATAGAAGCGGCGGTAAACTTCGCCAGCAGCAGCACCTCGCGCCGGACCGGCGCGAGCAGGTAGAAATGCAGGCTGCGCTCGATCATCTCTCCGCGGATCAGGCGGGAGAACAGGCCCAGGCAGCCAAAGAATATCGCCAGGCGCAGGAAGTAAAACTGGATGACGCCGGCCAGCACCTGCGTGTCCTCTTTCATCATGGAAAGCGGATGCGGGTCGATGACCAGATGTCCGAGAATGAAAAGCGTCGGAGCAAAGGCCAGCGCGTAGACCCAGCCCGCTTTCCACGCGAAGAAGTTGCGCCGGATCTCGATCTGCGTCAGGCGCCAGCCCTGCGTGCGCCACAGCGCCCAGGGTGCAGAGGTAAACGGCGAGCCCTTCGCAATCGCCTGCGTGCCTTCACTCATGACACGCTCCCTTCGGAACCGATCAGGTACTGATAAATCGCGTTGGCATCGTCGTCTGCCGGGGCCACGCTTTCGATGCAAACCAGGCCTGCCGCCGCGACTTCGTTCAGCGTGCGATAGAAGCTGTCAAGGTCGCCGGTGCGCAGGTAAACACCACCGCGGTCCGCGTGCAGGCGAGCTTCAACGCACTGGCTTTCGCTGAACATCTTCGCTGCAAGCACCTCCGGGCGGTCGCAGCGGATAAGCACCTGCATGGGCTTGTCGCGTACTTCCTGCCGTAGGTCCTGGATGTTGCCCTCGGCGACCAGGTAGCCGCCCGTGATGAGGAGAACGCGATCTGACAGCCGATCGACCTCGTCCAGAATGTGGCTTGAAATGACGAGGTGCATCCCTTGCCGGCCAAGCTCCTCGAACAGCGAAAGTGATTCGCTGCGGGCCATTGGGTCGAGTCCATTCAGCGGCTCGTCGAGCACCAGCACGCGAGGGTGGTGTGCAATTGCCTGCGCGAGCCGCACCTTCTGCCGCATGCCCTTGCTATAGCCGGCGATCTTGCGGTCTGCGGCCGACCCCAGGCGCACGCGCTCCAGCGCCTCATCGGTCAACCGCAGCACCTCGCTGCGGCTGATGCCGTGCAGCATAAGCCCGTCGCGCACAAACTCCCGCCCCGTCACGCCGCGCGGGAACGAGTCAAACTGCGTGCAGTAGCCGACCGCGCGGAAGAACTCGACGGGCTCGGCGGGCGTTAGTCCCATCACCAAAATGCGGCCCGTGGAGGGTAGTACAAGGCCGGTCATCAGGTTCATCAGTGTCGTTTTGCCGGCGCCGTTCGGGCCTACAAGCGTGGTAACGCCCGGTGGAATATTCAGCGAAATGCGATTGACGCCAAGCACCTCGCCATAAAACTTTGATACTTCTTCAAAAACGATCGTGTTCGCGGCTGCGGTCATCCTCGCACCACGCCGCGAGCACGAATGCGCGCGTTCAGCATGGCGGCGAAGCCCACGCAGGCAAGCGTAAGCACGGCCAGGATCGCGCCAATGGGCAGCGGCGTGTTGTGCCGATCCATGCCCACCTCGGGCGCGCCCAACAGGCGCGCCCAGAGCGACGACATCATCACGGGAACGTTGAGCAGCGCGCCCCACCGGGTGCGCAGCACCGCAGACGCGATCGCTCCCACCCCGGCTGTGACGAACACTGACCCCAGAATCAAGCCGGTCGCCACGACGCGCCACTTGACCCATGCGGAGAGCGCAAGACCCAGCAGGGAAAGGAAGGCGATCCATAGAAGCGCGCCCGCAAAAAGGCCGTACGCAATGCCCAGATGGCCCGGAAACCAGCCGTGCGACGACGCGTAGCCCTGGTAAGCAAACAGCGCCAGGCAAGGCAGCCAGGTGACGAGCGAAAGGTAGGCTGCGAGCGCCAGCAGTTTGCCCGAAACATAGCCGAGCCGCGAGATAGGGTGGCTCAGCACAATCGGCAGCGCATTGTCTGCCAGATCAAACGCGATCAGCTGCGGCGCGACCCAGGCGCACAGCACCAGTGCCATCCAGGCCTGGACGCTGAGTATCTTCAAAAAGTACGCGGCGTCCACCATGATGGCGGGGCTGCCCTGGAATAGCAGCGCGCGCGCAATCGGGTTGTTCGCCAGGTAGATGCTGACCAGCCATACCAGGCAGGGCACCAGGCAGAGCGTCAGCAGGCCCACGGTGATCTTGGACGACCAGGCTGTCGCCATGCCATACCGAGTCAGCACCAGGATGCGCGTACGCGGCGAGGTGAGCGCGCCGGTGTAGGCACTGTAGCTGTGTTTAAAGACGGACATCGGCCGGGCTCGCTCCTTCGTGATCCATGGCTCGCAGAAAGATATCCTCCAGCGAATCGCGGCGCCGGTGCATCCGTCTGATCTGCACACTCTGCTCGGCGGCAATGCGGTAGAGATCGCGCGCCTCGACAGTGTCGGGCAGCACGAGCTTGATTTGACCGCCGGGAAAGCTCGCGCACTCGCAGCCGAGTGCCCGCAGGCTTACCAGGAAGCGGTCAGTGGCGTTTATCGTTTCAAGCTCCAGGAAGCTGCGGTTCGAGCGCCGCTCCGCTTCAATGTTGCATTGCGCTGCGACGCGCCCGGCCTTCAGGATCAGCACCTCGTCGCAGGTCTCGTCGATGTCGCGCAGCAGGTGCGACGAGATCAGGAGGCGCACGCTACCTTCCGCGCGTACCTCCCTGATGAGCTCGATCATGCGCTGTCTCGCCAGCGGGTCGAGGCCGTTGGTCGGCTCATCGAGGATCAGCAGCCTGGGCCCGTGGGCGAGCGCCTGCGCGAGCTTGATGAGCTGCTTCATGCCAAGCGAGTAGGTGCTTACCTTGCGGTAGCGTACCTCGCCCAGGCCGACGTAGAAGAGAGCTTCGTGCGCACGTTCCAGTGCAGTGCTCGGCGGCAAGCCGGCAAGCTCGGCCATGTAGCGCACAAAGCGTACACCGGTCATGTTGCCGATGAACGAGTCGTTCTCCGGCATATACCCGATCGCTCCGCGAATCTTTCGACGGTCGCGGTACGCGTCCAGCCCCAGCACCCGAACAGCGCCGCGCGTGGGCTGGTGAAAGCCAAGCAGCGTGTTGATCAGCGTCGACTTGCCCGCGCCATTCGGGCCGAGTAACCCGATCGACCGGCCTTCGAGCGCGCCGGTGAGCCCGTTGAGCACACACCGGCCGCCTAGCTCGACCTCCAGTCCCTGCAGCTCGATTACGCCCATGTCACTCCGGTACGGTCTTCGTGGCCGCCTGGTTCCCCTTCAGCAAGGCGCCCAGGCTCAGCAGGTCGAAGCTCAGCAGGTGGCTCTTGCTCCCTGCCTCGATCTCGTCGTCTTTGCCCCAGGCGCAAATGGCCGTCGGCCGTGCCTCCGCGGCCATCTGCCGAATGGCTGCGGCCTTAGGCCCGCTGAACTGCGTCAGCAACGGGGTTAACACGGGGCTTAGATTTTGGTATGCAACCGCCGAATAGTTCTCGTTCTCATCCCGCGGCAGCAGGGCCTTGAAGCTCGGGGAGCGTGCCAGAGAGTTCCCGCTTGCCCAGGTATGCAGGGCTTGTTGCACCAGGGCGCGGTCCGGCGCAAGCACCAGGTAGCCGTTGGCAAACGTGTACTCCGCGAGCGTCATCCCGGTGCCTGTATTGAGCACGGCATAGAACTTCTGCCCACCCACCTCACTCGTGCTGATGGTCAAAGCCGGCGCACCTGTCTTCCTGCCCTGCGTCCACTGTGCGAACCGTTCAAGTGTCTGTTCGAGGCGGTCGGCGTCACGCACCTCCGCCACGATCTTCCACGCGGGCGTAGGCAGCACGGGACCGTCGAGCGCCATCAGGAAGTCCCCGCCGAAATCGGCCGCCAGGTCATCGCGCAGGTTTACGTCCATGCCCTCAGAGTTCACAGCGAAGTCGTGCCCTGGAGCCGCCTTGCCCGTCGCGGCCATCGCCAGAACGTCGTCGGCAATCGACTTCGGATCCTTCGAAAGCACTGCGACCGCAACCGCTGCGTTCGGCGAGACAAAGTTCAGCGAGTCGATGGGCGCAGGCGCCGCAAGCCATGACGCGACCTGTTGGCGCGGTCCGGCAAACTGCACACTCAGGTGATTCTCGGGTTCTCCGTTCAACTCGCGATGTTCGACCAGCAGGTAGCGAACGTCTTCCATCCCACCCGCGGAAGATCCGCTACTGTCCGCCGCTTGGCCGCGCTGCAGCATCATCTGGTGCAGATCAGCGGCCACAATGACGCCTGCGCCGCGCCCGTAGGCTTCACTGACCTGCCGGCCCAAATTGCTGTCGGCGAAGCCGCTCGCACTCGCGTCCAGTTGGCGGCTCATCTGGCGCAAGGCGGCCACATTCGTTGAAAAGACCACTTCATGCGGCCGCACCAGTGCAAAGCTGCCCTCGGTTTTGCTCTCCGCGCTGCGCAGTGTCTCTTCTGTCAGTACAGTAAAGCCCGGCGAGCCAGCCGAAGGCGCAAACTGCCGCGCCAGCAGATCCGCAAGGCCGGCCTTTTGCAGGTCCGCCACGACCGCATATCCTGGCGAGCCTTTCGACCCATTTGCCTGGTTGAAGCCGACAATTACGACCTCGCTGCCCAGATAGCTGCTCATCTCGTGCAGTTTGCCGACCAACGAAGTCAGTTCTTCAGAATTGCGCTTGCCGCCCTTGCTCCACCACTCCCGCAGCTCGGGACTTTGCTGCAGCTGATCCTGAAAGAGCGCGTTCGCTTCGCTCAGGAACTCACCCAGGTTCGGGATGCTCACGTACAGGAGCGAGTCCGCCGGCACGCGGTTCAACAAATCGCTGCTGTAGCGCGCCTGCGGAAACGGAAGCTGTTCGAGCCGATGCTGCAGTCCGGCCAGCTGGGCCAGCAGTGAAATGTACTTCGCGCGATCCTGGCTCCAGCCAATCTGCTGGGCTACCGGCGCAGCAACCAGGTTGTCGCTGCTCGCCAGCTGGTCCCCCGCCTGCAGTATGGTGTCCGCGCCCTCGTGCCTCACGTCGACGGCGCCTTTGATCACCGCTACGCGCGAGCCCTTGATGCCGGCATCCACGGCAAAGATGGTTCCGGTAACCGCGACGCGCAAATCGTCCGTTCTTACGAAAAGGTGTCCCGCGCTGCGGGTTGCTGCCTGCACGATGACGTCTCCATTGCCGAGCGCAAGCGTTAGATCGCGGCCCTTTGCGGCGACGGCCACGACGCTGCGCTCGTTCATCTCGACCGATGAGCCGTCAGCCAGGCGCAGCACCGCATGAGCGCCGCCCGCGGTGCGCACCTGTTCGCCTTCCCGCAGTGGCTCGCCCTTGGCCAGCGGCCGCTCACCCGTGCCGGAGACCCTGTACACCGCGCCATCCAGCGACTGCACTTGAGCGCGTACACCCGGGGGCACCTGCCAGTAAGCCTTGTACGCCAGGAACACGCACACCAGCACGGCGCACACCGGAGCCCACTGCAGCACTGGCATCCTCCAGAACGGCCCGCGCGCCCTCCCTGTGCGAGAGTACGCAGGAGCAGCACGCTCCCATACGGGCGGCGCCCAGTCCACCGCATCGGCTCCGGCGCTCCCTTTTCCTCGCTGTGCAGGGTCAGTGAAGCCAGCCGCGCCCAGCCGCTCGGCCACGCGCTGCGCTGAAGCGGAGGCCTCTTCTGCGGTCAGATTTGCGGCGCGCACGGCATGCACCGCAGCTTCGAGCAGGTCCTCATCTCTTGTATGCATCGCCTCACCATCCCGCTTCCTTAAGCCGCTTCTTTAACTTCGCGCGCGCCCCATGCAGCGTCACCGCGACCACAGCCTGCGACGTATTGCAAAGAGCGGCAATCTCGCGATTCTCCAGCCCTTCCACATAGCGCAAGGTAAAGATCTCGGCGGCGCGCGGAGAGAGCTCCCCGATCGCCTGCCTGAGCAGGCCGCCCAACTGCCGCGACGCAGCCGCTCGCTCCGGCCGGCTGCCTGGGCCTGCGTCTGCCAGCTCCGCTGCGCTTTCAAGCGGCTCCGTCGCCGCGCTCCTGCGGTGCCGCAGCAGATCGAGCGCGCCATTGACCGCCGCGCGATGCAGGTAACTGCCGGGATTGCTCAGGGAAGAGTTGTTCGAAGACATAAGCCGCAGGAACACAGCCTGGGTTACGTCTTCCGCATCCGCGACGCTGCCCGTAATGCGATACGCCGCGTTCAGCACGCGCCGATGGTGCTCGCCGAACAACTGCGAGAGGCTTTCTCCGCTTTCCAGCAACGGCAGGATCGCTCTGGCGGTCGTCATCGCTTACCCTCATTTGTTCGCTTATAAGCATGACGTGCGAATACGCCACTTCTTAAGCAGGATCAAAAAGTTTTCAGAAATGAAGGGCGTCACCGCTGACGGATCATAGCGGCAGGTGAGGCGGAGGCTGGCTCGGGCTGGTCTCGTGGTGAGTTCCGCTCTAGCGCAGCCGGGCTGGCTTTCCCCTGCAGAGGCAAGGTCAACCCTTCAGTCCCGCCAGGCTCGGCCGAGTCCCATGGACTTCTCAGCCACAGCTATGCGCGTTGTCGAGGGCTCGCAAGAGCGTCCGCGCACAGTGAGCACTCCCATTTCTTCAAAGCGTCAACGCAGCTTCGTCCTCGTGGATCAAGACTGCCCAACGCAGCCGGCGCGCCAGCATTGCTTTCCGCACTGATTTGTAGGGAGTTCGTACTTGGTAGCGCCAACGGGGATCGAACCCGTACTCTTCGCCTTGAGAGGGCGACGTGTTAACCAGTTACACCATGGCGCCGGAAGGAAAGGACGCGACAAACAACCGCCGCGACTCCTGTGAGTGTAGCAGAATGCTGCGGCAGCCAGGCTCGTCCGCAGATGCCGAACGCCCGCGGTTTTCGCGGGCGGGCTTCCCGGAAGCAGCGGGGAAGAGCGGCTCTGTGCTTGTGACGTCCTTCATGCCCCCGTTCGCTGCTCTGGCACTTGCACCCCATCCGCAGCCGCTGGGCCGCGACTCAGGCCAGTTTCGAGCCGAGCTCGCCCCAGCGCTCGTAAAGCGTGTCGACCGCCTCCTGCGCGGCGGCGGCTTCTGCCATCGCCGCCTGGAGCTGTGCAGGGTCACTGGCGATCAATGGGTCGTCGAGCAGCGCCTGCTTGCCGGCGACTTCGGCCTCGGCCTGCTCGATGCGAACTTCGATCGACTCCCACTCGCGCTGCTCCATGTAGGAGAGCTTTTTCTTTTTCGAAGTGCCGTTCGAACTGTCACTTCCGGCCGCGGAGATCGTGGCTGGGGCGGCGGCCTTCGGAGTACGTCCAACGCGCTGCCACTCCTCCCACTGCCCGTAGTCGGCGAACGAGCCTGCCGAGCCCGCGCCGTCGAGGCCGAGCACGACGTTCGACACGCGGTCGAGCATGTAGCGGTCATGGGTGACCAGGATCATGGCGCCGGGATACTCGAGCAGCGCTTCTTCCAGGATCTCGAGTGTAGGGATGTCGAGGTCGTTCGT
>CAXUDF010000031.1:0-27414 GCA_964249695.1 uncultured Acidobacteriaceae bacterium
TCGGGCAGCCTTATACAGACATTCGGCCTGCCTCCAATGATGGGCCGTGCCCTGACGGAAGCACACGACGTACGCAACGCGCCGCTGGTCGCCGTCATCAGCCATCGCTTGTGGTTGTCGGCGTTCTCGGGCGATCGCGCAATCCTCGGCCGCAGCGTGCGTCTCGGCGAGCAGCAGGCGACGATTGTCGGCGTGATGCCGGAAGCGTTCAACCTGCCGGCCGGCGTCGATTTCTGGTACCCGGGCCAGATTTCCGCTGCTAACTTTCAGGGCTATCGCGGCGACGGCAGCCGCTTTGTGCGCGTTTTCGCGAGGCTTGCGCCGTCGGAGACCGTTGGCTCCGCGAACCGGCAGGCAGGGCTGCTTGCGGCGCAGCTGGCCAAAGCTTTTCCGCAAAGCGATGGAACCTGGGCCTTCGAGCTCACCAGCCTGCGCAGCAGCCTGTTTGGCGACTACCGGCACGCGCTACTGCTGCTTTCAGCAGCAGTAGCTCTGGTGCTCCTGGTCACCGCAGTCAACATCGCAGGCCTGCAGCTTTCCCGCAACGCCGCGCGGGAGCCCGAGTTCGCCGTCCGGAGCGCGCTGGGCGTGTCGCGCCTCCGGCTGGCACGTCAGCTGTTGACGGAGAGCACGCTGCTTGTGCTGGCCGGCTCGCTTGCCGGGGTTGCCGTGGGCGCGATGCTGCTGCGGAGCTTCGCTACCCAGCTGCCGGCTGCGCTACTCCGTATCGAGAAGCCGCATGTTGATACCGCAGTTCTTTTGGCAGCCTGCGGCATCGCTCTCGGGGTCGGCGTTCTTACCGGCGTCGTTCCGGCCGTCCAGTCCACGCGCGCAAGCCTGCGAGGAGGCCGCTCCGCCGGACCCACAACCCGGCGGTTCGGCAAGGTCTTTACAGGGGCGCAGATCGCCCTGGCCCTGGTGGTGCTGACGCTGTCGACGGCTGTTCTCCAGGAGCTGTACGCGTTGCTTCACACGCCGCTGGGCTTTCGAACGGAGCAAATACAAGGCTGCGGCATCGACCTGTCGTGGGCCATGGACTTCAGCAAGCGCGACCGCGTGTACCGCCAGATAGAGAGCGCGCTCGCCGCTTTGCCGGGGGTGCAAAATGTTGGAGCGATAACGGCGCTGCCGCTGGCGGATTTCAGCCTGCGTCGCACCTTTGACATAGCGGGGCAGCCGCCGACCGCACAGCATGACGCGGTCGTCGCTGAGGGCCGCGCTTTTAGCCCAGGGTACCTGCGCACCATGCAGATTTCACTGCTCGCCGGGCGCACCTTTAGCGAACAGGACACCGAGCCGAACTCGCCGACGGTCGTCATCGTCAATCATGCGCTGGCCGCCCGCTACTTCGCCGGCCGCAGCGCAGTGGGGCAGCGGCTGCTGGGCGGGAGAGGCGTCACCGGCAATGCCGGTTCGAGCGAGATCATTGGCGTCATCGGCGACGTGCGCGGCACCGACGGGACATTGACGAGTCCGCCGCAGCCGGAAGTTTACGACGCTGGCAATGCCGGCTGGCCGCACCTGCAGTTTGCGATCCGGTCCAGCTTGCCGTCCGCGGTGCTGGAGCAGGAGGTGCGCCGCGCGGTCGCCTCGCTCGATGCATCCGCCTCGGTCGGGCCGCTTGTGCCGCTGGCCCGCTCGGTCGACCAGTCGCTGGCACAGCCGCGCTGGAACGCGGCCTTGCTTACCGCGTTTGCCGGGCTCTCGCTGCTGCTGGTTGTCATTGGCGTGTACGGGCTGGCCGCCTTCCAGGCCGCGCAGCGCAGCCGCGAGCTTGCGGTGCGGCTGGCGCTTGGCGCCACGCGCGGCGGGGTGTTCGGGCTGGTGCTTGCGGAGTCGGCACGGCTGCTCGGCGCAGGGCTCGCTGTGGGCGCTGCCGGAAGCTGGGCAGCGGCGCGCCTGTTCGCCGCCGGGTTCGGCGGCGCTGGCAGCGGCGGTGTCGGCCGGGACGCGCATTTCGCACTCATCGCCCTGCCCACCGCCGTGCTGCTGTCGGCAGCGGTGCTGGGCGCGACGCTCGTCCCGGCGCTCCGCGCCAGCTCCATTGACCCGATGCAGGCACTGCGCACGGAGTAGCGCCTGCACCACCTGCGCTGAGCCGCCGTGGCATAGCGCTCAACAGAAAGGGGCACGATGAACTCACTCCTCGCCGACATCCGCTACGCCCTGCGCCAGCTACGCCGCTCGCCTGGCTTCGGGCTGACGGCTGTCTTCACGCTGTCGCTGACGGTCGGGCTCGCCGCGACCGTGTTCAGCGTATTTGACGCCCTGTTGGTGCGGCCTTTGCCCTACGGCGACTCCGCGCGAATCGTGGTGCCGGTACCACGCTCGCCGTCCGGCTACACGCAGCCTGCAAGCTCGCCCGAGTACCGGTTCTGGCGGGAAAACAACCGATCTTTCACAGCGCTTGCTGGGTTCTCAAGCCAAACCATGAACCTGCGCGGACCGCAGGGGCCGGCGGCCATCCACGCCGTGCACTCGACGGACAACTTCTTCACGGCGCTCGGCGTGCAGCCAATGCTGGGCCGCACGTTTCTGCCAGGTGAGGACGCGCATGGCCGCAACGACGTTGCCGTGCTGAGCTATTCACTCTGGCGGAAGAGCTTCGGCGGGCACAAGGATGTGGTTGGCTCCGAGATTGAGCTGGATGGTCGTCCCATGACGGTCATTGGCGTCATGCCCGCCGGCTTCCGCTATCCGCTGCAATGGAGCGACGTGGCTTACGCGCCCTTCCGCACAGCAGCTGACCTTGAGGCTTCAAGCGGAACTCACTGGATGAACACGCTCGGGCGTTTGAAACCCGGCGTGAGCCTCCCATCTGCGCAGGCGGATATGACGCGTGTGCTGGCCGCTTACGCGCGGATCGTACCGGACAGCAAAGGACGGCGCATGCAGCTCGTCCCGATCACGGAGTACACGCTAGGGAAGACCGGCGGGCTGGTGAAGGTGCTGGCGCTCGCCGTGTTTGCGGTGCTCGCGCTCGGCTGCGTCAACATCGCCGGGCTGATGCTGGTACGCGGGTTGCGCCGCGAGCGCGAGCTGGCACTACGGGCTGCGATCGGCGCCTCGCGCGTGCGACTGGCGAGGCAGCTTTCCGCTGAGATCGCTGTGCTTGCTCTCGCTGGTACCGCTGGCGGCAGCTTCGCCGCGTGGGCGCTGTTGCACGGCATTCGCGTGTTGCTCGTCGCCTCACTCGATCGCGGGTCGGAAGTCGGGCTCAACGCCCCGGTTCTACTCGCTTCATTGTTCGCGGCGCTGCTTACGCTGCTCGTAGCCGGGCTGCTCCCAGTGCGGCAACTGCTCTCGGTTGCGCCGGCGCAGGTATTGCGGAGCGGCGGAGCTGGCTCGGGCACCAGTCGAGCGCAGCGGAGACTCGGCTCTATGTTCATTGGAACGCAAATGGCGCTTGCCATGGTTCTTCTGATCACGAGCGGTCTCCTGCTACGGACACTTTCCACTTTGCGCACGGCCGATCTAGGCTTTCGAGCCGATCACCTGCTGGTCGAAGACGTGAACTTGTCACCCGGCACAATCAAAGGTCGTGACGTTCTCAATACCTTCTATGAGCCGCTGCTCGCGCGGGTGCGGGCAATCCCCGGCGTGCAGTCGGCCGCTATTATCAATCTGCTTCCCATTGCCGGCAATGGCACAAATAGTGACATACGGATTGTTGGTCAACCTCCTGCACCGCCCAACCAGGAAAGGTTGGCCGAATACCGCTTTCTGTCGCCCGAATACAACGGGACAATGGGCACACGGCTGCTGCGGGGGCGTCTGTTCGAGGACGGCCTGGACACGCCCACATCGCAGCCGGTGCTGGTGGTCAACGAAGCATTCGTGAAGAAGTTCTTCGCCCCCGGTGAAGACCCGATAGGCAAGCACATCGACAATGACGGCAAGCCTGAGATCGTCGGCGTTGTCAGCAATCAGCGCCAGAACTTGTTTAGCGCGCCGCTAGCTGAAACTGACTATCCCATCTCGCAACTTCCCCCGAAGGACCGTACCGACTACCTGCAGGAGATGCAACTGGTGGTCCGCACGGAGGTTGACCCGCTTACGCTGGCCGAACCGCTGCGCCGCGTGATGCAGTCGCTCGACCCCGGCCTGCCTTTCCGCCCGGTAGAGACCATGGCCGACATTGTCGGCGAGGCGCTGGTGCTCGAACGCATGGAGAGCTGGTTGTTCGGCGTGTTTGCCGCGCTCTCGGTGCTGCTTGCCGCGCTTGGGCTGTACGGCCTTATCGCGCAGCAGGTCGAAGCCGGGCGGCGCGACATCGGCGTCCGCATGGCGGTGGGCGCGCAGCGTTGGCAGGTCGTCTCGCTCTTGCTGCGGCGGGTCGCGACGGTCTCGCTCGCGGGCCTCGCCGCTGGCCTTGTGCTTGCCTTCGCTCTCCACCGGGTGATCGGCTCGCTGCTCACGGTCCGCACCGCGCATGAGGCTTTGTTTGTCGCGCTGCTCGCCATCGGCATGGAGCTGCTCGCGCTGCTGGCCTGCGCCGCACCGGCCCGCCGCGCCGCTTCAGTCAATCCAGTGCAGGTTCTGCGCGCCGAGTAGGTATTTGCCACCGTTACAGTTGCTAATTCAGGAAGAAAGGAAGCCAGCCTTGCCCACCATCGTCTTGACTCTCGCGGCCGACATCCGCTACGCCCTGCGCCAGCTGCGCCGCTCGCCCGGCTTTGCCGCGACCGCGATCCTGACGCTCGCGCTCGGCATCGGCGCGACGACCGCGATCTTCACGCTGATGTACCAGGTCATGCTGCGCTCGCTTCCCGTTGCGCACCCGGAGCAGATTTATAAAGTTGGCAAGCGGCTCAACTGCTGCGTTACCGGTAGCGGGCAGGATGACTGGAGCCTATTTTCCTACGACTTTTACCGCTTCCTGCGTGATGGAACGCCAGGTACCGCAGGCATGGCCGCTGTTCAGTCTGGAACAACAACGGTAAGCGCCCGTCGCGCTGGCGCGGGCAGCGCGGCACAGCCACTCGCGCTGCACTTCGTCTCTGGAAATTACTTCACGCTTCTGGGTGTGCAGCCCTTTGCCGGCCGCATGCTGCGCCCGGACGACGACCGCGAAGGAGCGCCACCCACTGCGGTGCTCAGCTATGCGCTCTGGCGCGCCAAGTTCGGTGCCGACCCGCACCTGGTCGGCAGCACGCTGCTGCTGACCGGCCACCCGGTGACGGTCGTCGGTATCTCTTCAGAAAAGTTCATCGGCGAACGCAATACCAACGACGCGCCGGGGCTTTGGCTGCCGCTCGCCCAGGAACCGACGCTTGAGCCAACCAGCAAGGTCATTCGGTACCCCATGTCCAATTGGCTGGATGTGCTGGTACGCCTCCCTGACCCTCACACCGCTGCGCCGGTACAACGCGCGCTGCAGGGTGAGCTGCACCAGTGGATCAACGCGCATCCTGTGTTCTTTCGTGACGCCCTGAAGAGTGACATCGATCGCATGACCACCGAGCTTGCGCCGGCGTCGAGCGGCATCAACGACCTGCAAAATCAGTACGAGCGCAGCCTCGATCTGCTGCTGCTCGTCGCCGGCTTCGTCCTGCTCATCGCCTGTGCCAACCTTGCCAACCTGATGCTGGTGCGCGGCATGGCGCGCCAGGCGGAGCTTGCTGTGCGCAGCGCCCTGGGTGCGCCGCGCGCAAGACTCGTACGGCAGATGCTCGTCGAGGCCGTCCTGCTCTCGATCCTTGGCGGACTGGCCGCAGTTGTGGTCGCCTACGCCGGCACGCGCGGCATGCTTGCGCTTGCCATGCGTGGCGTCGAGTTCAGCCCTATCTCTGCTTCACCCTCGCTCCCTGTGCTGTGCTTCGCGCTGCTGCTTTCGCTTGTGACCGGCGTGGCCTTCGGCACCGCGCCTGCCTGGATCGCTTCGCGCCAGAACCCGGTTGAAGCACTGCGCGGCGCAAACCGCAGCAGCGCCAGCGACCGCAGCGCGCTGCCGCAGCGGCTGCTCGTTATCCTGCAGGCGGCGTTGTCGCTGGTGCTGCTTTCGACCGCCGGCCTGCTCATCACCAGCCTGCGCCACCTGGAGCAGCAGGACTTTCACTTCGAACCAGAAGGTCGGCTGATCGTTTTTACAGATTTGCCCGCCGCGGGCTATAGCTACGAACGGCTTGCCGGGCTGTATCAACGCATCGACGACACCTTCTCGACGCTGCCGGGAGTGCAAAGCGTCGGCTACGGCACCTATGGCCCGATGGCCTACAACAACTGGGGCACAGGCGTGTGGTTTCCGGGCGACGCACAGAACCGTGACCCGAGCGTCGGCGCTTCCTACAGCGCCATCAGCCCGCAGTTCCTGACGACTGTGGGTACACGGGTGGTTGCGGGCCGCGGCATCACCGAAGAAGACAGACCCACCACGCAGCATGTCGCTGTCGTGAACCAGATGTTTGTCGACCACTATCTCAAGGGCAAACAGGCTATCGGCCAACACTTCGGCCCTGACCTTACAAACCCGGCTGAGTTCACGATCGTCGGCGTGGTCGAGAACACGAAGTACGGCGACCCGAGCGAGCCGGTGCTGCCCATGTTCTTCACTTCTATTCGGCAGGCCACCAGCTTTGAGACAGATCGGGATACAACGATCGAGCAGGGAAAGCACTTCGCGACAAACCTGATCGTGCGCTATCGCGGCGACGAGAGCGCCGCCGCTGCATCCGTCCGGCAGGCGCTGCAGCAGATCGATCCCGAGATCCCGATCCTGGCGATGCGCAGCTACAAGGACCAGCTCAGCACCAACTTCACCCAGCAGGATCTCGTCGTTCGCCTTACCACGCTCTTCGGCGCGCTCGCGCTCCTGCTCGCCTCGATCGGCCTCTACGGCGTCACCGCTTACTCGGTCGCCCGGCGCACGGGCGAGATCGGCATCCGCATGGCGCTTGGCGCCAGCCGCGCCGGCGTGCTTGCCATGATCGTTCGCTCTGCGCTCATGCAGGCTCTGCTTGGCCTCGCGCTCGGGCTGCCGCTTACCTTCTTTGCCGGCCGCCTGCTGCAGCACACGCTCTACCAGACCAGCAGCTTTCAACCGCTCGTGCTGCTGGGCGTCGCTGCCCTGCTGCTCGCTTCTGCCTTCGCTGCCGCCGTCATTCCCGCGCGCCGCGCCGCTTCTATCGATCCCATGACCGCCCTGCGCTCGGAGTAACCAGCCATGCCCACCATCCTCCCAAATCTCGTGAACGACATCCGCTACGCCCTGCGCCAACTCGGCAAGTCGCCGGGCTTCGCCGCGACCGCCATCCTCACGCTCGCGCTCGGCATCGGTGCTACCACGGCCATCTTCACGCTGGTGTACCAGGTGCTGCTGCGGTCGATGCCGGTGGCGCACCCCGAGCAGTTATACAAGGCCGGCAAAACGAACTGCGGCGGCTGCGTCAATGGCGGCTTCCAAGATGACTGGAATGTCTTTTCGACCGACCTGTACCGCTACCTGAGCAGGGAAACGCCGGGCATTGCGGCCGTGCAATCGAACACCGACGTGGTGAGTGCGCGGCGGGCCGGCGACAACGCCCAAGCCCAGCCGCTTGCCTCGCACTATGTCTCCGGCAACTATTTCTCCGTCCTGGGCGTGGAGCCCTATGCGGGCCGGCTGCTGCGCCCCGAGGACGACCGTGAGGGGGCCGCGCCGACGGCTGTCATCAGCTACACGCTTTGGCAGACCAAGTTCGCCGCCGACCCGCGTCTGGTCGGCAGCACGCTTTTGCTCTCCGGCAATCCGGTCACGGTCGTCGGCATCACCGCGCCGCGCTTCCTGGGCGAGCGCAACCAGGCCGACCCAGCCGGGCTGTGGCTCCCGCTTGCTGCGGAACCGCAGTTTGACCCCGACCAGCCACTCAATAAGCTGCCCACGTCGGCTTGGCTCAACCTGATGGTGCGCATCCCCCAGCGCAGCGATTTTGCGGTGACTGAACAGCGCATTGTGGGCGGGCTGCACCAGTGGCTTAACAGCAACCGCGGCTTATTTACAGGCCCCGGGGTAACCGACAAAACCTTTGCCCGCCAGACCACAGTTCTGCTTCCTGCCCCGGGCGGCATCAGCGACCTGCGCGACCAGTACGAGCAAAGCCTGAAGCTGCTGCTGTGGGTTGCCGGCTTTGTGCTGCTGATTGCCTGCGCCAACCTTGCCAACCTGCTGCTGGTGCGCGGCATGGCGCGGCAGCAGGAGCTCGCGGTGCGCTCGGCCCTGGGCGCGCCGCGCTCGCGGCTCATCCGGCAAACGCTGGTGGAAGCGGTGTTGATCTCGCTCGGCGGCGGCATTCTCGCCATCGCGGTAGCCTATGCGGGCACGCGCGGCATCCTTGCGCTCGCCATGCGCGGGGTCGAGCTTAGCCCGCTGTCTGCCGCGCCCTCCCTGCCCGTCCTCGGCTTCGCGCTGCTCCTGTCGCTGGTCACCGGCGTCCTGTTCGGCATCATCCCGGCATGGATCGGTTCGCGCTCCAGCCCCGTGGAGGCGCTGCGCGGCGCTAACCGCAGCACCCGCGACGCGAGCGCGCTGCCGCAGCGCGTGCTCGTCATCCTCCAGGCCGCGATGTCGCTCGTACTGCTATCGACCGCCGGCCTGCTCATCACCAGCCTGCGCTCGCTCGAGCACCAGGATTTCCACTTTGAGCCCGAAGGCAGGCTGGTTGTTTTCACCGCCCTGTCCTCGGCCGGGTACAAGACCGATCGGCTCCCGGGCCTCTACCGGCAGTTTGACGACACTTTGGCGCATTTGCCCGGCGTCCAAAGCTTCGCCTATGCCACGCACGGACCCCTGACAGGCTCCACCTGGGCGGGCGGCGTTTTCCAGCCCGGCGTTGCACCCCAGTCCAATGCGCAGCGCGTCGCTGAGTTCCTGAGCGTCAGCCCCGGCTACTTCGAAGCGCTCGGGACGCGCATCCTCGCAGGCCGCCCCATTACCGACCAGGACACGGCCACCAGTACGCATACAGCGGTCGTCAACCAGGCGTTCGTGCGCAGGTTCTTCCCCGGCCGCAGCGTGATTGGCGAGCATTTCGGGCCGGATCCGGGGCTGCCGGGCGAGTTCACCATCGTGGGCGTCGCAGACGACACCAAGTACGGCACGCCCTCGAACCCGACAGCGCCGATGTACTTTACGCCGATCACACAAACGACGACGTTTCCTGATCCCCGGGGCGTCATGGGAGAAAGCACCAAGCACTACGCTGGCAATCTCATCTTCCGCTACCGAGGCGATGAGAGCATAGCCGCTGCGTCGGTGCGGCGGGCGCTCCAGCAGATCAATCCCGACATTCCCATCCTAAAAATGCAGTCCTACGCGGACCAGCTGAGCACGAACTTTACCCAGCAGGAGCTGGTCGTGCGCCTCACGACGCTGTTCGGCCTGCTTGCGCTCGTGCTTGCGTCCATCGGCCTGTACGGCGTGACCGCCTATGCGGTGGCGCGCCGCACGAGCGAGATCGGCATCCGCATGGCGCTCGGCGCAAGCCGCGGCGGGGTGCTCGCGATGATTGTCAGAACCGCACTCGGCCAGGCGCTTCTCGGGTTAGTGCTGGGGCTGCCGCTGTGCTTTCTCGCGGCCAAGCTCGTCGCGAGCACGCTGTACCAGACGAGCGGGTTTCAGCCGGCGGTGCTGGCCGTAGTCGCCGGGCTGCTGCTGCTCTCGGCGTTGATCGCGGCGCTCGTGCCCGCACGCCGCGCCGCGTCCATTGACCCACTACGCGCACTGAGAACGGAGTAAGCCTATGTACGCGATCTGGAACGACCTCGCTTACGCTTTGCGCCAGCTGCGGCGCTCGCCGGGGTTCGCGGTGACGGCCGTGCTCACGCTCGCGCTGGGTGTGGGAGCAAACACCGCCATCTTCTCGCTCCTGGATCAGGCGCTGCTTCGGTCCTTGCCGGTGCGCGACCCGCAGCAGCTTGTTGTGCTCGAAGGCACGGGGAAAGCATGGGAGGGCCACTCCAGCAGCCATGGTCAGGACCACGAGGAAGAATCCTTCTCCTACCCGATGTACCGGGATCTGCGCAACCGCAACCAGGCGTTTACAGGCCTCATTGCAACAGCGCCCGCAGACATCGGCGTCGTGCGCGGCAGCAATTCGCAGCTAAGCCGGGCCGAGCTAGTGAGCGGCAATTACTTTCAGGTGCTGGGGGTACAGCCGGCACTGGGACGGCTGTTCACGCAGGCTGAGGACCGAACGCCCGGCGATGCGCCCGTGGCTGTGCTTTCGTACGATTTCTGGAAGGATCATCTCGGAGCGGACCCGACCGTCGTGGGCGCAACAGTTTCTATCAACGCGCACCCTTTCCAGGTGGTCGGTGTTGCCGCGCGCGGTTTCCGCAGCGCAGTCTGGGGTGAAACACCGGGCGTGTTCGTGCCGATGGCAATGCTAAACGCTATTCTGCCGGGTAAGGCTCCGCGACTTACTGACCATACCGACCGCTGGCTGAACATCATTGGCCGCATGAAGCCCGGGGTAGGCCGCGCCCAGGCCGAGGTTGCGCTTGCACCGCTATGGCACGCTTTGCGCGCTGAAGAACTAAAGGCTCTCGGCCATCGCTCCGAGGCGTTTACGCAGGAGTTCCTGACCCGCAGCCGATTGCTCCTTCTGCCCGGCGCGCGCGGCTTCTCCTACAGCCGTGAGGAGTACCAGGATCCGCTCCTCGCGGCCATGTCCATGGCAGGGCTTGTGCTCATCCTCGCGGCCATGAACGTGGGCAGCCTGCTTCTGGTGCGCTCCGCTGGACGCATGCAGGAGTTTTCTCTCCGCTATGCGTTAGGCGCACGCGCGACTCGCCTGCTGGCGCAGTTACTGCTGGAAGGTCTGCTGATCGGGATCGCTGGCGGCACTGCAGGGATCCTGCTCGCGCCTTTCGCGCTCCACGCGCTGGTGCGGCAACTCCTTGGCGATGAAAGTTACGGTGCGTTTGCGGCCACCATCGACGGGCGTGTTCTGATCTTTAATTTCGCAGTTGCGCTGCTGGCAAGTATCGTCTTCTCGCTCGCGCCGGCGCTCGATCTGCGGCGCGTCGATCTCACCTCGTCCATGCGAAAGGGCACAGGCCGCAGCGCCGCTGGGCTTGGCTTTCGGCGGGTGCTTGTTTCCGTACAGATCGGGTTGAGCGTTCTGCTGTTGGTCGGCGCCGGCCTGTTTGTGCGCACAGAACAGAAGCTGCGCTCGTTGAACGTCGGCTTTACGACCAGCCATCTTGTCACCTTCGGCATCGATCCGGCGCTCGCGGGCTACGCGCCGACAGCCTTTCCCGCACTGTACGACCGCGTGGCCGCAACGCTTGCCGCTCTGCCCGGCGTTGAGTCTGTTGGAGGCTCCAACCTTGCGGAACTCGACGGCGACGATGCGGGTGGAAATATCACCCTTGCCGGGTATACGCCGACAGCGCAAGCCGATAGTGATGTAGTCAAGGATTTCGTCACGCCTGACTTCTTTTCAACGATGCAGATTCCCCTGCTCGCCGGGCGCTTTTTTACAAGCGCCGACATCGCCGGTCACCCTCTTGCTGCGATCGTCAACCAGGCATTTGTCAAGCACTTCTGCGGCGACGTCAATCGCTGCGTAGGGCGCCGCCTCGCCGACGGCGGCGGTGACGCTCCTATCAACATTGAGATCGTTGGCGTGGTGCGCGACGCGAGACATGCAGACCTGCGCACCGAAAGTGTGCCAACCGTTTATCGCCCTTTGAAGCAGGCCACTAAGCCGACTCGTCTTTATTCCTTTCTGCGGACTACCGGTGCACCGGATGCGATGCTGCCGACCATACGCCGAGCCATGCAGCAGCTTGCCCCTGCGATTGCCCTGAGCGCGCTGCGCACCATGGACGCGCAGGTGAAGGACGCGCTTGCGAACGAACGCCTCATCGCGATGCTCGCTGTGTCGTTTGGCGGGCTCGCGACTGTGCTTGCCGGCGTCGGCATCTACGGCGTACTCGCCTACGCGACCGCGCAGCGGACCCACGAAATCGCCATACGCATCGCGCTTGGTTCAAGCCGTGGCGCGGTCGCGCGTACCGTGCTGTTTGACGTGCTTACGCTCGCGGGGTTCGGTGTGCTGGGAGCGGTACCGGCTGTGTTCGGGATGAGCCGCCTGGTGCGCAGCCAGCTCTTCGGCGTGTCTGCCACCGATCCACTCAGCCTTGTCGCGGCAGCGCTGCTGGTGGCAGCGACTGCGCTTCTAGCCGCGTTTCTTCCCGCGCGCCGCGCCGCCTCGGTCGATCCCATGCAAGCACTCAGAACGGAGTAACCCATGTACACAATCTGGAACGAGATCAGTTACGCATTTCGCCGCCTTCGCAGGAGCCCCGGCTTCACGCTTACCGTCGTGCTGACGCTCGCGCTCGGTGTGGGCGCAAACGCAATCGTCTTCAGCGTGCTCAACGCGCTCATCCTGCAGCCCTTGCCTGTGCCCGACGCGCAACAGCTGGTCTCCTTCAACCGCCTCGGCAATACCGGCAGCCTGTACACCTCCAGCCCGACGCAGTCGTACCCGGATTACCGTGATCTTCGCGATACAAATCGAACCTTCTCCGGGCTGGCGGCATATGGCATCAAGCGGGGCGGGATCCGGATCGCGAGCTCCGTGAGTGAGAGCTGGTTCTACGAGGTTTCAGAGAACTATTTCGACGTGCTGCATGTTCAACCGGCGCTGGGACGCTTCTTTCATGCGGCAGACGCGCACGGTCCTAACTCCAGCCCATATGTCGTGCTGAGCCACGCGTACTGGCAGCGCCAGTTCAACAGCGATCCGCACGTGGTGGGCCGCGTCGTCGAGGTAAACAAGCACCCGCTTACGGTGCTTGGTGTCGCGCCGAAAACATTCGGCGGAACCGAGCTGTTGTTCTCCGCCGACTTCTGGGTGCCGGTGCTGAATGAGGAGCAGATCGAGGGCTACAGCTACCTGGAGCAGCGCGGCGACCACGAGATCTGGGTTGTGGGCCGTAGGAAGCCGGGCGTCACTATTGCCCAGGCCGAAGCCGACGTGAATGCGACCGCGGCTCACATGGCGAAAAGCAACATGCAGGATGAGAACCTGCGCTTTCACCTGTCGCGCCCAGGGCTGCTCGGTGACATGCTAGGAAAGCCTGTGCAGGCCTTTCTGTGGGGCCTGATGGCTTTGGCTGCACTCGTTCTGTTGGCAGCCTGCGCCAACCTGGGCAGCCTGTTCGCGGCGCGCGCAGCAGATCGTGCACGGGAGCTTGCGCTGCGCCTTTCGCTTGGCGCCGGCAGGGCAAATCTCATGCGGCAGCTCATTACCGAAGCCGTGCTGGTTTCGCTCATCGGCGGCGTTGCCGGCCTGGGATTAGCGCAAGCCATGCTTCGCGCCTTGAGTGTGTGGCGCCTGTCGCCGGAGTTTCCCGTGAGGCTGGTCGTTGCAGCCGATGCGCGGGTGTCGCTGCTTGCACTGTTTCTCTCGGTGGCAAGCGGTGTGTTCTTCGGCTTAATCCCGGTGCGACAGATATGGCGCGAAAACAGCTACCTGGTCATCAAGAGCGGCCCTGCGGCAGTGACGGGCAAACGCCGTTGGACTTTGCGCGATGCGCTGCTGGTCGTCCAGATCGTGCTGTGCTCGGTGCTGCTCACCGCATCGCTGGTGGCCGTGCGTGGGCTGGTGCGCAGCCTGCATACGTCCTATGGCTTCGAGCCGAAAGGTGCGTTGCTCGCAAGCTTTGACCTGCAAATGAGCGGCCACGCCGGCGAGGGATCCTTGCAGCTGCGGCATCGCGCCATGGACGCGGTCGCGGCGACTCCGGGTGTGACGGCGGTTGGTTTTACAAACAAGCTCCCCCTGAGCCTGAGCAGCGCCGATACGGACGTGTATCGCGACGGCACCACAGACTTTCGTGATTCAAACGCGGCCGCGGACGCGAGCAATTACGCAATCTCGCCCGGCTATCTCGGGGCAGCGCAGACGCGGCTCCTTTCGGGCCGCGACTTCACCTGGCACGATGATGAGCACGCGCCGCTTGTCGCGATTGTAAATAGGACGTTTGCGCGCAAGGTCTTCGGCACCGCAAACCCGGTAGGGCGCTACTTTACGCGCAGCGGCCCGCGCATTCAGGTGATAGGCCTGGTTGAGGACGGCAAATACAACACGATGACCGAGGACCCGACCCCGGCCATGTTTCTGCCCATCGCGCAGGATCCGACCAGCGAAACGGTTTTTGTTGTTCGCTCAAGGGCCGGCGAGGCCGCGACCGCAGCAGCCGTTCACACTGTACTGGCCGGGATCGACCCTGACCTGCCGGTCGCTCTCGGCTCGTGGCAGCAGGCCATGGGCATCGAGCTGTTCCCATCCGTAGCCGCCACGATTGCACTTGGCGTGATGGGCGGGCTCGCCGCGATGCTCGCGGTCACGGGCATCTTCGGCATGGCCTCCTATGCTGTGTCAAAGCGATTGCGCGAGCTGGGGCTGCGCGTGGCGCTCGGTGCCGGGCGCAAGCAGGTGCTTGCAGCGGCGCTCGGCCTGCCCGCGCGCCTGCTCCTGTTCGGCTCCGCCGTTGGGCTGGCGCTGGGCATGCTGGCCAGCCGCCTGCTTGCGCACATCGTGTACCAGGCAACCTCGCAGGATCCGGTGGTGCTGCTGGGCGTGGTCGCCAGCATGGCGCTGCTGGCGCTCGCGGCCACATGGCTGCCCGCGCGTCGGGCGCTTACGGTAGACCCGGCCACGCTGTTGAGGGAGGAGTAGCTATGCACGCACTCTTGAAGGATTTCCGCTACGCATGGCGGCAGCTGCGGCGCTCGCCCGGCTTCACGCTCACGGCCATCGTCACGCTGGCGCTCGGCATCGGGGTCACGACGACCGTGTTCAGCGTGGTGCGGCAAGTGCTGCTCGCGCCCTTGCCCTATCCGCAGCCGGAGCGGCTGGTTGGGGTCGCCCTCACCTGGCCCAAAGAGGACCGGCCCACAGAGGACGCAAATGCGAACCAGACCGGCGAGAGCTATGACTTCCTGGCTCAGAACAGCCGGAGCTACAGCTCGACGGCTTTGCTTGAAGACTCCAGCGGCATCGCGAATCTCTCAGATAAAGGCGGGCACTCGTCCAGCATTCGCGTCGCCAGCGTGACGCGCAGCTACTTCGACACTCTCGGCATAGGTCCGAGCCTGGGTCGGGCCTTTGCAGCGGATGAAGATCGGCAAAACGGACCGAAGGCGCTGGTGCTCAGCTACGGCCTGTGGCAGCGGGCCTTTGGCGGTGACCGCTCGATCCTCGGACGCACTGTGCGCTTAAACCAGGAGAGCGTTACCGTTGTCGGCGTCATGCCTGCAAGTTTCCGCGCCGAAGTGCATGTCTCAAGAACGATGCTCGGCGCGCCCGACGCGTGGCGTCCCTTGCAGCTCAGCAAGAGCGATCCCGGTTACATCGGGACGAACTACGAAATGTATGCGCGTCTGCGTCCCGGCATTTCGCTCGCGCAGGCGCAGGGCGAGCTGCAAAACCTTGATCGCGACCTCGACAGGCAATTGCCGCACCTGAAAAACTGGAGGAGTGACGCGAGCCAGAATCCCGTCCTGCGCATCTGGCCGCTCGCAACCGTGCTTGCCGGGGATGTGCAGCGTAGCCTGGTCGTCATGGGCTGGGCAGCAACGGCTGTGTTGCTGCTCGTCTGCCTCAACCTGGCCGGCCTGAACACGGCACGCGCTTTGCGGCGGGCTGCTGAGTTCGGCTTGCGCGCTGCGCTCGGCGCGACACGCGCCCGCCTGCTCCGGCTCGCTTTCCTTGAGGTGTTTCTGCTTGCGTTTGCCGGTACCGCCGGTGCACTGCTGGTAGCCAGCTTGCTTCTGCCCTTTCTCCTCGCGCATTCACCGGTTCCTATCCCGCAGCTGAACAGCGTCGGCGGCTTCGGGGTCACGCTCACACAGACAGCTGTTCTGGGGCTGCTTAGTGCCATTCTCTTCGGCGCTCCTCTCGCGCTTCTTGCGTTCACCCAGGAGCGAACGCACCTGCGTCTCGGAGCGCCCCAAATAGGAGGAACACCGCGCCGGCAGCGCTCAGCTCGCGCTCTGCTCGTTTTGCAAATGAGTCTCGCGGTCGTGCTGCTTTCGACCGCATCGCTCCTGCTTGGGACTTTCTTGAGATTGCAGGCACGGCCGCTTGGCTTTACCCCGGAAAAGCTGGTCGTCTTCCAGACGAATCTGAAAGGCGAGCGCTATGCACCGAGCCTTGCGACCGAGCACTTTGTCACGACGGTGCTTTCCGGCCTTAGTGGAGCGCCGGGGGTGAGGAGCGCGGCGGCTATCAACGGCCTGCCGCTCGACCGCGGTCTGAACGAAAACGGCTACCCGGACGCGCGCAGCCAGTTAAGGCAGCCCATCGAGTTCCGTGCGATCACGCCCGGCTACTTCCACACAATGCAGTTGCCGCTGCTCGCCGGGCGCGACCTCGCCGCAAGCGATGGTCCGACGACACTGCCCTCGGTCGTCATCAGCGCGGCCGCAGCACGCCGTTGGTGGCCCGGCCGGCCGCCTATCGGGAGCACAGTCCACATGGGCAACGAAGACTGGCGCATTGTCGGCATCGTCGCCGATGCGCCCATCAATTCTCTGGCGGACGAGCCTAAAATTCTCATCTACGCGCCCATCGCGCAGCTTTCCGACGACGCGACGAAGATGCTCAATGGATGGTTCCCGACCAGCTTCGCCGTGCGGCTTGCTGCGAACCTCGACGCCGGGCCCATCGTGCGAAAAGCCGTAGCCGCGGCTGACCCTGAAATCCCTGTTGCCAAACTCACAACTATGCAGCAGGTCATCGACGATTCCGTAGCCGCGCCGAGATTCTTCACAGAGCTCGCCGAGGGTTTCGCCGGCTTTGGCGTTCTGCTCACCGCGATCGGTCTCTTCGGGCTGCTCAGCTACCAGGTGGGGCAGCGCACACGCGAAATCGGCATTCGGATCGCGCTTGGGGCCACTCGCGGCCTGATCATGCGCTCCGTTTTGGCGGGCAGCGCGGCGCTTGCGCTGGCGGGCGCGGCCCTGGGCGGCATCGGAACGCTTCTTTTCGGACCTTTGCTCAGCCGCTGGATCACGGAAAACGTGATCCGTGCTGAAAGCCCGGGGCCCAACCTCTTCTTCAGCAGTGTTGCAGCGGTGGCCTGGGCCGCAGCATTTCTGATCCTTACCTGCCTTGGAGCAGCTCTGCTGCCGGCCCGGAAAGCAGCCCGAGTCGAGCCGATGGAAGCGCTTAGAGCCGAATAGAAAGCGAGAACAGCATGATCGACCTGAAACACCTCGAACGCAGTTACAAATCAGGCGCCGAGCAGACCTTTGTGCTGCGCAACGTGAACACTACCATCCGCGAGGGAGACTTCGTCACCATCATGGGGCCGTCCGGCGCGGGCAAATCGTCGCTGCTGAACGTGCTGGCCATGCTCGATGACGAGTGGCGCGGCGAGTATTGGCTTGCGGGCGAGGGTGTGCACACGCTTGCGCGCAAACAGCGCGCCGACCTTGCGCGCAGGCGCATCGGCATGGTCTTCCAAAGCTACCACCTGCTCGACGACCTGACGGTGGCCGAGAATATCGACCTGCCGCTGTCCTACAAAAATCTGCCGCGGAGCGAGCGCCAGGCGATGGTTGCCGATACGCTCGACCGCTTCCGCATCGTCGGCAAAAAAGACCTGTACCCAAGCCAGCTCTCGGGCGGCCAGCAGCAGCTGGTCGGCATTGCGCGTGCGGTCATCCACAAACCCGCGCTGCTGCTCGCGGACGAGCCAACCGGCAACCTGCACTCCGCGCAGGCGGCGGAAATCATGCAGCTGTTTCTCGCGCTAAACCAGGAGGGCACCACGATCGTCCAGGTCACGCATTCCGAGGTAAACGCCGCTTACGGCAATCGATTGCTTGAGCTGCGCGACGGCTGGCTTACGGCCGATACTGCCGTTGCGTCTGCAGCGCGCCACGTGTCGCAGGCCGCCCCAAGTGTTGGAGGTTTGTCCAGGTGAGGGTTGCTTTGCTTCGTCTCTTCACTGCACGTCTGCTGCTGCTGTCCATGCCGTCCTCGCTGCTCGCGCAGAATGCCGGGCCCGCGCTTCGGCTCGACATCCCGCACTCGTACAACCCGCTGGACACCTATCGCGCGACGGAGCTGCAGCCGGCAAGCCTCGCGAATTCACCACGCATCGAGCAGCTAATCCGCAGGGACGCAAACGGCAACAACGCCAAGCTGTATCTCTCGCTCGATGACGCGATCCTGCTAGCGCTCGAAAACAATCTCGATATCGCCATCGCACGCTATAACCTGCCCATTGCCGAGGCCGACATCGAGCGCACCAAGGCCGGCGCAACCTTTCGCGGCGTCAACGCGGGCATTGTGCAAAACACGCAGGGCGGCGGCGTCGGCGGCTTTGGCTCAGGCGCGCCGGGCGGCGGTGCGGGCGGAACCTCAGGCGGTACCGGCGGGGCGGCCAGCGGTGCTTCGGGCCTGGTCAGCTCGACACTCGGCACGGGAACGGCGGTCAACTCGTTCGACCCCATCATCACCGGCAGCCTCAGCGTCGAGCACCTCACTCAGCCCGAGTCAAGCCTGGCCATTTACGACGTACCTTCGCTGCAGGTCAACACCACGGCCGGGAACGTCGAGTATGCGCAGTCGTTCTCCACGGGCACCTCGATCAGCTTTCTGCTCGACAACAATCGCCAGACAGAAAATAGTCCCTTCACACTGTTGACGCCCGCGCTCAACAGCTACTACCGCTTCACGATCAACCAGCCGCTGCTGGCCGGTTTTGGACGCGGACCGAACCTGCGCTTTCTGCGCATCGCGCGCAACGACCGCACTATCTCCGAGATCGCCTTTAAAGACCAGGTCATCCACACGATCACGCAAATCGCCAATATCTACTGGGACCTGGTGAGCGCGTACCAGGACGAGCAGGTCAAGGAGCGCTCGCTCGGCTTTGCGCAGGAGGAGCTGGAGAACGACCGCAAGCAGCTTGCCCTGCAGGCGCTGCCGGCGATGGATGTGACCAGGGCCGAAGGGGAAGTGGCGAGCCGCAATGAAGACCTGACCATTGCGAAAACCACGCTGCAGCTGCAGGAGTCTCTGATCAAAAATGCGCTCACGAAAAATCTGGATAATGCTGCGCTGGAGGAGATCCCGGTGGTGCCGACCGAGCGCGTCAACGTAGGCGTCGGTGAGGCGGCTGAGCCACTGGCCGTGCTGACTGACCGTGCCCTGCACGATCGGCCGGAGCTTGCTGAGTCCGACATCAACCTGGGCAACCAGGACCTGAGCCGCAAAGCCGCGCGCAATGCTCTGCTGCCCAGCGTGAACCTGGAGGGCTACTACGGCGGAACGGGCCTGGCCGGGCTCAACAATCCTCTGGCGCGCAGCACGTCCTCGGTGCCGACCGACTTCTCGGGCTCGGTCAACCGGGCGTTCAACAACAGTTCGCCGGATTATCTTGTCGGGCTGTCGGTCGCGATCCCGCTGCGCAACCGCGTCGCCAAGTCAGACCAGTACCGATCCGAGCTGGAGTATCGTCAGTCGGAGCTGCTTATCCAGCAGCAGCGTAAGCAGATCCGCATCGAGGTGCGCAACGCGCAGTACGCGCTTGAGCAAAACAGCGCGCGCGTGACGGCAGCGACGGAGGCGCGTGACCTCGCGCAGAAAACTTTTGACATCAGCCGGCAGGAGCAGAAGCTGGGCGCCGGCTCAAACCTGCAAACGCTCACCGCGCAGCACGATCTCGCGCTGGCCGAGTCGATCCTTGCCGGGGCGCAAACCACTTTCGAAAAAGCCCGCGTAGAGTTGGCGCGGGCCACCGGCGCGACGCTCGACACGTACCATGTGTCGCTTGAGGACGCGAAAACAGGCGTCGTCACCGCGGCCCTGCCTGTTCAAGCACCCGCGAGCACACCTTAGAGCATTTTCACAATAGGCCGCTGGGCCAGCGACTGTCAGTGTGGCTTTTCCTTAGAGAAAAGCCACGTCGAATGGATCGGAGCGACTTGTGGCAGATGTGAAAATGCTCTAATGGGAGCCATGCCTACGATGCCGGAGCGTGCGGAGCGAGCGAGGCGCGCACCGGCGCGCCTGATGCTCGCGGACGATCAGCCGCATATTCTGGAGGCGCTGCAGCTCTTGCTCAAGGCAGAGGGCTATCGGCTGTCGATCGCGCGCTCACCAGCGGAAGCTTTGGCTGAGATCGCGACCGAAAGCTTTGACGCCGCGCTGATCGACCTGAATTACTCGCGCGACACAACTTCGGGCGCGGAAGGACTCGGGCTGCTGGAGCGGCTCCTCGCCGCCGACCGCGAACTGCCCGTCATCGTGATGACGGCGTGGGGCAACATCGGGCTTGCTGTGGAGGCAATGCGCCTGGGCGCGCGCGACTTTGTACAAAAGCCCTGGGAGAATGCGCGCCTGCTCGCGATTCTGCGCACGCAGATTGAGCTGCGCGAGGCGCTGCGGCGCACGCGCGTACTGGAAGCTGAAAACCTGCTGCTGCGCGCGCCAAACCGTCCGGAGTTCATCGCGACCGCACCGTCCATGCAGCCGCTGCTTCAGGCGATTGCGCGCGTCGGCCCGTCCGACGCAAACGTGCTGATTACCGGCGAGCATGGCACCGGCAAGGAGGTTGTGGCGCAAACGCTGCACGCTGTGTCCGCGCGCGCGAAAGCGACGCTGGTCGCTGTCAACACCGGCGCACTGCCGGAGGGAACCTTTGAAAGCGAGCTGTTTGGCCATGTGCGCGGCGCATTTACTGATGCGCGCACGGACCGCGTTGGGCGCTTCGAACTGGCGGACCGGGGCACGCTCTTTCTGGATGAGATTGCCAACGTACCGATGCGCCAGCAGGCCAAGCTGCTGCGAGTTCTGGAGACCGGCGAGGTCGAACGCGTCGGGTCCTCGAAAACATCGCGCGTGGATGTGCGTGTGCTCTCTGCGACAAACGCCGAGCTGCCGCGCGAGGTGGAAGCGGGCCGCTTTCGCGAGGACCTGCTGTTCCGCCTCAACACCATCGAGCTGCGCCTGCCGCCGCTGCGCGAGCGCCGCGAGGACATCGCGCCGCTGGCCGCACACTTTCTGGCGCACCACGCCGGCCGCTACCGGCGAACGCTTGCGGGCATTTCACCGAGCGCCCTGCAGATGCTGCTGCAGCATGGCTGGCCGGGCAATGTGCGTGAGCTGGACCACACCATGGAGCGCGCTGTGCTGATGGCGCGCGGCTCTGACATAGACGCGGCCGACCTAGGGCTGGCACCCGCGCGCACTGGCGCGCCGGCCCTTGCAGCGGCGCTTTCGGCACTGGACGAGCTGAGCCTTGATGCGGTGGAGGCCATCCTGGTGCGCAAAGCGCTCGCCCGCGCAAAGGGCAACATTACCCAGGCCGCGGAACTGCTGGGCCTGAGCCGGGGCGCGCTGTACCGCCGCCTGGAGAAGCATGGCATCGCGCCCTAGGCAGCGCCTCCCGCTGGGGCGCACCCGCCGGCGCCTCGGCTACGAACGACGACTTCGCCTGACGCTCGCGCTCCTGGGCTTGCCGCTGTTTGCGCTTTCGGGTGTGCTGGCGGCGCGCGCCGGCTTTTCTGTTGGCACCCTCGCGGCCCTCGAATGTGGGCTCGTCGCGGGCTGGGCCGTGCTGCAGTCCGCCATCACCGATCAGCTACTACGGCCGTTACAAACCTTGTCCAATGTTGTCGGCGCGCTGCGCGAGCAGGACTACTCCTTTCGCGCACGCGGGGCTCGCCGCGGCGACGCGCTCGGTGATCTCGCGCTTGAAATCAATGCACTCGCGAATGATCTTCAATCGGAGCGGCTGGCCTCGCTTGAGTCAGCCGCGCTGGTACGCCGCGTGCTCGACGTACTCGACGCACCTGTGCTTGCTTTTGATGAGAAGGGAGTGCTGCGCCTGCTGAATCCGGCTGCTTCGCGCATCCTCGCTGCGCCGCCGCCGGGGCCGCTGGGCCGGCACGCGGGCGCGCTCGGCATTGAGCACTTGCTGTCTGCGGCTGACGAACAGGTCGTTGCGCTTACGCTCAACCCTGTTCCGGGAGCTGCTTCAGGGGCGCACGCAACGCAGTGGGTGGTGCGGCGCAGCCGCTTTCGTGAGCGCGGCGCGCCCCATGACCTGCTGCTGCTGGCTGATGTAAGCCAGGCCCTGCGGAAGGAAGAGCAGGAGGCCTGGCGGCGCTTGATCCGCGTGCTCGGCCATGAGATCAACAACTCGCTCACGCCGATCAAGTCGCTCGCCGGCTCGCTGCGGTACATGCTCCGGACGGGAGCAGCGCCTGACGAGTTCGATCGCCCCCTCGAAGTGATAGAACAGCGTGCCGAGTCGCTGAATCGCTTTCTAGCGGCCTACCGCGAACTGGCGCAGCTGGCGCCGCCCAGGAGCGAACCGCTTCTGCTTGCCCCTTTCCTGCGGCAGCTGGTGCCGCTTGAAGTGCGCGTGCCGGTACGGCTTGAGGATGGACCTGCGGTCACGCTGCTGGCTGACAAGGATCAGCTCGCGCAGGCGGTCATTAACCTGCTGCGTAACGGCGCAGAGGCGGCGCTGGCCAACGAAGGAGTGGCACCCGAGTTGAGCTTGTCGTGGAGTGTGGAAGCATCGTTTGTTACCGTGCGCGTTCACGATTCAGGGCAGGGGATTGCAAACCCGTCGAACCTGTTTGTGCCCTTCTACACCACAAAGCAAAGCGGCACCGGCATCGGCTTATTTCTAGTCAAGCAAATAGTGGAAGCACACGGAGGCAGCGCGACCCTGACGAACCGTGAAGGCGGCACAGACGCGGAGCTGCGGCTGCCGCTGGCGACCGGCTCAACCGGCTTGTAACCGGCCGGCCTACTCGCCCTTGAGAAAGCGAAGCCGCTCTTCGTCCTGCGGCGTGGGAGTCTTGAGTCCTTCCAGCCGGGCGATCTCCTCAGCCTGGGCCTCGGCTTCCTCTGTCATGTCGGTGTCCAGGCGAAAACCACCTGCGCTTAGAAGCTCGTCGTTCGATTTGCTGCTCATGGGCTGCTCCTTCATTGTTCTCAGATCAGGTCTATAGAGCTTGTGCGTCAGGCTAGCTCAGATGCGCCGCGAACCGCACTCGCGCGCCAGTGCGAGGCAGGCTGGGATCGATCAAGTGTCAATCGGGCTTCAGGCCGATCGCGCGCTGCATTGGCCGGACCTCCCGGTTCGCCATGAAACAGCGCCATAGAAGGCCTGTACGCCCGTTCTCGATCATCACCACCTGGGGTGCCTGATTCAGCCCCATGGTGATGCCTGAGTACCAGTCCTCCTGCTGGTTAAACGCGTCCCGAAATCCATAAACGCTCCACAGCTGTGCTCCCAGGTCGCGGTACCAATGCTTTACGGCGGCGAGCGACGCCTGCGGCGTGTACGCGTAAGCGCTGATTGCCCCGGTCGGCGCAAGTGTGCCGTCGTCGGTGACAAATGGCTTGTACTCGGCATAGTGGTCTTTCGGCCCGTCCACGGCCGTTAGCCCCCAGCTGTCGCCGCCGTATCCCTTGAAGTGACCCGGGTTGGCGACCGAGTACGCCTGGCTCACACGCGACTCGTTGACGTTATTGCGAAAGTAGTCGGAGTACGTATCCCGAACACCGCGAGGGTCATAGCCCAGGTACGAGTACTGCGTGAAAAACAAAGGCCCGGGCGACCCCTCAACATACCCCTGCGTCAGCTCGATGCCGAAATAGTTCTTCCTGATGCCGTAGGGCTCACCGGTTCCTTGCCGTGCGTAGCCGGTCCAGTACAGGCTTGCCGGCACCCCATGCGTCGGCGAGGCAATGGCAAGCAGGTAGGTGATCATCACCTCGTTCCAGCCCTGCAGGCGGTTCGCGATGTGGAAGCCGTAGACAGGCGACCAGTGCCAGTAGAGCGCGTCGTGCCTGGGCGTCGCGGCAAACCAGTCCCACTCCACGCCGCGCCACAGGGCAGTGATGCGGTCGCGTAGTTCGCGTTCGGGCGCGGTGTCCGCCGCAAAGTACTGCCGCGCGGCCAGCAAACCCTGCATCAGGAAGGAGGTTTCCACCAGGTCCGCGCCGTCATCGTAGATCCCGAACACGGCAACCGTGCGCCCCGTGGAGCCGCTTAGAAAGTGAGGCCACGCGCCGTGGTAGCGGTCAGCGCGGTCCAGGAAGCGCGCGATCCTCAGCATCCTGTCTACGCCCTGCTCGCGCGTGATGAAGCCCCGCTCGACACCGACCACCGTGGCCATCACGCCGAAGCCGCTCGCGCCCACCGCGACCAGGTCGTCCGCCCCCGGCTGCGACTCGCGAGCCATCCCGGACACCGGCTCCGCAGCCTCCCAGTAGTAGCGAAAGCTCGCCTCCTCGACCATGGTGAGCAGCTCGTCGTCGGTCATCGGGTGGGTGCTCGCCGTGGCAGATTCGGTCAGGGCCGACTCGGCCAGCGCCGACGTGCGCGCGGCGACCTTGTAAGCCGCCGTGGCGTGCGCGTTGCCCAGGTAGTCCGCGTAGCGGTTGACCCCATACCGCTGCACACCGATGGCCTGGTACGGCGCACCGCCCAGCGATCGGTAAATGACGTACTGGGCAACGCTCGGGTCATCGGCGCTCGTCCATTGCAGATCCACGTGCTGCTCGTAGCCTCGAGCTGTGAGCGCGCGAGGCGGCTTGGGGGGTGTGTCTGGGCCCTCACTCTCGATGCGAATGTCATCCACGTACAGCGTATGCGCTTTGCCGTCGGCCGCGCCCTGCGCCAGCACGATCCAGCCGAGCCGATGCGCCGCGAACGGCTTCAGCGAGGTGCTCCGAAAGCGAGCGAACGGCAGCCGCACGCGCGTCCAGCGCCGCGGTTCCAGCCGCTCTACAAAGTTCCCGAGCGGCACAGGCGCTGTATGGCCCTCGTCCAGGTCTGCCAGCGCGATCTGCGGCAGGTCCGCGCCGGCCAACGGCTCCTCGCTCCACAGCCAGACCCACAGGCTGTCGCCCTGCCAGTCCACAATCCGGTTGCGCCACTGGTATAGCCTGATCTCCGCATCCCAGCTGCCTTCCCTTGCAGAAGTCCAGTGCAGCGCAAGCGCATTGGGCCCGCTCACAAAGGTGAGGGTCTCTACCGGGAGCTTGCCGTTTACCAACGCAAGCGTGCTCGGGGGCGACACCGTCCCTTTGCTGTACGGGTACGAGCCCGCGGCCAGGCTGTTCTCGAAAAAGACCTCCTGCGAGAAGTGCTGATCGGCCCAGCAGCGACCGCCCACCGTGAACCACCAGGCAAGCAGGGCGATGCACAGCATCCGGCGTGGAACGAGTACTCGACGTGAAAGCATCGTGGCGCGTCTCCCTGGGCTTTCTACCTGTGAGGGTACTGCCTAGACAAGCAGCTTCCCCCGCGCGAGCCTGCTCGAAGGTGCCAACAAGCCTCAGGAAAGCCGCAGGCGTAGCCGCGATATGACCATCTGGATGCGCGGACTCGACCGTCTGTTGACAGCGGGCGCGGCTGGAGCGCAGTCTACAGCGGCTTGCTGCCGGCGTTCTTTTTCAAAGCCAGCACGACCTCGAAGCGAGTGTAATCAGGAGGCAACATGAGGGATACGCGCGTTCGAGCAGGGAGTTTCAGCCGCCACAGTCGTGCCGTTCTGCCGGCTGTTGTGACCGTCGGCCTCGCCTGCGGCACAGCCACAGCTCACGCGCAGTTCCGCGCTTCCATCCAGGGCACGGTTACCGATCCGGGCGGCGCGGTCGTGCCCGGAGCCGTCCTGAGCCTTACCGACACTGACACCAACAAGCTGCTGACCGCGACCTCAAACGCTAGCGGAACTTATAACTTCAACGCGCTCGCGCCGGATCACTACCAGCTCAAAGTGGAAGCGCCCGGCTTTCAGCAGCAGGTTGTTCAGGACCTCCAATTGATTCCCGAGCAGGCTAACGCGGTCAACGTACAGCTGCAGCTCGGCAACGTGTCCACAACAGTCGATGTGCTCGGCAGCCAGGTAGCCCCGCTCGACACCGAGACCGCCTCCACCAGCGGTACGGTCGATGAAAACCAGATTCAGCACCTGCCTTCCGCGGGGCGCGACGTCTTCCAGCTGGTGCAGCTGGCGCCCGGAGTTTTCGGTGACGGCTCGCAGGGCGCCGGCGGCGGCTCGCACAACCTGCCCGGCACCACGGGCCCAGGCGGGAGCGGCAGCGGCAGCGGCATTTTTCAGACCGAGAATGGTCCGCAGGCAAATGCCAACGGCGGCCAAAACGAGAACAACAGCATCCAGATTGACGGCATCAGCACGGTGAGCGCGGTGTGGGGCGGTACTTCAATCATTACGCCGAGCGAGGACTCGGTCGGCAGTGTCAAGGTCGTGTCAAACGCGTATGACGCGGAGAATGGGCGCTTTAGCGGCGCGCAAGTCG
Source organism: uncultured Acidobacteriaceae bacterium (assembly GCA_964249695.1). Lineage (GTDB taxonomy): Bacteria > Acidobacteriota > Terriglobia > Terriglobales > Acidobacteriaceae > EB88. The sequence goes on from CAXUDF010000031.1 coordinate 26,298, forward strand.
AGATCACCTCGCAGACCGGGACCAACCAGTTCCATGGCAGCGGGTTTTTTCGGGCGAACCGCCCTGGCTTGAACGCTTATCAGCGCTACAACGGCTCCGGTTCGTTTAATGCGGGCAGCCCGGCGGCACGCGGCCTGCTGCGCGACGAAGAGCGGGCCAACCAGTTCGGCGGCAGCGTCGGCGGGCCCATCCTGCACAACAAGGTCTTCGCGTTTTTCGCGTATGAGACGCAGCGCAACAATGCCGCGACCACAGCGACAAACTGGTATGAGACTGCAGGCTTTCGCGCGCTGGCTCCGGCAGGCAGCATCGCTTCGCAGTACCTCGGCTTCCCCGGCGCGGGTGTCGCTGCTTCATCCATCGTGAATCAGACCTGTGCCGATGCGGGCTTTGTCGAGAACGTGAACTGCCGCACGATCCAGAACCAGGGACTGAACCTGGGCTCGCCGCTGAAGCAGCCGCTCGGTACGCAGGATCTGAGCTGGCAAAGCACCACCAATCCCGGCACTGGCGGCGGGCTCGCCAACGTCGCGGATGTTGCGCTCTACAATACGGTCAATCCGACCTCCACGGTCGGCAGCCAGTACAACGGGCGCCTTGACTCGGATATCTCGAAGAACGACCACATAGCCTTCGCTATTTATTGGGTCCCGCTCTCCATTACCAACTACCAGGGCGAAGTACGCGCGTATAACCTGTACCACCACGAACAGATTAACGATGCGTATTCCATTATCTACAATCACGTCTTCTCGCCGACGTTTTTGAATGAGGCGCGCGCCAACGATGCCGGCTGGCGCTGGAATGAGATCCTGACCAATCCGCAGGAGCCGTTTGGACTGCCCCAGTCGCAGGTGGGCGGACTCGGCGACATAATCGGCACCAATCAGCTTGCTTTTTTCGGTGCGCCCGGCCCCAGCGTTTTCAACCAGCACACCTATACGTACAAGGATGTCGCGACCAAGATCGCCGGCAATCATTCGGTCAAGTTCGGCGGCGATGTCACGCGCCTTTACTATCTGAATGATCCGACGTACTCGGCCCGTCCGAGTTACACCTTTTATAACATCTGGGATTTCCTGAATGACGCCCCCGAAGCCGAGTCCGGCAGCTTTGA
>CAXUDF010000032.1:0-13693 GCA_964249695.1 uncultured Acidobacteriaceae bacterium
GGGTTATGGTGCGAGCCGTTATGGCCGTCGCGATGCTCCGGGCTTGCCTTTAGAGAAGACCCGCCACGAAGTGGCCGCAAGCCGCGCAGGCGGTTTGCCCCTATTAAGTAGCCAGACGCTTTGCCAGGCGCAGATATCGACGAGCATACGCGACGTCACGGAAGATTTGGGCCTTCAGGGCTTCAGGGTTGGGAAAGCGCTGCTCGGCGCGAATGCGTTGCAGGAAGCTGAGCGCGAGCGGGGTGGATTCCGTAAGGTCGAGCGGAGCTGTGCCCGGGTCGTAATCAAGCAGGTAAGACTCGATCGCGTAGGAGTCTTCGCCAAAGGTCGGCCGATTGCCGGCGTTCGTAACGGCCTGGAAGACGCGTTCCTCCGCACCCGTGCCGACGCGCAGGCGCGTCACGTAGACCCCGTGCGCGGGCTTGAGCTCCGCATAGGGCGCGAGGTTGACGGTAGGCACCAGCAGGCGGGTGCCGATGCCCCGGCCGCGCGCCGGGTGGGAGTGGATGGCAAACACTCGACCGAGCAGCGTGCGCGCGCGGGCGACCTGCCCTTCTGCGATAAAAGCGCGTACCTGGCTGGAGGAAACAGCATAGCCGCGCCGGTGCATCACTGAGTGCGCGACGACCGCGAAGCCCATCTCGCGCCCAAAGGCGCGCAGCGTTTCCACGTCGGCCTCGGCGCGGTAGCCGAAGCGGAAGTTGTCGCCTTCATGCACGGCGATCGCGCCGAGCGCACGTTTCAGCACTTTCTCGGCAAAGCCGCGCGCGCTTTCCTGCGAAAAAACTTCGGTAAACGGGAGCACCAGCACAGCGTCGACCCCGGTCCCGGCCAGCAATTCGAGGCGCAGCGCGAGCGGCGTGATGAGCAGCGGGGCGTCGGCCGGGCGAAGTACGCGGAGCGGGTGCGGGTCGAAGGTGACGACGACCGACTGCGCGCGCTCAGCGTGGGCGCGCGCACGAACCTCACCCAGGATGGCGCGGTGCCCGCAGTGCACGCCGTCAAAGTTGCCGATGGCGACAACGCTGCGGCGGCCTGTTCCAAGGCGCTCGTAGGCCTCTTCCGCACTGTGCAGGATGAGCATGCCTAGAGTTCGACCGGGATGCGCTGCCCATCGTAGAGCAGGCGGATGTGCGCAGGCAGCTGCGCTTCCGTAGCGGCATGGGCCAGTTCGTGTGACATGTGGGTGAAGAATGCGCGCTGGGCGCCGATGCGTTCGACCCAGCCAATAGCCTCTTCAATATTCGCGTGGCTGGGGTGGTGCTCCCAGCGCAGCGCGTCCAGGATGACGACATCGAGGCCGCGGAGCAGCGCCAGGCTTTCGTCCGGGATGCTGCTCATATCGGTCAGGTAGGCGGCCGAGCCGAACCGGTAGCCGGCGATGGGCAGCCGCCCGTGGAAGAGCGGGATGCGCTGGAAGGCTGCTCCCGCCACTTCGACCGTTTCAGTACCGGCGATGCGATGCAGCGCGACCCGCGCCTTGTTCGGGTAGGTCGAGGCGGGTGAAAAGGTGTAGTCGTAGATACGCTCGAGGACCTCTGCCGTGCTCGCGTCCGCATACAGCGGCAGCTTCGATTGCTTGAAGCGGAAGGTGAGCGGCCGCAGGTCGTCGAGGCCCAGAATGTGGTCAGCATGCGCGTGCGTGTAGAGCACGGCGTCCACGCAGGCGATGCCTTCGCGAAGCGCCTGCATGCGGAACTCCGGGCCGGTGTCGATGACCACGCGGTGCTCGGCCTCGCCAGGCACGGGCCACGAGACCGCAATGGAGGGGCGTGTGCGCGTGTCGCGTGGGTCAGACGAGGTGCACGTAGAGCAGCCGCAGCCGACAATGGGAATGCCCATGCTGGTGCCGCTGCCCAGCACGGTGATGGTTGCCGCTCGCCCCACGCTACTGCCCCGCGCCTACCGGAGGCCGCTGCCGCGCGGCGCGGCACCCGGCTGACCCGGAAGAGGTTGATGCGCCTGCTTGCTGATGGCGTTGGTGAGCTCAAGAAACATCATGCGCAGTTCAAAGGCGATGCCCTGGAGCAGCTGCGCTTCCTGGGCTGTCAGATTGCCGCGTGTTTTCTCTTCGAGCACGGTGAGCATGTCGATCGACTGCCGGGCACCGACGATGTCGATGCGCGGCTTTTGCCCCGGCTCGGTACCGGCACCCATCGCCATGATGGCCGACAGGTAAAAGCTTTGCACGATGTGCTCAAACGCAACGACGCCCGGGGCTTGCATGCCCGGGTTCGCCTGCCGCAGCAGCGCATCGAGCTCGCGGCTGCTTTGCTGGTAGGCACGGTCCTGTGCCGCGGTTTCAGCGGCGCTGCGCGGCTCGCCAATTGGACCGCCGTCGGGGCCAAAGCCGAGCAGGTCGTCCTCGTTCCCGAGTGCCGCCGCGTCGCCGTAGGCGTCGCCTCCGGCGAGGTCCATCCCGGCAGCACCAAGCGGCGCAAGCGATCCGCCCATCTCCTCGTCGCCCAGGTCGTCCGCACCCACTTCGGTTGCGGGAGCCGGCATGGTCACGACCTTGGCGCCGGTTGGCTCTTCCACTGCAGACACAGGGGCAGGTGCCGGCTCAACCGGGCGCTCCGGCTCCACGAAGCCTTCGCGGATGTCGCCCTCGGAGGTGAACTTGCGCTTATCAACAACAACAAATGCTGGCGGCTTTTCTGCCATGGCGGCTCGTCCTTTCACTTACGTTCAGGCTCAGTCACGTTTCAGCGGCGGCTGCGGGAGCGTTGTTGCAGTGCCGCCTGCGTAGCTGAGCGGTTCACCGGCGGCCTCGCTTCGCACGGTGCCCAGCGCGTAGGTGGTGCGCGAGAGCTCCGGCAGGCACACGCGTGTGATGCTGGTCAGCTCGCCGACGGGTGTGTCGGGCTTGCCGGGTGCGAACAGCGCCGCTCCCGGCTGCGGCAGGTCGCCTTCGAGCGTAAAGACCCGCAGAGCCCGGTGAACCGTGGCGCGCGAGCGCACGCGCTCCACAATCTCCTGCCCCAGGTAGCAGCCCTTGTTGAAGTTAAGCGCGCGCGCCTGGCCGGTTTCCTGCGCCAGGCTTTTCCCGTGGATATCAGCCCCGTAGCGCGGCACGCCAGAGAGGATCCTGAGCGCCTCGACGGCCTCCACTCCGCACGGGACCGCACCAGCGGCTGCCAGCTGCGACCACACCCCGGCGGCAGCGGAGTCCGCACACCAAAGCGTGTAGGCTCCCGTTCGCTCACATGCCACAAGCAGGTCAGTGTGCTGCACGTGCCGGCTCGGGTTGGGCAGGGCAAGATCAGGCCACACCCGGCGAAGCACCGAGCTGGCCTCAGGCCCGGCCAGGCCCACTGCGGTAAGCCCGGGCTCCATGGCAAGCTCCACATCGTCCATGATGATGAAGTGGTCAAGGTGCGCCCGCAACTGCTCCGCCTGCATATAGTCAGTCGCGAGCAGCAGAGCGTCGGCAAGCGCGTACACCTCGCCGTCCCCCTGGATGCGCCCCTGCGCGTTCAGCAAAAAGGTGTAGTTCAGCTCCCCCGGCTGGAGGTCCTTGACGGTGTTGGTCACCATGCCGTTCAGCCAGCGCACGCGGTCCTCGCCGGTAATGCGCAGGCGCGCGCGCCAGCCCAGGTCGTAGACGCCGGCGCCTGCTCGCAGCGCCTGCAGTTCGCTGTCTATATCGGAGAAAGCAGCCGCGGTTTCTCTCCCGGCAAACACCGTCTTTCGCACATCGGAGCTGTCGGCGAGCGGCGTGGGTGGTGCGGACACGGGAGCGTCAATCTGGTCGGCTAATTGGGTCATAGGGGTCGGTGAGCCGCGCGGGCCTGCGGCGCGCTCAACCTCTTGATTATAGGTGGCGTCAACCCCGCGCCCTGCTGCCCGGCGATGTACACGCGCTACCATGCAGAGTAGCCGCCCGGCTCCCCTACCCATGCCTCTTACCTGCCTTCCGCTGCTTTCCCGCTCCCTGCTCGCCGCGGCGCTCGCCTGCGCCCTCGGTGCTGTGTCGGTCGCAGCGCCCGCCGCTGACATCACCACACCCCCCAAGCCGCGGATAACCCCGGCACAGGCGCGAGAGCTGTTCCGCTCAGTCGACACCATCCTGCGCTTCGACGCGAAAGACACCGGGCTGCCGGTGCATCGCGATGTGAAGCGCAAGCTGCTGACGCGGGAGCAGGTCGTGGCCTTCCTCAAGGAGAAGATGGATGAGGACAAGGACACAGCCCGCATTGAGCGCTCGGCCATTGTGCTGGAGAAGTTCGGCCTGCTGCCGCCGCACTTTGCCCTGCGCCCTTTTCTGCTGAGCCTGCTGGGCGAGCAGGTCGCCGGCTTTTACGACAGCAAGACGAAAACCGTAAACCTGCTGGACTGGATTGACGCCGACACGCAGAAACCGGTGCTGGCCCATGAGCTGACCCACGCGCTGCAGGACCAGTACCAGAACGCGCGCGGCGTTGACCTGGATAAATGGGAGAACGCCGGGCCCGAGGGGACCGCGGCCAACGCGGCCGAGGATCGCGCGCACATCCGCTACGACGAGACCAATACGGCACGCGAGGCGGTGCTGGAGGGCCAGGCGATGGTCGCCTACCTGGACTGGGGCCTGGACGGAAGCGGGCGATCGCTGCGCACGCAGACCTTGTCTGCGAGCGACCTGGATAACGCGACTTCGAGTGATGCCGATTCCCCGATCCTTTCGAGCGCACCGCTGGTGCTGCGCGAGTCGCTGCTGTTCCCTTACAACGACGGCCTGCTGTTTGAGCAGAAGCTGCTGCAGGCGCACGGTACCGACGCCGCGTTTGCGGATGCTCTTAATCGGCCGCCTGAGACATCGTATGAGATCCTGCACCCGGACTTTTACTGGCGAGGCGGGCACGCGCCCCTGCTGGCTATGCCCGATCTGCACCCGCTGCTGGATGCCGGCTGGGCACCGTATGACGTTGGCGTGATGGGTGCGCTCGATGTGCGCATGCTGGCCGAGGCTCTTGTAGATAAAGGTGCGGGAGCCGATGCGGCCGAGGCGTGGGATGGTGGTCTGTACTACGCGGCGCAGTCCCGCGCGGCCAAAAGCGACGCCGAGAAAAATGACACCGCTTCGATCGCGCTTGTATACCTGTCGCGCTGGAAGACGGCGCAGGCTGCCGGAGCGTTTGCCGCGCTGTATCGCGGGAGCCTTGCGAAGCGCTACCCGGGCCTTAAGACCGGGCAGGCAGCCGATACAACCAGCGAAGGGCCAGTGCTGGTGCGGCAGCAGGACCGGTACGTGTTTGTAAGCCACAGCCTGCCGGTGCCGCTGGCAGAGCAGGTGATGGCGAGCATGATTGGGGCGCAATCGGCGGCCGCGCCGAACAATGCGAACGCGCCGCAAGCAAGCCTGAGCGCGCCGCTGCGCGGCTTTTTTGCGCGGCAGGGCTGCCTGCGGACGGCAATGAGGCCGCGGGTATACTGAGCCTTTGCTATTGGATAGAGGAGCAAGTGTTGCAGCAGAAAGCGGAGATAGGAATCATCGGCGGCAGCGGCTTGTATGCCATGCCCGGCCTGACAGATGTGCGCGAAGAGAAGGTGCCGACGCCGTGGGGCGACCCGAGCGACCCTCTGGTTTTAGGTACGCTCGACGGGCGCCGCGTGGCGTTTCTGGCCCGTCATGGCAAGGGGCATCGCCTGCTGCCGAGTGAGCTTCCATTCCGCGCAAATATTTACGCGCTCAAGGCAATGGGCGTGGAGCAGATTCTCTCGGTCTCTGCAGTCGGCTCGCTCAAGGAAGAGCACAAACCCACAGATTTTGTGATCCCCGACCAGTTTATCGACCGCACGTTTGCGCGTGTCGGCACGTTTTTCGGTGAGGGCGTTGTCGGGCACGTCGCGTTCGGCGACCCTGTCTGCGCGGTAGTCGCCCAGAGCCTGCGCGCAGCTTGCGAGCAGACCGAGGTGGTCGGCAAGCTCGGCGGCACCTACGTCTGCATGGAAGGGCCGCAGTTCTCGACCCGCGCCGAGTCAAACCTGTATCGCTCCTGGGGTGCCGACATTATTGGCATGACCAATCTGCAGGAAGCCAAGCTCGCGCGCGAAGCCGAGATCTGCTACGCGACGCTCGCGATGGTGACGGATTACGACTGCTGGCATGAGTCGCATGAGGCCGTGACGGTGGAGCAGGTAATGGCCGTAATGCACCAGAACACGGCCAATGCGTGCCAGGTGGTGCGCCGGGCGGTCGGCCTGCTGCCGCGGGAGCGCACCTGCGCCTGCGCGACAGCCGCGCAATTCGCCATCATGACCAATCGCGAGGCGATCCCGGCGGCGACGCGCGAAAAGCTGCAGCTGCTGTACGGCAAATACCTGAACGCGTAGCTGGCGCGGTGAAAGAGAAACAATGAGCATTCTGGTGGTGGGCAGCGTTGCGTTTGACGGTATTGAGAGCCCTTCCGGCAAGCGCGACCGGGTGCTCGGCGGTGCCGCGACCCACTTCGCGCTGGCCGCGTCGTTTTTCACGCAAGTGCGTGTGATCGCGGTTGTCGGTGAGGACTTCGGTGAGGCGGAGCAGGCGGTCTTTGCGCGGCGGGGCATCGATACCCGCGGCATCGAGCACGTCGCGGGCAAAAGCTTCTTTTGGCGCGGCTCCTACGTGGACGATCTGAACAGCGCGGCTACGCTGGCGACCGAGCTGAATGTGTTTGAGACCTTTTCGCCGAAGCTGCCGGAGGCCTACGCAGACTCGGAGTACCTGTTTCTCGCGAACATCGACCCGGTGCTGCAGGCGCGTGTGCGTGCGCAGCTGGCCGGCGCGCGGCTGGTAGGCGGCGATACCATGAACTACTGGATCACGGGGCATCGGGAGAACCTGCTGAGGGTGCTTGCGGGGCTGGACACGCTGCTGATCAATGACGGCGAAGCCCGCCTGCTGGCCGGAGAGCAGAACCTGCGCCGCGCGGCCGGGCGCATTCTTGAGCTGGGGCCGAAGAGCGTGATTGTGAAGCACGGCGAGTATGGGGCAACCGCCTTCTTCAGCGAACGGTCGTTTGCCGGCGCGTCTGGAACTGCAACAGTTGCGTTTCGCGCGCCCACGCTGCCGCTCGACGAGGTCGTTGACCCGACCGGCGCGGGCGACTCCTTTGCCGGCGGCTTCTTTGGCGCGTTGGCGGAGTCGGGCGTGGTGACGCCCTCGACCTGGAAGCGAGCGATGTTTTACGGCGCAGCCATGGGCGCGTTTGCGTGTGAGCGCTTCGGTACGGAACGGGTGCAGGGGCTGACGCGCGACGAGATCGACGGTCGGTTCAACGAGCTGCGCGCGCTGTCGCACTTGGACTGACGTGCGCGTGACGACAGCAGCACCGTTGCCAAGCGCGCTCCGGCAGGAGTGCGTGCTTGTCGGGTGCGCCGCGGCCATTTTGATTTTCATCGCGCTCGCGTACTGCATGCGTCACGGCATGCTGCTGCTGTACGGCGATGCGGTCGCTCACCTCCACATTGCGCGCCGTCTGGGCGACTCTCTCTACCCGGGCTTTCGGCAGCTTGGCTCAGTTTGGCTGCCGCTGCCGCACCTGCTGATGTACCCCTTCGCGCAAAGTATGCAGCTGTGGCAAAACGGGCTTGCGGGCGCGCCGCCTTCGATGCTGGCCTATGTGCTGGGGTCCGCGGGCATGTACCGTTTGGCGCGGCAGGCGCTGCCGGTTGCCCCTTCGCTGCTGGCGGCGCTGTTCTTCGCGCTCAATCCCGGCCTGCTGTACCTCGGCACCACCGCGATGACCGAGCCGATCTTCCTCGCCGAGCTGGTGTGGGCTGCGGTTTTCGTCGCAGAGCACGGGCGCGCGTCGAAGCTGCCGCCAAGCGCGGCGCGCGAACGTGTGCTGCGCTCAGCGTTGCTGGGGACTTCGCTGGTGCTGGTGGCCGCCGTCTACACACGCTACGACGGCTGGATCGTCGCGGCCGCGGCCTGGTGCATCCTCCTCTCCCACACCGTGCGCGCCGGCTCCTGGAGGGAGCGCTCCGGCGGGGCATTTTTGTTCTGCACCGCGCTGCTGCTGGCCGCGCCGCTGTGCTGGATGGCGTACAACGCCCGCCAGTTCGGCGACCCGATCGACTTTATGCGCGGCCCTTACTCGGCACGGGCCATTGACGCGAAAACAAGCGCGCATGGGGCCGGGCACTATCCGGGATGGCACAACCTGCCCATTGCGCTGCTGTACTACGCAAAAGCCGCGGAGTTGAACGCGACCAATCGCTGGCTGACCGACGTGGTGATGCTGGGCGCGGTCGTGGGCGCCGCACTTGCGGTGCAGGCGCGGCGCGGCATGAGCGGCGCGCTGCTGCTGCTCTGGATTCCGCTGCCGTTCTACATGTACTCGGTCGCCTACGGGTCGGTGCCGATCTTTTTGCCGCGCTGGTACCCGCACGGCTGGTACAACACGCGCTACGGCCTGGAGATGCTGCCCGCGTTTGCGCTTGGGCTGGCGTGGCTGGCTGCGGAAGGTGCGGCGTGGCTGCGAGTCCGGCGGCCTCGTTTTGCAGTTCCGGCGCTCGCGCTGGTGGCGCTTTTCTTTATCGCGAATGACCTGGAGCTGATGCACGAGCGGCCGCTGATCCTGGGTGAGGCGGTCGTGAACTCGCGGACGCGCATCCCGTTTGAGTCGGCGCTTGCGCGCGCGCTGGACCAGCTGCCGCCGGCCGGGCTCATCCTGATGTACACCTCGGACCATGTCGGGGCGGTGCAGCAGGCGGGCATCCCGCTGATGCGCACCATCAACGACTCCGACTGGCTGCTGTGGCAAAGCGCGCTCAAGGACCCGGCACACGCGGCGCGCTACGTGGTGGCGCTGGACGGCGACGCGGTCGCCGGGGCGGTCGGGCGCAACAACGCGGGGCTCGCGCTGCTGAACGTGATCTGCGCAACAGGGCAGCCATGCGCGCGCATTTACGAGTCCACGGTGCGGCGCACGTTTTAGGGGGAGCCATGCTCGGTTATGTGAAAGCGCACGCCTGCGGCAACGACTTCCTGATTGTGGAAGGATGCGCCTTGCCGGACGCTCAGGAACGCGCGCTTGCCATTGCGCTGTGCGCGCGCAACACCGGCGTTGGCGCGGACGGGGTCGAGTTTCTGGAGTGGACCGGCGAGCGCTCCGGAACCATCCGGCTGCGCAACGCCGACGGCGGAGTAGCGGAGATCAGCGGCAACGGCACCCGCTGCGTCGCAGCGTGGATGACGCACGCGAAGGACGCGCGCGCCGGTGAGAGCTTTACACTGCGCACCGACGCGGGCTCGCGCACCTGCACGCTCGTTGCGCGCGATGGCGCGCGTATGGAGCTTCGCAGCTCAATGGGCGTACCGGTGGTTTCGCCGGCCGACATCGCCCTCGATGAGGATGGCGTTCTGGTCGAAGGCGCAATCGTGTCGACCGGCAACCCGCACTTCGTTATTCGTGTCGAACACGAGACTTTCAAGATCGCCGGCATGGACTGGCAGACCATGGGCAGCGCTATTTGCGTGCACCCGCGCTTCCCGGCGCAGACCAATGTCGAGTTTGTGCGCGTGCTTGTCCCGGATGCGATCGAGATCCGCATCTTCGAGCGGGGCGTTGGGCCGACGAGCTCGTCCGGAACGGGAACGTGCGCCTCCGCGGCGGCGGCCATGCGGCTTTACGGCTGCGAGCGGCAGCTGACCGTGCACGCGCCGGGTGGAAGCCAGACGGTCAGCTGGCCAGACGACACGGCGGACATAGAGCTGACTGGCCCTGCGGAGCTGATCGCGCGGGGCGAGTTCTTCCTCGCCGACTCGATCGAGAAGCGCGCATGAGCCGGCCTGTCCTGAAGCCCTGGGCACTGCCGGAGCGGCCGGTCATCGCGGTCGTCGCCCCCGCGAGCAGCGCACAGCAGGCACGCATCGACGAAGGCGCGGCAGCGCTGGCCGAGCGCGGCTGGCAGGTGCGGTTCGCGGAACATGCCCGCGGGAAACATGCGCCGTACTTCAGCGCGAGCGTTCAGGAGCGGCTCGACGACCTCCACGCAGCCTTTGCCGACCCGGAGGTGGACGCGATCCTGTGTACACGCGGCGGCTACGGCAGCAACTATCTACTGCCTGGGCTCGATCTCGACCTGATCCGTGCGAACCCGAAGCCGCTGCTCGGCTACAGCGACGTGACTGCGATCCAGAGCTGGCTGCTCGACCAGGCGGGACTGGTCGCCTTCCATGCGCCGCTGCTGGCGGGGGATTTTTCGCGGCCCGGCGGTGTGGATGAAGCGAGCCTCCGCGCTGTGCTGCGCGGCGAGCTGCACACCTACGGTGCCGCGGAAGGTTTGCGCGCTCTAAAACCCGGTACAGCAGAAGGCATGCTGCATGGCGGCTGCCTGACCTTGCTCGCTGCCTCGCTCGGAACGCCGTACGCGCCGGAGCTTAAGGGCAAGCTGCTTGTCCTCGAAGACGTCGGCGTCAAGCCGTACCAGGTCGACCGTATGCTGCGCCAGCTCGTGCTGGCGGGCAAGCTCGCGGGCGTCTCCGGCATCGTTTTTGGAGAGATGATGGACTGCCACTCGCCCGGCGCGTCGTCGTCCCTACTTCAAGAAGCGATTTTCTGTGCACTAGGCGACTTTCCGGGCCCGATCGCGATAGGCCTCCGCTCCGGGCACGTAGCGGGCGCGTGTGTCACGCTGCCGCTCGGCGTGCGTGCAAGCCTCACCGTGACTGGCGAGGCTACCGCCGAGCTGCGGATGGGGGAGCCGGCAGTCCGCCTGCGGGCAGATGTGCGAAGCTAAGGCAAAGCAATGAGCGCCTCCCCTTCGCACACTCCTTTCAACGCAGCCGCGCCGAAACACATTCACCTGATCGGCATCTGCGGCACGGCCATGGCGTCGCTCGCCGGGCTGCTGCAGCTGCTGGGCCACCGGGTTACCGGCTCTGACCAGGCTGCGTACCCTCCCATGTCGGACCTGCTCCACTCACTCGGCATTCCGCTCGCCGAACCCTTCGGCGAGCGCAACCTGGAGCCTCGGCCGGACCTGGTCGTGATCGGCAATGCGCTCTCGCGCGGCAATGCCGAGCTCGAGTATGTGCTCGACCAGCGGATTCCGTTTACGTCCATGGCGCAGCTCATTCAGGAGGAGCTGCTGCGCGGGCGCGAGTCGCTGGTGGTGGCCGGCACGCACGGCAAGACCACGACGACCAGCATGCTGGCCTGGATTTACGAGGTAGCCTCCCGCAACGACTCGACGCTTGCGCCCTCCTTTCTGATCGGCGGCGTGGCGGAAAACTTCGGCACCAGCTTTCACTTGCGCGAGACCCGCCCGTTCATCCTGGAGGGCGATGAGTACGACACCGCCTTCTTCGACAAGGGTCCGAAGTTCATGCACTACTTTCCGGACGCGCTAATCCTGACGCATGTCGAGTTCGACCACGCGGACATTTACGTGGATCTCGCGGCGGTGAAAACAGCGTTCCGCCGCCTGGTAAACCTGCTGCCGCGACGCGGGCGCATTGTGGCGTTTGACGGCGCGCCGCATGTGCGCGAATGCGTGACGAAGGCGCTGTGTCCGGTCGAGTTTTACGGCTTTGCGGAAGATTCGCTGTGGCGCGTGGCCGACATGCGGCACGAGGACGGCGGCATGCGTTGGACCGTCGCCCGCGAGGGCAAAGCGTGGGCGCAGCTGCGATTGCCGATGGCCGGCGAACACAATGCGCTGAATGCCACGGCCGCGGCTGCGCTGGCCAGCGGACAGGGCATCCCGGTGGCTGCGATTGAGCAAGCGCTGGCCACGTTTGAGAGCGTCAAGCGGCGGCTTGAAGTGCGCGCCGTGGTGAACGGCGTAACTGTTATCGACGACTTTGCGCACCACCCCACGGCGATCCGCGAAACACTGCGCGCGCTGCGTACGGCTTATCCGAAGAGCCGCTTGTGGGCGGTGCTGGAGCCGCGCTCGAACACGCTGCGCCGCAACATTTTTGAGCGCGAGCTGATTGAAAGCCTCGCGCTCGCCGACCGCATCGTGCTGGCCAGCGTCTTCAAGCAGGAAAGTATTCCGGAGCATGAGCGGCTGCATCCGGAGCAGGTCGTACTCGCGCTGGCCAACGCGGGCCACGATGCCGCCCTGTACGCGCATGCGGATGACATCGTGGAAGCGCTGGCGCCCGAGTTGATCGAAGGGGACGTGGTGGCGATCCTCTCGAACGGCGGCTTCGACGGCATCTACGAGAAACTGCCCGCGCGCCTGCTCGCGCTGTGCGAGCAGTAGCGCGGTGCTGCGCGCGTACCTTCTGCTGGCAGTGTGGGGCGTGCTCGCGATCCCGGTCGGCTTCGTCGCCCTGCCTTGGACGGTGCTGACGCGCAACGCTTCGGTGCTGTACCGGTGGGGCGTTGCGGTCGGTGCTCTTGGCCTGCGTATCGCCGGCGTCCGCACCCGCGTACGCTACGCGGAGCCGCTCAAACCCGGCACGCCGTATCTATTCCTGTGTAATCACGCGTCCAATCTCGACCCGCCGCTGTTGGCAGCCGTGCTGCGGCCGGTGCGCACGGCCATGCTGATCAAGCAGGAGCTGCTGAAACTTCCGCTGCTGGGCCGCGCCATGCGGCTGGCCGGTTTTGTGCCGGTGGCGCGCTCGGGCAGCCTGGAGGATGCAAAGCGCTCACTCGAACAGGCCGCCTCGGTGATGCGGTCGGGCGTATCGATGACGGTCTTTGTGGAAGGGACGCGCTCGCCGGACGGGCGGCTGCTGCCCTTCAAGAAAGGGCCTTTTTTCCTGGCCATGCAGTGCGGTGTACCGGTGGTGCCGGTCACGCTCGTCAACACGGGCCGGCTGCTGCCGAAAGGGGTTCTGCGTCTCCGGCGTGGCACGGTCGATGTAGTGGTACATGCGCCGCTGCTTCCGAGCGAGTTTGCGAGCCGCGATGCGCTGCAGAAAGCAGTGCGTGCGGCGATCGCCTCGGCGCTTCCGGTGAGCGAGTGACTCGCTGCCGTCCAATTGTTTGTCATCCTGAAAACGTGTGTGCAGAGAGTATGTGGGAAGTTCTATCGGTAGGGAGCATCCGCCCCCGAAAGGCGTCATCCTGAACGGAAACTGACGTCATCCTGAACGACGTGAAGGACTCGCTGTTCCCGCGGAGTTCCGAAAAAGCAGGTCCTTCGCTTTGCTCAGGATGACGCTTCCTTTGGGGGGTGACGAATCAGGTCAAGAGTGCTCCAAACAGCGAAGCTGCGTTACGGCTTGATAAACGCGTTGTAACCGTTGTCAGCCAGCTTGCCGCGCACTGTTTTGGCCGCCTGCAACGACGGGAACGGCCCGATCTGGACGTGGAAGAAGCGGTCGTCGGTCGCCGTGCGAACTATTGCGTCAAAGCCGTCGTGCCTGAGTGCATTCGCGAGCGTTTGTGCGTCCGCGGCACGGGTCACGGCTGCGATTTGCACCATCGCGCCTGCCCCGACCGCGGCCGGAACCGGCTCAAGCGCAGTTGCGACAGTGGGAGCCGGTATGCGGCGTGCTGCCGGAGCGGCGAATGCGTCAGCCTGCCCGGGCGCGGTCGGGGGCGCGGTGGTCCTGGTCGGCAGTGCCGGAGCGTCGTCGGCTAGCGCGCGCTGCGACATGGACAGCCCGGCGCTGGGCGAAGGCTTCAAGCGAGCTGCCGGTACCGGCGGAGCCTCTGCCCGTGCGACGGCAGCAGGGGCTTGCTGCTGTTCCTGTTCCGGCGCCTGCTCCGGTGCCTGCGTGGGATAGGCAGCTTCGGGTGACTCTGCTGCCTGGGTCGAC
>CAXUDF010000032.1:13793-27257 GCA_964249695.1 uncultured Acidobacteriaceae bacterium
GCGCTCGCCGCGCGGAGGGTGCGGCGGCAAGGTGCTGCTCCGGCAGGTGGAAATCACGCGAGGACCGATAGCCGAAGCCGAAGCACGCGGCGCACACTAAGGCCACACCCAGGAAAATACCCAGCAGCGCCGGCATACCCAGCACCAGGTCGCGCGACGGTGCCGCCTCCTCCAGATCGTGCTCGCGGTCGAGCAGCGACCTCATGCCCGGGCATCCTCGGCATGCGCGCTGCTCGTTGTCGGTGACGCGGGGGCGCCGATCGCCCGCTGCAGCAGGTTCAGCATCTCGATCGGCAGCGGGAAGATGATGGTCGTGTTCTTTTCAGCGCCGATGTCGCGCAGTGTTTGCAGGTAGCGCAGCTGCATGGTGGTGGGCTGCTCGGCCAGCAGCTTTGCGGCGTCGACAAGCCGCTGCGCGGCCTCGTATTCACCGTCGGCGTTGATGATTTTCGAGCGCTTTTCGCGTTCCGCTTCAGCCTGGCGCGCCATGGCCCGCAGCATCGACTCCGGCAGGTCCACCTGCTTGACCTCGACGGAAACCACCTTGACACCCCAGGGTTCGGTACGGCCGTCGATGATGGTCTGGATGCGCTGGTTGAGTAAGTCCCGGTGCGAGAGCAGGCCGTCCAGGTCCACCTCGCCGAGCACGGAACGCAGCGTGGTCTGGGCGAACTGCGAGGTCTGGTTTACGTAGTTCGCGACCTCAATGACGGCTCGCGCCGGATCAAGCACGCGCAGGGTGATGACGGCGTTTACCTTCAGCGTCACATTGTCGCGGGTAATCACGTCCTGCGGCGGGACTTCGAGCACTTCCTGCCGTAGCGACACGCGCACAATCTGGTCAAACGGCCGGAACACTAAAATGACGCCGGGCCCTTTGGGCGGAACGAGCGCGCGACCGAGTCGAAAGATGACGCCGCGTTCGTACTCACGCAGGATGATGACCGAAGAAAACAGATAAAACGCGACGATCAGGATCGCCGCCAGGGCAAAAAGATTCATCAGGGATTGCCTCGCGCTCGCCTTGGAGTGTAACGCAGACGCCCGACGCGCCACGCAGCAAGTGCTAAGTGCGCATCCGCTCCACCAATAAGGTCAGCCCGTGCACGCCGGTGACTTTAACCGGCGTGCCGGCGGGGAGGGCTTCTGGCGACTCAGCCTGCCAAAGCTCGCCGCGGACCAGCACCTGACCCCGCGGTGTTTGCGAGTCAGCTATCGAACTGGCAGGGGCTAGCTGCTCCTGCGTAACGGCAAGTGCGCCCACCATCGCGTCAGCGCCGGTGAGCACCTTGTTGCGGCGGGCGCGCAGTGCGATGCGCACCAGGAAGACCGTGATGAGCCCGAAGCCGACGCCGACTCCGGTCGCGGTCGCGATGCGCACCTGCATCTCGGGGATAGGCCCGGCGACGAGCGTGAGCAGCCCGGTAACCAGCGCGGCAATGCCGGCGAAGGCGAGTACGCCGTGGCTCGGTACCTTGATCTCAAGCAGCATGAGGCCGAGCGCCGCGATAAGCAGCATGACGGCGGTGTAGCGCAGCGGCAGCAGGTTGAGCGCGAACAGGGCGGTCAGCAGAAAGAGCGTACCGAGCGCGCCGGGGATGATGGTGCCCGGCGCATTGAACTCCAGGTAAATAAGCAGAGCGCCCGCGACCAGTAAAAGTACGGCGAGGTTCGGGTCCGTGAGGCTGCCGAGGATGCGCTCCCGGAACGAGGGCAGGGCATCGACGAGGCGCGCGTTGGCAAGGTGCAGCACCGTCGTTTTGCCGGTGATGCGGGTCACCGTCTGGCCGTCGAGCGAGTGGAGCAGGGACGGGATGTCGGGCGAAACCAGCGTCAGCAGCCCGAGCTGCATGGCTTCTGCTTCCGAGTAGGACTTAGAGTTCAGCACGGCGTCCTGGGCGGCAGCGAGGTTTCGCTTGCGCAGGCTGACAAACGAGCGCAGGAATGCCGTGGCATCGTTTTCGAGCTTTTGCTTCATGATCGGGTCGAGCGTGCGGCCTTCAATGACCGGGTGGGCGGCGCCAGCGTTGGTGCCCGGCGCCATCGCGGCCACGTCCGCGGCTTCGAGCAGAAAGAAGCCGGCCGAGCCGGCGCGGCTGCCGGAAGGGTCCACGTAGACGATGACCGGGACTGGCGACGCGAGGATGCTGTGAACCATGTCGCGCATGGACTCAAGCAGGCCGCCGGGCGTGTTCATCAGGATGAGCACCGCCGCGGCGTGTGATTGGTCTGCCTCGTGCAAGGCGCGCTCGAGATACCAGGCGCTCACCGGCTGGATGGTGGAGTCGAGATGGACGACGGTGACGATGGGCTGCGGCGAGGACGATGCAGCGGCGGCTCCGCGCGTGAGGGAAGGGAAGCCAAAGATCGCCGCGAAGCAAAAAAGAAGAATGGCTGGCAGCCGGAGATACGCGCGAGACCGCATGGAGAAGAGTGTATGCCTGCGTGGGCGCTTCTCTCGCAGACGGCTCACGAACGGTTTTCACGGATCAGGTATGGCTTTGCCGTTGTTTTCGAGGACTCGCAGCGAGTTCCTGGCGCAGTGCAAACCTTAGGGCACCTGCCCGCCTCGCGAGGTAACGGCCAGGCGCAGTCCGCGGGCTTCGGCATTGTTGTTATCGATCCGCAGGGCGGCGGCGACCTCATCGGCGGCTACGGGCACCTGGCTCGTCAGCAGTGCAAGCCGCGCCAGCACCAGGTGCGCGGGAATGTTGTTGCGCAGCGCGATGGACCGGGTGGCAAGCTGGCGGGCCGCGTCGCGGTCGCCGGTGCGCTCACGGATGCGCGCGAGCCCCGCATAGGCGGCGGCTGAATTGCTGTCGAGCGAGAGTGCTTCGGTGTATTCGCGTTCGCTCTCTACCAGGAGGCCGGCGTTGAGGTAGCGGTTTGCGTCCTCAAGCAGGGCAGACATGCGCTGAGCCGGTGACCCGGTTGCGGCGCGGAGGGTTTCCAGCTGCTCCAGCTCAAAGGCGGCCTGGCGAAAGGCTGCCTCATCGTAGGAGCGCTTGATGCGCTCGAGCGGCAGATTGCCGGTTTCGGCGCTTTGCGCTGCGGCAGCCCCCGGAGCGGGAAGATACCCAGGGGTGCGCAGGTTGGCAGCGAAGGTCTGGATCTCGGAGTCTGCGGGACGAAGTTTCAGCGCTTCAGACGTTTCCTTCTGGGCGTTTGCGGCGTCGCTGCGGCGCGCATAGGCAAGCGCGAGATTGAAGTGGTAGTCGGCTTCCTTGGGATCGCCGGTGATGGCCTGCTGAAACAGCGGAGCGCCATCCTTGCCGCGGCGCGCGGCGGCGACCCCCTGGTTGTTGACCACCTCCGGCAGCGGCAGACGGGTGCTCACAAAGGCAAAAGCGTCTTCAGCCGGCAGGTACTTGCCGGTGTAGAAGTAGGCCAGGCCGCGGTGGAAATCGGCCTGGAGAGCATCCGGGTCGTTGCGCGTCAGGTGCCCGTAGGCGATCGCCGCCTGGTCGTAGTCCTGCGCGGCAAAGGAGGCATCGCCCAGCGCGAGCCATGCCGGTCCGTACCCCTGGTCGAGGCGAACCGCATCGCGCAGATGCCGAAGGCGGTCTTCCGGCGAGCCTTCGCCGAGCCCGCGGACGTAGGCTTCGAACGCGTCGAGATGGAGCGCGGCATCGGCCCCGATACAGGTCTGCTCGGCGACAGGGTATGCGGGGTCAAGCTGCCGTGTGATGCGCCATGCCAGCGCATTCGCAACATCCGGCAGGCGGTTCAGCTCAGCGGACTCAGTCAGCGGAGCGCTTTCCCGGAGGTTGGTCATGTCAAGCACCCGCGCGGTCGCGGAAACGCGCGAGCCATCCACCTGGTAGGTGCCTACGATGACCGAATCGACGTCGAGGTTCTGCGCCAGGCGCAGGGTGCTGGCGCGCGTTGGACGGAAGTCGGGCGGCAGGCCCAGGTGGTCGAGCGCATAGGCACGGTCGCTGCGGCTGATGGGCAGAAAGCCCGCCGCGGCAAAGCGCTGGTTCAGGATTTCCGGAAAAGCCGAACCGATCCAGGCCGGGCCGCCGCCGGGCGCGGCGTTGTCAAAGGGCAGCACCATGAGCAGCTGCCCATGCGCCTGTGCCAGCGAGGGCTGCGCGACCGCAGATGGGGTCGTGGGTCGACCGCTGGAGGAAGGGTCGAGCGCGCCGCCCGCCTGCTGGCCACGGGCGAGGGTGACTGCGCCAAGCAGCAGCCACGGCAGCAGATATTTTGATCGGGGGCGAAGCGTTATACGGTGCAGGGGGCATCCTTGAAAGCGCGCACTTGCCGGGACCGAGCCCGCTTACTCCGCATTATAGAAGTCGGGATGCGGGTCCAGAACCCGCGCCAGCTCGGGATGCGCGAAGCGCAGCACCGCTGCCATTTGGCTGCCGCGGCGCTCCTGCCACACCACGGAACCCCCGAGCAGCTGCGCGACCGCGGCCGCGTCAAGGTCGTGGTGGAGGCCGAAGAAGCGCGTCTCCTGCTGCTCGTTCCAGCGGCCAAGCCCAAGGCTTGTGCCGGGCGGAGGCACGTACTTGGTTGAGAAGACAATCGCGGTGGTGTAGGCCGCGGCCGTGGTTTGCGCGGTCTGGAGCGCGCCGAGCGAAAAGTTATCGATGGCGGCGACGGCAAGCGGCCTGCGCAGGTAGCCGAGCTCCGGCTTGCGCAGGCCATCGGTGTACGGCCAGGCGGTAAGCACGGTGCCCGAGGGATAGCGGGCCGCGACGACGGCAATGGCATGCTGCTCGAGCAGGATCGCGTCGCGGTAGGCCAGGGTGTCTTCGGGCGCAACCCGGTACGGCGTCGGCAGCACCAGCGCTGCTATGAACGCCGCGGCGCTGACCGCCGGGTACCAGAGCCACTGCCCGAGCCGGCCATACACGGCCGCGACCGCCAGCAGCAAAATCAGGGGATAGATGGGCAGCAGGTACCGGGTGAGCAGCGCGCCGCCTAAGAGTGAAAAGAGGACGGCGTTGCCTGCAATGACGACCCAGAGCTGCGTGCGGAGCGCAGGCTGCAGCACTGCGCGCGCGGGCAGCCGAGGTAGCACAAGGCTGCCGAGCGCGATGAGTACGGGAACAAACAGGTTGAGGTGCGCGGATAGGTGCAGCACGCGATGCCCCAATGCCAGCAGAAACCGCTCAGGGGAAAGATTGGCGCCAGCGTTGTAGCGGAGGTATTCGGGATTGCCGAAGGTGAAGCCCGTGCGCCAGCGATGGTAGCCGAACCAGGCGGCAAGCGGCAGGATCGGCAGACAAAGTGATCCGAAGCGCAGGCGCGAGCCGCCCCCACGCAGCAGCCTGCTCAGCTCATAGCCGGCGAGGAGCAGCGGCGTCCCGATGGCGATCTCCTTGGTAAGCGCCGCGGCGGTAAAGCAGGCGCAGGCGGCCCAGGGGTGCGAGCGGCGGCTTCCTTCTTCTACGGTCAGCGCTACGCCCCAGAGCGTTGCAGCGGCGGCCAGCATATCAGCGTGCGCCATGGTGCTTTGGGTAAACCAGACCGGGTAGCAGGCCGTCAGCAAAGTGACCGCGGTTGCGGCGGGATAGCTGCGCAGCGGCAAGAGCGCCAAGCGGAAGACGGCCGCGAGCGCAACTGACGCGGCGACGCAGACGGTGACGCGCGTGGTGACCGGGGCAAAGCCGAAAAGGTGCCACGCCCCGGCGAGCACGAGCGAAAGCCCGGGTGGATGCGCGTTGGTCAGCGTGGAGAAAGGGATGAGCGTGCCGGTGCGGTATAGATCAAAGGCGGCCGGGATGTAGTAGCCGGCTTCGTCCCAGTAGTACGGCAGGCGCAGCAGGGAGGCATGGCCGGCAAGCTCGGCGGCAAGGATCGCGAGGCCGATGAGGAAAAACAGGCGGGGAGACGGGTTTGTCACTTGAGGACGACCGCCGAGGCTCCCCTGCTGTTTCCCGTGCAAAAAGCTACTGGATCGGACGCGGCCCGAGGGGCTCAAGGGCGATCTGGCCGAAGGTCTGCTCATACTGCGCAAGATTCTGGCCGAGGATATTGAAGAGCGCCTTTGCCTGCTGCGGACTCAGGTAAATCCCCTGCTGGTTCTCGATGACGACATCGTCCGGCGAGGTGGGATGCGCAAGACCGAAAAGAAGGAAAATGTCCCAGACGCTGACGCGGACCTGCACGCTGTTGGCGTAGGTTTCGCGGTAGTTGGCACCCTGGGTGACGGCAAACGTTGGCTGGTTGGGTGAGGAACTCATAGTGGCTTTAGAGTACACCGGCGCCTGGTTGGCATGGCTTGGTGCACGGCTTATTGCATAGTTTGGTGCGAAAGGGGGGACTTGAACCCCCATGAGTTTCCCCGCCAGATCCTAAGTCTGGTGCGTCTGCCAATTTCGCCACTTTCGCATGGTTGTTCTGCACATGTACAGCTTGACGAGAAGCCTGAGAAGCAGTCTTGGCGCAGTAGGGTTCTTCGGTGCCGCGTGCTGCCCGGGATGCGGCGTCGCGGTCCCCTTTTGGGTGATCGGACCGGTGCGCGTACCGCAGCATCCATCGCGAACGAAGAGCAGCCCTTCCACTCCTCTGCTGTTCTTAGGTTTCCCCTGCCAACTTTAGCCTACTGGCTAAGGTGTGGCGGAGGCAATGGCGATGAGGTCGGGGCGAGCGGCTTGCGCCGGCTCGGCGAAGTGGATCGGCTAGATCTTGGCTCTCCTGCGGCCGGAAGCTGTACCAGCCGAGCGAAGCCATCTGGCGGTACGGCGAAGGGGCTTGCGCGTTGTTGCAGATTTGGCTGCGGTTGCTGGAGGCATGGGCGGCAGGCCCGCCACGGCCAGCAGGAGTTTGTTGGCGGCATTGAAGAGGTTCAGGTGTGTCTCCGCGGGACCGTCCGTCGCTGCCAGGAAGAGCGCCGTCTCTCGAGCGTGGTTGATGGCGATGTACGTCTCGAAGCCCGCGCCACCGCCGGTTTTCTCGATGAGGTGTGAGGGCGAGTCGAGCGGCAGGATGTCGATCCATCCTAGGCCGATGCCGGTGGGTTCGCCGGCGTGGTCCAGCCCCCTCTGGCTCAGCAGCTGCGAAGGCAGCATGGAAACAGCCTGCGCTGCCGCGCCCGGTCCATCGGTGCGGAGCAGGTACTTGAGCCAGATCGCCATGTCGGCCGCGGTGGAGTAGAGCCCGGAGCTCCCATCGGTAGCCTCGGTCGCGACGCACGGCCCTTCGTCGTGCGCACCTGCCAGCAGGCGCCCGCATTGCTCCGCATTTGGGAAGAAAGTGGTCGCATGCATCTGGAGCGGGTTCAGGGTGCGTTCGGCAACGAGCGCCGGGTACGGCGTATGCGCCGCGGACTGGAGCGCATCGGCAAGGAAATCGAAGGCCGCGTTGGAGTAGAGAGCAGCGCTGCCCGGCGTGCTGCGTAGACGCTGATGCGGCAGGGAGCGCCAGCGGGTGGCGTAGTCAGGATAGGTGAAATGCGGCGTACCGGGAGCAGCCTCGCCCAGCTCCCGCGGCAAGCCGGAGGTGTGCGTCGCCAGATCCCTGAGCGTGATGGAGCCGCCGCGTGCCGGTACAACAACGCCTGCCGGCGCATAGCGCCCGAGCAGATCGTCGAGCTGGACGGTCCTGTCTGCCGCAAGCTTCGCAAGGACATCCGCAGTGAAGATTTTGGTGAGCGAGCAGAGCCGCACAAGAGAGTTCCGCGCCGGCAGTTGATGGGATCCGGGCGCAGTCTCTCCATAACCGCCGAAGAACACCTCCTTGCCGCGAACGACCACCAGAACCATGCCGGTGGGAGCGGCCTGGAGGAACAGATCGGTTCCCAATGCGCTGATGCCGTTGTTGTCGGGAAGGGAGGCCGGCGTCTGCGGCCGGGCCGCAGCTGTTGTGAGCAGCATTGCTGAGGCGAGGACAAAGAGCGGGCGCAGGCGGCTAGGGGAGGTCATCTTCGTAGGCTCAGTCCTCAAGGTACAGAGGCGAGCGGCTCCTGCGCGGCTGGTCCGTCACCGATCGCGCTTGCTTTACCTCGGGCCTTTCGCATGGCTCCGGCGGGCGGCGCGGCGGCACACCCGGCTTTGTGGCCGCGCAAGCAGGCATCGGCAGCAAGGCAATCCGGTTCGGAACCGCCGCAATCGCTCGTCTGAAGTGTTCCCTGTCTGCTATTACTATCCCGCAAGCGTTTACACCGTTCAGGTTCGTCCCATGTGAGGTACTGGTGCCCCGCCAAAGGAACTCTCTCTTCGCAGCCGCTGCCCTCTCGGCCCTTGCCTCCGTGTACACCGCTCCGGCGCAGACCATGGCCGCTCCTGACATTACCCGGCAGCCCACTCTGTACGTGGTGCCCTACGCTCACCTCGATACGCAGTGGCGCTGGGAGTTTCCGCAGGTCATCAGCGAGTACCTGCTCAAGACCATGCGCGTCAACTTCGACTACATGGACAAATATCCTCACTACGTCTTCAACTGGACCGGCGCCAACCGCTACCGCTTGATGCAGGAGTACTACCCGGCCGACTATGCCCGCCTCAAGGCGTATGTGGCGAAAGGCCAGTGGTTCCCGGCCGGTTCTTCTGTGGAAGAAGGCGACGTCAACCTGCCGAGCGCCGAGTCTATCTTTCGCCAGGTGCTGTACGGCAACACCTTTTTTCGAGCTGAGTTCGGCAAGGCCAGCTACGAGTACATGCTGCCGGACTGCTTCGGCTTCCCGGCATCGCTGCCCACCATCCTCGCCGCTTCCGGAGTCAAGGGTTTTTCTACGCAGAAGCTCAGCGCGTCCTGGCAGCCGGCTCCAAAGATCGGCGGGCCCGGCTCGCCGGAGCAAACCCCTGAAGGCATTCCCTTCAACGTAGGAGTGTGGACAGGCCCCGACGGCGAGACCGTGCTTGCCGCGCTCAATCCCGGGGGCTACGGCAGCGAGATCTACTCCGACCTCAGCAAGGCTCCGACGCCGCCTCCCGAGCCGCCCGCCGGATCGCGTTCGCGCAGAAGGCAAGACCCTGAAACCAACTGGCCGGCGCGCATCGACATCGACGGCAAGGCTACCGGCGTCTTCGCCGATTACCACTACGTCGGCACGGGCGACATCGGCGGCGCCACCAACGAAGAATCTGTCAAGCTGCTCGAAGCCACTGTCACCGGCGGCGAAGCGGTTCTCCCGACGACCCTGATGTCTACTCCCGCCGGGGCCACTGGCGAGATCGTGACCGCCGGCACTCCCGTGCGCATGGGCAACGGCCCGGTCAAGGTCGTGTCCGCAACCGCCGACCAGATGTTCCTCGACATCAAGCCTGACATGCAGTCGAAGATGCCCACCTACCAGGGCGACCTCGAGCTCATCAATCATTCCGCGGGTTCGCTCACCTCGCAGGCGTACCACAAGCGGTGGAACCGCAAGAACGAGCTGTTGGCGGGCGCCGCCGAAGAGGCCTCAGTGGCTGCCGCCTGGATGGGCGGACGCCCCTACCCTCAGCAGCGG
Organism: uncultured Acidobacteriaceae bacterium; assembly: GCA_964249695.1. GTDB lineage: Bacteria > Acidobacteriota > Terriglobia > Terriglobales > Acidobacteriaceae > EB88. The sequence continues at coordinate 23,200 of CAXUDF010000032.1, forward strand.
ATGAACAGTGCATGGACCCTGGTCATGGCCGGCCAGTTTCATGACACGGGCGCCGGCACCGCAACGCCGCGCGCCTACGAATTTGCCCAGAATGACGACGTTATTGCCTCAAACCAGTTTGCCGATGTCCTCACCAGCGCAACGCAGTCGATTGCTTCGTCGCTCGACACGCAGGTCAAGGGGACGCCGGTTCTCGTCTACAACCCGCTCAATATTGCGCGCGAAGACATGGTCGAAGCAACGGTGCCCGGCGACACCTCGAAAGGGGTGGAAGTTTTCGGTCCCGATGGCAAGCAGGTGCTGGCCCAGGTAGAGAAGGGCAAGGTACTGTTCCTCGCGAAAGTTCCCTCGGTCGGCTACGCCGTCTTCGACGTCCGGCCCGGCAAGAAATCAGAAAGCTCCAAAGAGTTGAAGGCCACCGAAACCTCGCTTGAAAACGCCCGCTACAAGGTCACGCTCGATGCGGCCGGCGATGTCAGCAGCATCTTTGACAAGTCGATCAACAAGGAGCTCCTTGCCAGCCCGATGCGGCTTGCGATCAGCAACGATGCGCCCCGGGACTGGCCGGCATGGAATATGGACTTTGACCAGGAGCAGGCAGCTCCGCGCGCGTACATCGGCGGCTCGGCGCAGGCACGGATTGTCGAAAACGGCCCCGCCCGCATCGCCCTGGAAGTAACCCGCGAAGGTGAAGGCTCGAAATTCACCCAGACCGTGCGGCTCTCCGCGGGCGACGCCGGCAATCGCGTTGAGTTTGGCGAGTCTATCGATTGGCGCTCGCTCTCGGCCAATGTCAAAGCGGTTTTCCCGCTCGCCTCCACCAACAAGGTGGCCACGTACAACTGGGAGGTCGGCACCATCCAGCGCCCTGTCGCGTTCGACCGCCAGTTTGAGGTCGCGTCGCACCACTGGATCGATCAAACCGACGCGTCCGGCAGCTACGGTGCCACCATCCTGACGGACGTGAAGAACGGCTCCGACAAGCGCGACGACAGCACCATCCGCCTCACGCTGCTCCGCTCGCCCGGCGAAGCCTCCGATATGAAGGGCGCGTACACTGACGAGCTGAACCAGGACTGGGGCCACCACGAGATTCTTTTCGGCCTGGCGGGTCATGCCGGCGACTGGCGGGAAAGCCACACCGACTGGCAAGCCTATCGCCTGAGCACCCCGATGATCGCCTTCAACACGGAGAAGCATGCGGGAAGCCTCGGCCGCAGCTTTTCGCTCCTCACGGTCGATACCCCGAACATCCGGGTGCTCGGCCTGAAAAAATCAGAACTGAGCGATGAGGTTATCGTTCGACTTGTCGAGCTCAACGGCAAAGCGGCTGACAAGGTCCGGGTCAAGTTTGCGGGACCACTGGAAGCAGCGCGTGAAGTGAATGGCCAGGAGCTGCCGCTTGGCTCCGCCAGCGTCGTCGACGGCGCTCTTGAGACCTCCTTCAAGCCCTATCAACCGCGCACCTTTGCGCTCAAACTCGGCCAGGCGCCGGCGCATGAGGCTGGCATCACCTCGCAGCCTGTCACGCTTAGCTACGACCTCGCCGTCGCGAGCAATGACGACACCAAGTCCGTCGGCGGCTTCGACAGGGAGGGCGACGCACTGCCCGCGGAAATGCTCCCCGCTGAGCTTAAGATCGACGGAGTCGGCTTCAGCCTGGCCCCCGCCGGAACCGGCAAGCCCGACGCGGTGGTTGCCAAGGGTCAATCGATCCAGCTGCCGCAGGGCACCTACAACAAGGTGTACGTTCTGGCTGCCTCGGCAGACGGCGACCAGCGCGCGACCTTCAAAGTAGGGAACACTCCGGCCAGCCTCACCATCGAAGATTGGGGCGGCTTTATCGGCCAGTGGGACACGCGCGTCTGGAAGCCGAAGCCGGAGTTCGTCACGCAGGGAGGCGGGCGCTCCGGAACGCCGGAGCACCAGGTTGCGCTGCGCAAGGACTATGCCGTTTCTGCCACGCATCAAGCCTGGGATCTTAAGAGCGCCGGCTCGCCCGACTGGTCCCCGAAATATCCGGGGGACTACGTCGGCCTTCGCCCCGGCTACATCAAGCCCGCGACACTGGCCTGGTACGTGTCACACCACCACAACGCGGCAGGCCTGAATGAGCCGTACCAGTACAGCTACCTCTTCGTCTACGCGCTGGATCTACCAGCCGGTGCGAAAACTATCACGCTTCCTGAGAATGCCGGCATTCGCATCATGGGTATGTCGGTAGCCAGGGAAGAGCCAGCCGTCACTCCGGCTCAACCTCTCTTCGACACGCTTGGCATGACCACGAAGAGCGACAACCTTGAGGCCGCGAAACAGTAAGCAACAACCGGAGGCTTTCTATGGACGCGTACGAAGCAAAGACAGGACACAGGCTACTCGATTGACCCTGCTGCACCCAGACCGCCTTTTTCCCGCTGACCCTGCCACGCGCGCCGTGGCTCGCGAGATCTATGAGGCGATTCGTGAGCTCCCAATCGTAAGCCCTCACGGGCATGTGGACCCCGAGTGGTTTGCGCAGGACAGCGCTTTCCCGAATCCGACCGCGTTGTTTCTGCTGCCGGACCACTACATCCTGCGCATGCTCTACAGCCAGGGCGTGCCCATGGAGCAGTTGAAAGCGGGCGCCGTGCCGGAGCATGCTCGCGCGGTCTGGACCTTATTTGCCGCGCACTACTACCTGTTTCGGGGCACGCCGACCCGTTTATGGCTCGACTACGCTTTTGAGGAGCTGTTTGGCCTGACGGAGCGGCTCTCGCCCGCGACGGCGGACTTGTATTGGGAGCGCATCACAGAAGCGCTCCAAGGTCCCGAGATGCGGCCGCGCCGGCTGTTTGAGCGGTTCCGCATGGAGGTGCTGGCGACGACCGACTCAGCCTTGAGCACGCTTGCGGCGCACCGGGCGGTTCGCGATTCGGGCTGGACGGGGCGCGTGCTGCCGACCTTTCGGCCGGATGCTGTCGTTGACCCCGCCGCAACCGGCTTCCACAGCAATCTCGAACAGCTGGGGGCGATCACGGGCGAAGACATTGGGCAGTGGCAGGGCTACCTGCGGGCCCTGCGGGGGCGGCGCGCGGAGTTTCAGACGCTGGGCTGCACGGCGACCGACCATGGCCACCCGTCGGCGGCGACCGCGGACCTGCCCGAGGCGGAAGCCGAGAGGCTGTATGAGCGCATTCTGCAGGTCGACAGCAGTGCGGCCGACCAGGAGCTGTTCCGCGCACAGATGCTGACCGAGATGGCGCGGATGAGCCTGGAGGACGGGCTCGTGATGCAGCTGCACCCAGGCAGCTTTCGCAACCATAACCCTGACCTGTTTACGCGGTGGGGACCAGACGCGGGTGCGGACATCCCCATGCCGACCGACTACGTGCGCGGGCTGCGGCCGCTGCTGGCGCGCTTCGGCAATGAACCGGGGTTGACCCTGATTGTGTTTACGCTGGACGAGTCGACTTATAGCCGCGAGCTTGCGCCGCTGGCCGGGCATTATCCGGCGCTGCGCCTGGGGCCGCCCTGGTGGTTCCACGACAGCCCGGAGGGGATGCGGCGCTTTCGCGAGCGCGTGACGGAAACCGCGGGCTTCTACAACACGGTCGGATTTAACGATGACACGCGGGCGTTTTTGTCGATCCCGGGGCGGCACGACATGGCGCGCCGGCAGGATGCCGCGTACCTGGCAACCCTGGTCGCCGACCACCGCCTGGGACGGGATGAAGCGCTTGAAGTAGCGCGCGAGCTGACCGGGCCGATCGTGCGCCGGGCATACCGGCTCGGCGAAAGCCGGCACCCGTAAGCCGCATGGAGAGGACGCCCGCGATGCCCAGTCCAGCCGATACCCTACAGTCCGAAGTTGCGCTCCACAGTGCGTTACCGGGGAGCGCGCCGGCTCGGCCCGCTTCGTCGCATGTGCGCTGGACCATCTGCGCCATGCTGTTTTTCGCGACCTCGATCAACTACATGGACCGCCAGGTGCTGGGCATCCTGGCTCCGGTGCTGCAGCACAGCATCGGCTGGACCGAGGCGCAGTACGGCTACATCATCGGCGCCTTTCAGGTGGCGTA
>CAXUDF010000033.1:0-2580 GCA_964249695.1 uncultured Acidobacteriaceae bacterium
GGCCTGACCCAGGTCATGGTGGAAGGCGAGCTGCTGCAGACCGAAAAGCTGGGCCGCGCCGTCACCGAAGCCGAGTACGACGAGCTGATCTATCGAAAGACCGCGTGCCTGTTTGAGGTTTCCATGCGCCTGGGTGCGGTGCTCGCGGGTGCCGACGCAAAGACCGAGGAGCATTTGGCAGAGTACGGCCACTCGCTCGGCCTTGCGTTTCAGGTCATAGATGATGTGCTCGACCTTACCTCGGCCGAGGCGGTGCTGGGCAAGCCTGTGGCCAGCGACCTGCGCGAAGGCAAGGCCACGCTCGCCGTGGTGCATGCCCTGGGGCACGCGACAGAAGGGGAACAGGAGTCGATCCTGCAGGTGCTGGCCGACGGGGCTTTTACCCAGGTGCGCTACGAGGATGTGCTGGCAACGCTCGATCGCCACGGCTCCATTGAATACGCCATGCGCGTCGCGCAGCAGCATGCCGAGAAGGCCCGCAGAGCGCTCGACGGACTGCCGGACTCGGAGTACAAGCGGGCCTTACTGTGGGTCCCGGACTTCGTCGTCAATCGCGAGAAATAGAAGCTTTTGACGCGCTGAAGAAAAGATGACAGGTGGCAGTCTGCTGACACTGGTGTGCGTCGCGGGTGCGAGGATCATTCGCGAGGCTGTTAGCAGCCTACCGAGGACTCACACATGCACCTGCGCCCGTTCCCCATCGCTTCTCTGGCACTCGCCCTTTCGACAGCAGCCCTGAGCCAAACCTCGATCCCCCAGCAGCAGTACTTGCAGTCCAACCTGGTCGCCGACTCAACAGCCACAGCAGCCGCAACGACCATCGATCCAAATCTTTCCGGAGGATGGGGCATCTCAGAATCTTCAACCGGTCCCTGGTGGGTCAGCGACAATAACAACGGCCTATCCACCCTCTACAACGGTGTCGGCGCAATTCAGGGCCTGGTTGTCAAGATCCCGCCTGCGGACCCAACCAAAACCCCGACCGGCAGCCCGACCGGCATCGTCTTCAACGCAACAGCAGGATTCGTTCTGCCGGATGGCAAGCCCGCGTCCTTTCTGTTTGCGACCCTGGACGGCCTGATTGTCGGGTGGAACGGCAGCGTTCCGGGCGGCATCGCCCAGATTGCCGTGAACCAGACCGGCGTGTCCAGTTTTGACGGCCTCGCGGTCGCACCGGCGACGGTGAACGGCGTCACCTCCACCTACCTGTATGCGGCTGATTTTGAGCAGGCTGTCGTCGATGTCTACGACGCAAACTTCCACCATGTCTCGGCGCTCGAGTCCAAGATCAACAGCATCCCCAAGCCGCCGGGCTTTGCGCCGTTCAACATCCAGAATATTGGCGGCAACCTGTACGTGACGCTCGCCCTGCAGGACAGCACCAAGGTGAATCAGGTTACCGGACCCGGGTTGGGCCTTGTGGCGAGCGTTACGCCTGAGGGTGCGTTGATCGGCATCGCGCAGACGGGAAGCTTCCTGAACTCGCCCTGGGGCGTAGCCGTAGCACCGGGCAACTTTGGCCAGTACAGCCATGACCTGCTGGTCGGCAACAACGGCGATGGGACAATCAGCGTGTTCAACCCGGTGACCGGTACCTTCATCGACCAGCTGCGCGACAGTACCGGTCAGCCCATCAGCATCAATGGTTTATGGGGCTTATCGGTCGGTAACGGCACCACAAGCGGCGGTTCAGCAACGTCCGTCTTCTTCGCTGCCGCGCCCGGCAACGGCGGCCTCTTCGGCACGCTGACGCCGATCCAGAACACCAATGGCAGCAACAACTAGCAGGCTCCAGATTGGTGAAAGGGCGAAGTGCACTGAGCGCTCCGCCCTTCCCTTTCATTGCAGGTTTTCGCGAACAAACTGCTGGATACGCTCGAACTCCGGCTCAGACAGGCGGAAGCTCGCCGCCGGCAGAATGCCGTCCACCTGCTCCGGGCTGCGCGCGCCGACAATGGCGGCCGTGATCGCCGGATGATGCAGCGTCCAGGCAATCGCCACTACCCCGGTTTCGACACCGTGCTCCCTGCCGATCTCCCGGAGCAGCTCGGCGAGCCGGAGGTTGCGTGACAGCTTGGGCTCGTTGAAGTTAGGGCTGCGCTTGCGCCAGTCGTCCGACGGCATCGCCGCGATGCGCTCGGCGGTCATCTTGCCCGTCAGCAAGCCTGAGACCATCGGCGAGTAGTTGATGACGCCGATGTTGTGCTCCTGGCAGTAGGGCAGGATTTCAGGCTCGACCTTCGCGTTGAGCAGGGAGTACGGAGGCTGCAGGGAGGTGATCGGCGCAATCGCAGCGATGCGCTCCATCTGCTCGACATTGAAGTTGGACACGCCGATGTAGCGGACTTTGCCTTCCTGCTTCAGCTTCGCGAGCTCAGCCCAGCCTTCCTCAATCTGCCCCTCCGGATTGGGCCAGTGCACCTGGTACAGATCAATCGTTTCCCGGCCGAGCCGGCGCAGCGAGTCCTCGCATTCCTGACGGACCGAGGCGGCGTCGAGCGCGCGGAAAATCTTCCGGTCGTCCACGTTCCACTTCATCGAGCACTTGGTGAAGACGTAGGGCTTATGCGCGCTGTTCTT
>CAXUDF010000033.1:2680-24060 GCA_964249695.1 uncultured Acidobacteriaceae bacterium
CCGCCCTCGTAGTGCCACAGCAGCAGGCTTTCCGCCGCGACCTCCCATGGGCGAAAGCCGCTCGCCAGCTTGCTGTAGAGCGTGCGCGCTTCCTCCGGATCTACCTTGTTCTGGATCACAACGTGCGGGCGAAACGGCTGCTGGTCCTGGCGGGAAAGCACCGGCAGCCACGCAGCCCGGAGCGCCGCGTGCAGCCGGTCAAGCTCCGGCGCGCGCACCGTGTAGGCGACCCCGCGCCCCAGGCGCATCAGGTCATGCACCTCCAGCGGGAAAGGCGAACAGCCCGTGACTTCGCGCTCGATCACGTCGCGGATGGAGGCTTCGTCTTCACCCGGCAAGGCGTGGAAGAGCGAGATATGCGCGGGAATCCTGTTCAAGCGCGCCGGAAAGTGCTGCTTGCGCTCCGCGTTGAAGCGAGTCTGCGCAAGGGTGTCCACGCCGAGCGTGAGGATCAGCGGGCGTGGCGCCGGAGCCGCAGTTCTCGTCCCTTCCGCGTTCGTCATCTGCGGTGGGATGCTGCGGCGGGGCGCGGCAAGCTCACGTGTTCGCGCGTCCGCTGCAGCTGCGCTTTGCTATAGTTAAGGGCTGGGGCGCACGCTGCTGCGCAGCGACTTCGACTGCCCCTGACAACTTGTTCTATCGGAACCGGTTCCTGAAAGGAAATACCCTGTGCTGATGATCCGCCTGGCGCGTTTCGGCGCCCGCAAGAAGCCGTTTTACCGTGTTGTTGTCATTGAAAAGGACCGTGCGCGCAACGGCCGCTCCATTGAGCTGGTCGGTACGTACAATCCGCGAACCAGCCCGGCCACCGTCGACTTCAAGCGGGAACGCATTGATTACTGGACGGGCAAAGGGGCGCAGTTGTCCGACCGCGTCGCCAAGCTGCTCAAGAACGCTCCGGCCCAAGCCGCGGCACCGGTGGAAGCAACCGCCTAACTTAGGAACAAGCCCCGCGGCCTTCTCAGATCGAGTTATAAAAACAGGTCCGCGGTCGCTGCCTATGCGCCTACTTCGTCCGTAAATGATGGCATAACAGCCCGCAATGCGGACGCTATTGCGCCGCATTCGCGAACTGCTACTATGGGCCGCGAGCCGGGCGACCCTCCGCCACAGCTCAATGGGAGCCTCGGCATGAACGATGAAGCAGGCGGCGCGGCAGAGCGCGAGCAACCACCATCTGACCCAACGCAGACACTGGTACGGGAGATCGCGCGCGCGTTGGTGGATCATCCGGAAGCGGTGGAAGTGCAGGCGCTGGTGCGGGATGAAAGTACGGTGCTGCGTTTGCACGTTTCCGACTCCGATATCGGCAAAGTCATCGGCAAGCAGGGACGCACTGCACACTCGCTGCGCACCATTCTGAGCGCCGTCAGCATGAAGTACCACCATCGCTACACGCTCGATATCGTGGAAAATCCCGCGTCGCGCGATGCGCACGACGGAGCTACACCGCAGGCGCGGGAGTGACTCTTGCCGCCCGCTGAGCATTGGCTTCGCGTGGCCCGCATTCTTCGACCGCAAGGGCACCGCGGCGAGGTCCTGGCGGAGCTGCTGACTGACTTTCCTGAGCGCTTCGAGAACCAGCCCACAGTGTGGCTCCAGGCTCCCGAAGATGCAGAGCCGACGCGAACCGTGCAGGTGGAACACGCCCGATTGCACGCGGGGCGGATCGTTCTCGCGCTCGCCGGGTGCGGCTCCATGAACGCCGCAGAAGCGCTCCGCGGGATTGAGTTGGTGGTGCCCTGGGAGCAGCGTGTTGCGCTGCCGGAAGGTGAGATTTACGTCGCGGAGCTAGCCGGGAGTGTCTTGGTTAACTCGAGTGACGAGGCCGTAATCGGCACCATTGTGGATGTCGATCGGGAGTCGGGCGCGGGGACTCTACTTGTCGTCGAGCGCAGCGACGGCCGCGAGCTGCTGGTGCCCTTCGTTTTCGGCTACGCGCCGGAGTGGAACGCGGAGGCACGCACACTCCGCATGGCACTGCCCGACGGACTGCTCACTCTCGACGGAGCGAGCGGAAAGGCGAGCGAGTAGCACGTGCGCTTCGACATCCTCACCATCTTTCCTAACTTCTTCGGCGAGCCGACAGAGAAAAGCATCAGCGGCGCGGGCATCTTCGGCTCAGGCATGCTGCGGCGCGCGCTGGTCGGCGGGCAGGTGGAAGCCCACGTCCATGACCTGCGCGCCTATGCGATAGACAAGCACCGCACCGTCGACGACCGGCCGTTTGGCGGCGGCGAGGGCATGGTGCTCAAGCCGGAGCCGTTCGCGCGGGCGCTGGACGCGCTCGGGATGGCGCCGAAAGCAGAGCGCGACCCCGCGCAGCAGACCGTGATTCTGCTCTCTGCCGGCGGGCGCCCGTTTACGCAGGCCGCCGCGCACACGCTTGCCAAGCTCTCGCGCGTGGTGCTGCTGTGCGGGCGCTACGAGGGCGTCGATGAGCGCGTCGCGCTGCACATGGCCGACCGGGAGCTGTCAATCGGCGACTACGTGCTGACCGGCGGCGAGCTTGGCGCCGCCGTGATTGTGGACGCGGTAACGCGCCTTATCCCGGGCGTGCTTGGGAACCGCGCGTCGAGCGCGTTTGAGAGCTTTGGCGCGGCAGACTCGCTGCTTTCGACCAGCGAACTGCCTGAAGCGCCGCGCGCGACTCACGGCGCCGGCGGCCTGCTGGATTACCCGCAGTACACGCGGCCCGCTGTCTGGGAAGGCTCCGCCGTGCCGCAGGTGCTGATGGACGGCAACCACGAGCAGGTACGGCGGTGGCGGCGCGGGCAGGCGCTCGAAAAAACAGCGCATCACCGGCCCGATCTGCTCGGGGCCGCCGCACTTACGGAAGAAGATCGGCAGGTATTGGCGCGCCTCCCCACCAGGCCGGCGTAGCGTCTCTCCTGAACCCGCTACTTGCCCGAGCTCGCCTGCCTGGACTTTAGTTTCTCCACTTCCTCGTCAATCATCGCGCGCAGCCGCGGAGACAACTCCTGCATGCGCTCAACGGCAATGGCTGATGAAGCCTGAAGCACCTGTGGGGTCTTGGCCAGCACCGAGCGGCCGACCGGCGAGTCGTAGAAGGCGAGCATACCGCTAAGCTCCTCGTCGCTGTACGTGCGGAGATAAATCTTCGCGTACTCCGGCTCGAAGGCACTCCAGGAGAAGGACGACTGGATGACTGTCGCGAGCCTGGTCATGAAGGCGTCGTACTCCGCCTTTTGCTTCGGGTCCGCTTCCAGCTCCGGGAAGAGACTGGCAGCAACGGACTGGTTCTGCGCCATGACCTGATTCATCAGCTGATCGAAGGTCTGCTCCAGGTGCATCACCGTAAACAGCTGTTCCACCTGCTTTTGACGCGCCGCGTCGTCCGCGCGAGCAGAGGAGATACCCAGAAGCAGGCAGGCGCACAAAGTGGAAGTGAGCAGTAGCGGGCGGCGTGTCATCACGGGGCATCCTTTGGGGAGCGATTGCCAGGGTTGTAGTATCCGGCGCTGCCAGTATCACCGACGGGAAGCGGATCAACATGCTCTATTTGCAGGCCCAGCCCTGTATACTGAGGGTTCGGTCCGCGCGCCGGCAAGCCTTCTGCTTGTTTGGATTCATGCTGCGGCTGAAAATACAAGACCAGGAATCCCGAAGCCATGTCGATCCACCCAGTCATGCAGCGCCTTGCCGATAAGTTGCAGCGCACCGATTTGCCCGCTTTCGCGACCGGCGACACCGTGCGCGTGCAGGTCAAGATCAAAGAAGGCGAGAAAGAGCGTCTGCAGGCGTTTGAAGGCCTGGTGATTGCCTATAAGCGTGGTCCGCAGGGCTCGTTTACGGTCCGTAAGATCAGCTTCGGCCAAGGCGTCGAGCGCATCTTTCCCTTCAATTCCAAGGTCGTCGACAAGGTCGAGAAGCTGCGTTCGGCCAAGATCCGCCGCTCGCGCCTGTTCTACCTGCGCGCCCTGCGCGGCAAGGCGGCTCGCCTCAAGGAAGTCGAGCGCTCCTAGCCGGATCGTGGAGCAGACCGGCAAAACGGCGCATCCCTGCGAAGCGCCGTTTGCCGAGCCAGCCCGCACACTCGCTACACTGCAGAGAGATGTCCTTTTTACCGCGCTCCCTCGCTTCGCCGCGTCTCCCACTGCCAGATGACCAGGTTTCCAAGGCCACGCGCAAGCTGCGCATGCTGCGCGCCTTGTGCTGCGATGACAGCTTTGAGCAGCAGGCGCGCGCGGCCGGCGCCAGGCGCATTGCAGGCATTGACGAGGTGGGCCGAGGGGCGCTGTTCGGCCCGGTGGTCGCAGCCGCGGTCATCCTGCCGGACGACTGCTCGGCAGCAGCGCTGCAGCAGGCCGGGCTTCGCGACTCAAAGCAGCTGGAGCCGGAAGACCGCGAACGCCTGGCCGCGATGGTGCGTGGCTGCGCTATCGCCATAACCATTCGCGAGGTCGACGCGGCTACCATCGACCAAATCAATATCTATCAGGCGACCAAGCTCGCGATGCGGCAGGCTGCGGAGGCGCTCATGCCCTCTGCGGATCACCTGCTGATTGACGCGCTGCGCCTCCCGCTTGCGTGCGCGCAGACGAGCATCGTCTACGGCGACTCACGCTCCCTCTCGATCGCGGCAGCGTCCGTGGTCGCGAAAGTCTACCGCGATGCCCGCATGGCCGAGCTCGACCAGGCGTTCCCGGCTTACGGCCTGCGCGACCACAAAGGCTATGCGACGCCCGAGCACGGACGCGCACTGCTGCGGCATGGGCCTACGCCGCTGCACCGGCAAAGTTTTCGCCCGGTGTGGCAGGCAGGGCTGCCGTGGGACTGAGATGGAGCAGCGTATTTACTTCCCGGAAAGGAACCACCCCTTGCCCCTGCGCCTAATGTGCCTGACCGCCCACCCGGACGATGAAGCGGGCGGCTTTGGAGCGGCGCTGCTCCGCGCTGCCGATCGCGGCATTGCCACTGCCGTGCTGTGCCTGACCGAAGGCGCCGCCGGCTCCTATCGCGAGCCGGGCCAGACCGATGAGGCGCTCGCCGCCCTGCGCCGGACCGAGTTCCGCGACGCGTGTGCGGCGCTGGGCGTCGGGCAGGCGGAGCTGCTCCAGTACCCGGATGGGGAGCTCTGGCAGGAGCCGTTTCTGCCGCTGGTCGGCGTTATGGTGGAGGCGCTGCGGCGTTTCAAGCCGCACGTGGTGCTGACCTTTGGCGGCGAGGGCGGCGTAAACCAGCATCGCGACCACACGGCGGTCTCGCTTGCGGCGACGGCCGCGTTTCACTGGGCAGGCCGGGCCACGTTCTACCCCGAACAGCTTACGGAGTTGGAAACGTGGGCGCCGCAGAAGCTTTACTACGCGGCAACGCCGTTCCTTTCATCGAAGGATGCACTCGTGCAGCGGACTGGAACCCGCGCGCCGGCGTCCCTTCGCTTCGAGCTCGGGGCCTTGGTGGAGCGGAAGTTCGCGGCGTTCGCGAAGCATGGCTCGCAGCAAGGGGTGCTCGATCGGGTACGCGCGGAACACGAAGACACTTTTCAGTACGAGGACTACCTGCTGGTCGCGGCGCGGACGCTGGTGGCGCGTGAGCAGGACTTGTGGGATGGGGTTGTCGAGGAGTAACGGGCTGGGCCTATAAGGGATCAGCCGCTGCCCGATGGGCTGGCCTAGCGCGGTACCAGGATCTTGCCTGCCAAGGCGTCGGAGCCGTCTTCCGGCTCAGTCAGGCCGCCGTAGCGGCGCTTGCGGCTTCCGTAGGCTTCCAAAGCTTCCAGCAGGTGCAACCCGCGAAAGTCCGGCCACAGTCGCTCGGTAACAAAAAGCTCCGTATAGGCAATCTGCCAGAGCAGGTAGTTCGAAATGCGCATCTCGCCCGAGGTGCGGATCAGCAGGTCGGGGTCCGGCATGTCGTGGGTGTACAGGTGCCGCTGGATATCCTGCTCGGTCAGGTGCTCCGGGCGTAAAAGGCCCTGCTCAATCTCGCGGGCCAGTCCCCGCACCGCGTCCACCAGCTCGGAACGAGCGCCGTAGTTCAACGCCAGCGTGAGCGTGGTGCCCGTGTTCCGGCAGGTCTCCTCAGCGGCCCACTCCATGCGCTCGCGCACGTCGGGCGGCAGCTCGTGCAGGCGTCCGATGTACTGAATGCGCACATTGTTGTCGTTCATACGCTGTACGTTGTTGTTGAGGTAGCTCGACAGCAGACGCATCAGGAATGACACCTCGAGCCGAGGGCGCCTCAGGTTGTTTTCAAGCGAAACGGCATACAGCGTCAGCCACCGCAGGTTGATGCGCGACGCCGTTTCAACGACCAACTGCACCGACTCCGCACCTTGCTTATGGCCGAAAAAGCGCTTGAGGGCGCGTTTGCCGGCCCAGCGGCCGTTGCCGTCCATGATGATGGCCACGTGCTCCGGGAGCCGGGAAGGGTCGAGACGCCGGTAAATGGCCGCCTCGTCCGCGGGAAGCTCATGAACGCGGCTGGGCTGCGCGAGTGGCAAAGTCGACCTCAGTTCAGACCGTAGCATAGCGAAGCGCGCGCCGCAAAGAGCACCGAAGCCATTACATTACGCCCGTGCTGTGAGCTGCCTGCCGGAGCTCGCTTCCTTCGCCATATCGCGCGCATGACTGATAAGCACCTGCTGCTGAAAGGCATTGAGGCGGCCTGAAAGCGGCAGAAGCTCTCCGAGAAATGCATCAGCTACCACCGACGTTACAATTTGCACGCGCCGCGATTGCGCATCGTGCACCAGTTCGGTCACGGGCGTGTCGAGCGCGGAGGCGAGCCGCTCGAGCGAGGCAAGCGTCGGCATGGCTTTACCGTTCTCAATCTTGGAGATGTAGGTGCGCGGTACCATCATCCGCGCTGCCAGCTGCCGCTGGCTAAGGCCGCGGCCGTGGCGAAGCGTGCGTACTGCGCGCGCAACGTTGAGCTCCTCGGGTGCGGCCGGTTCTACGCTTTGGGGAGCGAGCGGCGGCAGCGGCTGCTCCTCCGGCTCCATCGCTTTCAGGCAGCGCCGGCAGTTGCCGTGCACGGTGCGAAATTGCACCAGCTGACAGCGCTCGCAACGCAGGACCTCACGCGACTCAACGGTTGCTAAGGTGGTTGCCATAGATTGTGCGGGAGCGCCAGAGCGGGACGGCCCGTGCAGGCAGGAGCAAAGCGAAACAGCTCCAGCCCTAAAAACTTCTCAACCTTGCGCCCGGGTACCTGCCTTGTCAAGAACAATCCGGGTACGGATCCGTTACTTTCGGCACGAAACGCGGCGCGAACCTGAGGAACCCGCACTTGCGCCCCACGAGCCCCCCAGGCGCTGCGGCGCTGCTGCCCTTGCACGCAAGCCGGCAGGCTATGCTCGTCGGATGAGCCCCGCAGCAGCACAGCGAGCGCGACCGCGCACACGATCCAAACGAGGACGAAAACGGAAGCGCTCCGCCTGGCTCGTGTGGCTTCCCTTGCTGCTGGCCGCAGCGGCCACGCCGTTTGCGGTGCGCGCCGCCAGTGTTCTCGCGCTCTCAGGTCCGGGCGCACTGCGGCTGCTCTTCCCTTTTGTCGTGCTGGTGCAGGCGCATGCGCCTGCCTCGCTCGCGCCGGAACAGCGCGACACCCTTGCCGAGTGGGCCATGTGGGCGCAGTTCCCCATGTACGGGCTCACCGCCGTAATCCTCGCACGCTGGCGATCTGTTGCCTTTAGCGCCGGGCTGCTGCTGCTCGTCCATGCGGCCGCTGTACTCGGGTCAGTCTGAGCTTTCGATGGCTGCATCGAAATGGGTAAGGAGAAGCACGGATGACAGAGCAGGGATCACCGGTTTGGTTTATCACTGGATGCTCGACGGGGTTCGGCAAGGAGCTGGCGAAGCTGGTGCTGGCGCGCGGATGGCGTGCAGTGGTGACGGCACGCAAGGTGGAGCAGGTGCAGGAGTTGGTGAACGGGCATGACGCCGATGCGCTTGCACTGACGCTCGATGTAACCGATGCCGAGCAGGTCAGGGCGGCCGTCGAGCAGGCCGAGAAGCGGTTTGGGCGCATTGACGTGCTGGTGAACAATGCCGGCTACGGCTACCTGGCGGCGGTGGAAGAGGGCGAGGATGACGCAGTCCGGAAGATGTTCGAGACGAACTTTTTTGGACTGGTCGATTTGACCAAGCAGGTGCTGCCCGGCATGCGCGCGCGCAAGAGCGGGCACATTGTGAACATCTCGTCGATTGGCGGGCTGGTGAGCTTTGGCGCGACAGGCTACTACCATGCGACGAAGTATGCCGTGGAGGGGATCTCAGAGTCGCTGGCAATCGAGGTAAAGCCGCTGGGGATCAAGGTCATTGTGGTCGAGCCGGGGCCCTTTCGCACGGACTGGTCGGGGCGGTCGATCCTCGAATCAGAAACCGTGATCCAGGATTACGACCAGACGGCGGGCGAGCGGCGGAGGAAGACGCACGAGGCCAGCGGCAAGCAGCCGGGCGACCCGGTGCGGGCAGGCGAGGCAATTATCAAGGCAGTCGAGTCGGACGATCCACCGCTGCACCTGGTGCTGGGAAAGCCGGCGCTCGATCTTGCGTACAAGAAGCTGGAGGCGGTGAAGAAGGACCTGGATGCATGGAAAGATACGTCGATAGGTGCGGACTTTCCAGAGCACCAGGGGAAGAGTCAATAAGTCGCAGGCGCTGCGCTAAGTAGGCGAAGGCTCCCCGCGCTAAGTACAACTTCCTTTAGGATGAGTCGCGGCAGTTAGCTGCGAACTTAGGTGCCTATCCCGAGAAGAAGGTGGCAGGATGCCAATTGAATACGACGGCCGCTTATCTCTCTGAACAATCCATTTTGAGACATAGATGAAGAAGAACTTCGCAAACCGCAGAGCTTTCTTGAAATCAGCCTCGGCGGCGATCGGGGCGGCGCTTACCGCGCAGCCGTCAACAGCACACGGCTCTGCACCAACAACGCCGACAAAGCCGGCAGAGATCGAGCTCTTACGCAATCCTGACTTAGTGACTGCTCGCTTTGGCTTGCGAGAACTGGTACCGATGCAGCCCTCCGGAGGTGAGTGGACCGGAGGCGGCGTGCGCGTCACCGCGGAACCGGCAGCCCGGGAGCTGCCCGTCACGGTCGAGGCCGAAACTGCGAGGCCGACGTACCTGCACCTTCGATGGAAGGGCTCGGCAGGCGAGTCAATCCACGCGCTTGGCGACCAATGGGAGCGAGCCTACGGCGACCTGGAGTGGCGCGGCACGGTGCCGAACCGCATCATGCCCTGGTACTTCCTCACTTACGACGGAAAATTTCTGAACGGCTACGGCGTCAAGACGCAGCCCGCCGCATTCAGCTTCTGGCAGCAGGACCCTGATGGAATAACGCTTACGATCGACTTGCGCAGCGGGGGAGAGCCGGTTGCGCTTGGGCAGAGACAGCTGCATGCGTGTACGGTGGTGACCCGAAAAGGCTTGCCGGGCGAGCCGCTCGCAGACGCTGCGCAAAAGTTTTGCCGCGTGATGTGCCCCGCGCCGCGGCTGCCGCAAGGTGCGCTTTTCGGCAGCAATGACTGGAACTATGCCTACGGAAAAAACACAGCGTCCGGAATCCTGCGGGATGCAGACCTGCTGGCATCGCTCGCTCCGCGCGGCAGTGTACGACCCTATGTCGTCATCGACGATGGGTACCAGGACGCGGCGCGTTTTCCGAGTATGCCGCGGCTCGCGGACAGCATCCGCGAACGGCAGCTGCGCCCAGGTATCTGGATTCGCCCGCTGCGTGCTTCCGCGGCTGCTTCGCCTCGTCTGCTTCTACCCGAAGCCCGCCTGGCAAAGTCTGCGGGCGAGCTGCCGGCGCTCGACCCCACCATTCCCGAAGCACTTGAGCTCATCCTCGAAAGCGTCCGCATGCCAGTGCGTTGGGGATATGAGTTCATCAAGCACGATTTCTCAACGGTCGAGTTATTCGGTCAGTGGGGCTTTGACATGACAACCGGGCCTGCACGCCCGGGCTGGAGCTTCAACGACCGCTCCCGCACCAATGCCGAGATCGTTCGTGACTTATACGCCGGGATCCGACAAGCTGCAGGAGAGAAGACCGTGATTCTTGGCTGCAACACCGTCGGGCACATCGCAGCCGGTATCTTCGAGTCGCAGCGCATCGCGGATGATACAAGCGGGCGCGACTGGGAGCGAACCAGGCGGTTCGGCGTCAATGGGTTGGCGCAGCGCATCGCCCAGCACCGCACGTTCTCGCACATCGATCCGGACTGCGTTGCTATCACAAAAGACGTTGGCTGGCGGGAAACGAGCCAGTGGATGGATGTGGTCTCCAGGAGCGGCACCTCGCTGTTTCTGTCACCCGCACCGGATGCTCTCACTCCGGAGATAAAGTCGGCAATGCGGGATGCGATGGCGATTGCGTCGCAAAGCGCCTCCGGCTATCCGGCAAATCCACTGCAAGGGACAACGCCGAACGAGTGGCAGTTCCAGCGGCCGGTGCAGACAACGCGCCGGTATGACTGGTGCGGTGCAGAAGGAGTGTCGGCGTTTCCTGTGTAAACAAGATGCGGGTCAGCCCGCGTTTGGGTCCGCTGCGCGCAGTTCGTCCACAATCACCTGCGCCGCGACGCTTGCCTCGTCATAGCGATCCGGTGGAAACGAGATGGCGCCCACGCGCGCGTGTCCGCCGCCGCCGTAGCGCTCGCAGATGGCTGCGAGATTCACCAGCTGCTCGGGGTGCGCCGAGTTCCACGGATTGGTGCCGACCGCAACCTTGGTACGGAAGCTGGAGCGCGACAAACCGACCGAGTACGTCGAACCCGGGTGCAGGTAGTACGGGATGAACTTGTTGTAGCCCTCGAGCTCCTGGTCGGCGATATCGAAAAAGATCGTTCCGCGCGACTCGTGGGAGCGCTCGCGAATAACGGCAAGGGCTGCCTGGTGCCGGGCCAGCAGCGGCGGCAGCAGCTCGGCAACAAAGGGCTGCTCCAGAATCGCCTCCAGTGACATCGAGGTCAGCAGCGGGATGAGCTTCGGCACAAATCCAGGGTCGGTCGAGGACTCGATCGCGAGCGTCAGGCGCATCGCGGCTTCGCGCATCTCGACCGCCGCGGTCGCGCTTTCGTACAGCGCTCCATCCACGATATCGGCCCAGTACACGAGCGAAGCGACACCGGAGCGGTCAAAGCCGAAGCGCGCCGCGGCGGTGTCCGCGATGAACGACGTGCAGGAGGTGTACTGCGGGTCAAAGAAGCGGCGATTGCGGAAGTCGCTCGACGGGTCCTGGAGGCCGCGCTCGTAGGCGGCGTGGTCCTCGGGCGTCAGGAAAGCGCTGAGGTGGTGATCAAACCACCAGGTGATCCGTGGCGACGGTGAGTACTTGAAGTCAACAATCGCGTTCTCCTCCGCGGAGAAATCAGCATCGTTGAACAGTGAGCCTGCGCGATGCACCAAACCGTGGTACTCGTAGGTGGCATGGGGATTGATGCACTCGCGATGGAAGCGGGTGAACAGCGAGGCGGAGCAGGCGCCGTCGAAGCACTTGTCGTGGTAGAAGACGCGAACCGTCAACTCGAGTAGCTCCTTCCCTGGCCGGAATCTACTAGGATGGCGGCGCTGCCGCGCGATGTCAAGCCGCTGCTCCACAACTCTTGAAGAAGGATCACACGCGTATGCAGGAAGTGCCAAGGCAGTTACTGCCGGGGATGGATGCCAAAAGTGCAAAGCGGCGGACGCTGCGGCGCGTCTTTATCGGCGGCCGCGGGCTGCGCGCCGGGTGGGGGTGCCTGCTCTTTCTGGGATTGCTGGCGCTGGTTCTCTTTGCCATCAACCGTCTCCTGCACCTGCTTCAACACTCACAGAAACAGACGCCCGGTGCGCTCCAATCGCCGCAACAGCTGATCCTGGTGGAGCTGGGCTCGGCAGCCGTGGTTTTGCTCATTAGCTGGATCGTGACGCGGATCGAGTCACGGCCCTTCACGAGCTTCGGGCTCGGAGATCGTGCCTTTGTAGCGCGCTTTGGAGGGGGCGTACTCTCCGGCTTTGCGGCAATCTCGGCGCT
The DNA here is from genome assembly GCA_964249695.1 of uncultured Acidobacteriaceae bacterium. Taxonomy (GTDB): domain Bacteria; phylum Acidobacteriota; class Terriglobia; order Terriglobales; family Acidobacteriaceae; genus EB88. The sequence continues at coordinate 14,672 of CAXUDF010000033.1, forward strand.
GGTCGGGCTGCTGTGGTCGGCACACCTGCTGGTGCTCTCGGGCGTGGTGCTGCCCACGCGCGCGGCGCTCGGCTACGGCGCTGCCTGGGCGCTGGGATTCCTGCTGGTGGGTTTGTTTGAGGAGCTTTTGCTGCGCGGCTACCTGCTGTTTACGCTGGCGCGCGGCATGGGCTGGTTCTGGAGCTCGCTGCTGCTCTCCGCGGCCTTCGGTGCCATCCACGGCCCCAACAAGGGCGAAACGCCGGTGGGGCTGTTCTCGGCGGCCGCGGTCGGCCTCCTGTTCTGCCTCAGCATCTGGTACACCCGCTCGCTATGGTGGGCCATCGGCTTTCACGCGGCCTGGGACTGGGGTGAGAGCTTCTTCTGGGGCACCTCAGACAGCGGCACAATCGTGCAAGGCCACCTTCTCGGGGAGCGCCCCGCAGGACCAGCGCTGCTAAGCGGCGGCGCGACCGGCCCGGAGGGCAGTGTGCTGGTGTTTCCGCTGCTGCTGGTGTGCGCGCTGTTTGTATATCTTTGGTGGCGTCGCACAGCCGCCGCGCCTGTCACCGGCGGCGGTGAGGCCGGGTGAGAGAATCACGACGTGATCCGCCGGCCTCCTGCACCCGCATCCCGCTCCGTGCGTCATGACCGCAAACATGAGCGTAATCATGGGCGCACACTTCGCCTTACCCTGCTGGCGCTGGGGGCGCTGCTTGTTGTCGCCGTTGTGGTCACGATGGCTTCCCTGTTCGCCCTGCATCGCCAGATGCGCCGCTCCATTGCGCCGCTGGACGGCTCGCTGCAGCTACCTGGGCTGAGTGCTCCGGTCACCGTCCGCCGCGACGCGCACGACGTTCCACACATCGAAGCTGCCAACGTCAACGACCTGCTGGCCGCGCAAGGCTGGGTAACCGCGAGCGACCGTTTGTGGCAGATGGACATGGCCCGGCGTTTGCCGGCCGGTGAGGCAGCGGAGGTCTTGGGCCTGGTTCTGCCTGGGACGATCCTGCAGCACGACCGCGCCGAGCGTACGCTCGGCATTCGGGACGTCGCCGACCACCTGCTCACCACGCTGCCGCCCGAGCAGCTTGCGCAGCTTGAGGCCTACGCGCGCGGCGTGAATGCGTACGAGGCCGAGGCAGACCGTCAGGGCACCCTGCCGGCCGAATTCTCGCTGCTGATGTACAAGCCCGCGCCCTGGCGGCCGGTCGACTCGCTGCTGGTCGCGTTGTCCATGTCGGAGATGCTGGACGAGCGCTGGCAGGCGAAGCTGAAGCGCGAGCAGGTGACGGCGCAGCTTGCCGCGCGCGGTGAGGCAGCGCTTGCGGCTGACCTGTACCCGACCGGCTCCTGGCGCGACCACCCGCCGGTGCCGAGCGCGCCCGCGATCTCCGACCCGCAGGTGGTTCCGCAGATCCCGCTCGATCCGTCGCAGGTACGGTCACATTTGCCTGTCGCCAGCGCGAACAGCCTGCTCGCGCTGGCCGCGATGGGCGAGGACAGCACGTGCGCCGGCTGCCGTCCGGGTTCCAACGAGTGGGCCGTGAGCGGAGCGCACACCGCGAGCGGCAAGCCGCTTCTATCGAACGACATGCACCTCGAGCACAACATCCCTGACATTTGGTACGAGTCCGAGCTGCACGCCGGCGCGTTCCACGTCGCAGGCGTGACCATCCCCGGACTGCCGTTCATCGCCGCCGGCCATAATGACCACATTGCGTGGGGCTTTACCGCGATGGGTGCCGACACGCAGGACATTTACGTCGAGCAGCTCAACGCGCAGGGCGAGTACAAGGCAGTCGCTGCCGACGGCTCCGCCCACTGGGTGCCGCTCACGCACCAGCATGAAGTCATCCGGGTGCGCGGCGGCAGAGACATCGCGCTGGACGTTGAGCGCACGGCGCATGGGCCAATCCTGACGCCGATCCTGGCCAGTGAGGTCCCGGCTGCCGGCAGCGAAACGCGTGCGCTGGCGCTGCATTGGTCCATCTATGACGCCGGGGTGCGCGGGCTGCCGTTGTTTGCGCTTAACAGTGCAAGTGACTGGACGAGCTTTCGCGCGGCGCTTGCGACCTGGTGGGCGCCGACGCTGAACGTGGCCTACGCGGACGACGCGGGCCACATCGGCTACCAGGCCGTCGGGCTCATCCCGGTGCGTTCCGGGGGCTTGCAGGCGATGCCGATTACGCCCGGCGTGACGCAGGCGGCTCCGCTTGCAGCGCAGCCCGAAGCGCAGGCCAGCGCTGAGCCGACCGCGCAAGCGCCGGTCGGGATCGCACCGACCGCGCAAGCGCCGGTCGGGGAGTGGACCGGCACCATCCCGTTCGAGAGCATGCCCAGCGTGCTCGACCCCGAAGGCGGCATCGTCGCGACTGCGAACGCGCGCATCACGCCCGACGGCTACCCGTACGGCATCACGCTTGACTGGGCCTCGCCCTACCGCAACGAGCGCATCTGGCGCTGGCTGAGCGGCAAGCAAAGCCTCACGCCGGCCGACATGCTGCGGCTGCAAACCGATGTGTACTCGGAGGTAGACCAGGAGATTGCGCAGCGCTTCGCCTACGCGATGGACCACGCGTCGCACCAGACCGCCCGCACACGCTCCGCCGCTGACATCCTGCGCTCCTGGGACGGCGTGCTCGCGGTGGACTCGCCCGGTGCAGCGATCGTGACCACCGCCGAGCAGCAGTTCTGGCCGATCGTGCTGGGTGCGAAGATCGGCGACGGCTGGCGCCTGTATGACTGGTCTGAGAGCACCTATGCGCGCGAGCAGATCATTGCGCACACACCCGCGGCATGGCTGCCGCACGACTACAAGAACTGGAACGATTGCCTCGCGGCCCTGGTCAGCAAGGCGCTTGAGGTCGGCCCAGGGAACCTGCGCAGCTGGCACTACGGCGAGCGGCACACCATCGAGATTGAACACCCGCTGTGGAAGGCTCTGCCGGGCTTTCACGCGGGCGTCGGACCGCTGCCGCAGTCCGGCGACCAGTCGACCGTCAAGCAGATCTCCGGCCAGCTCGGGCCGTCGCAGCGCTTTACCGCCGACCTCGGCAACCTGGACCAGTCGACCGAAAACATCGTGATGGGGCAGTCCGAGGACCCGGCAAGCCCGTTCTACCGGGACCAGTGGGCAGCCTGGTACGGCGGCACCACGTTTGCCCTGCCGTTCTCGGCCACGGCGGTTGCGGCGTCAGCCCGGCACACGCTGCAGCTGGTGCCGTAAGGGTGCAGCGAGCGGCGTTTGCGCTCGTCGTCGGCCTGCTTGCCGCCCTGCCGCTGCTGCTGCGCGGTCCTTCGTGCGGGCACGACTTCGACTTCCACCTGCAAAGCTGGTTTGCGGTACGCGAGGCCTGGCGGCAAGGCCTGCTGGTGCCGCACTGGGTTGCCGGGGCCAACTATGGCGCGGGCGAGCCGCGCTTTGTCTTTTATCCCCCGCTTACCTGGCTGCTGGGGGCGGTGCTGGGATGCGTGCTGCCCTGGGCGCTGGTGCCGGCTGCGTTTACCGCCCTGTGTTTCGCGGGCGCGGCCTGGTCGATGCACCGTGTGGCCGCGCGGATTGCAGGCGGCACGGCGGCCCCGGTCGCGGCAACGCTGTACGCGCTGAGCCCGTACCTGCTGTTTACCGGGTATGAGCGCACCGCCTATGGCGAGCTGCTGGCAGCTGTGTGGATGCCGCTGCTGCTCCAGGCGATCATGCTGCGGCGCTGGAGGGCCACGGCGCTGCTGGTCGCGGCACTGTGGTTCACCAACGCGCCCGCGTCGGTGATGGGCTGCTACCTCGTGCTGCTTGCGCTTGGCTGGAAAATGGCGGTCCGGCGTCGTGAAGCGGCGGCCGGAGGTACGAGAAATACGGTTCTAGCCGACGCGCGGCAAAGCTTCGGCGCGCTGCTGCTCGGCGGAGCGCTCGCGGCTGACTACCTGGTGCCCGCCTGGTATGAGCAGCGCTTCGTCGCGATCAACAAAGCGGTCGGCCCAGGCATGCGGGTTGAGGATAGTTTCCTGTTCGGCCACACAGGCGAGGCGTTTCACGACCAGGTGCTGCGCACCGCCTCCTGGATTGCCGTGGTGACGTTCAGCGCGGGCGCGCTTGCAGCGCTTGCGTGGGCGCTCCGCTCGCTGCGGGCGTCCAGCGAGGGTTCGACGCCGAGTAGAACCAGCGCAGTGCCCCTGCTCAGCTTTCTACCCTTGCTGCTGGCAGTCTGCCTGCTGCTGCAGCTCCCGTTCACCCACGGCATCTGGCATCGGCTGCCGGAGCTGGCATTTCTGCAGTTCCCCTGGCGCCTGCTGCTGCCGGCGAGCGCGGCTGCGGCGCTGCTCATCGCGACTGCCCTGCCCCGGGGGCGAGGCCGGGCGGCAGTCTGGACGCTCACGCTGGCCTACGCGGCAGCAGCCATCACCTGGGCGGCGCATACCCGCTACCAGCCCTGCGATGACGAAGACAACGTCGCCGCGCAGCAGGCGCTGGTCGCCGGCGGTGCTGGCTTTGAAGGTGGCTTTGAGGGTACAGACGAGTACACCCCTGCCGGAGCGGACAACGGTGAAATCCAGCGCGGTCTGCCCCGTGTGCGCCTGCTGGCCGCCCCGGATGCCGATGAGGGTGACGACTCCGGCGCGAGCGCTACCGCGACGAACCCGCCCTGGCTGCCCCAGGGTCCCGACCTGGCTGCAGGCCGCGTACTTGGAAGTACAGAGGTGCGGCTCTGGAGCAGCGAGGCGCTTCGTGTGCGCGCAATGCCCACGCGCGGCGCCTACGCCGTGCTGCGGCTTGAGCGCTTCCCCGCGTGGACGGTCCTGCTGAACGGAGCGCCTTGCAGCGACCGCTGCATCCCGCGCGACGACGGCCTGGTGACCGTGCGCCTGCCTCCTAACCGAACCAGCGAGATTGATGCGCGCTACCGGACGACCGGCGACGTGGAACTGGGGCGCACACTCTCACTCGGCGCCCTGCTTCTGACCGCGGCGGGATGGCGGCGGCGAAAGGCATCCGGCCATAGTCGTCAGCTATGATGGGTTGGAAATGAGCCATGATGTACACGCGCTGCTGCGCCTCCATGCCGCGGCGACAGACGCCGCGCTGGAACGACTGCTACCCCCGGCAGAGACCGCTCCCACCTCGATCCACCAGGCGATCCGGCACAGCACCTTCGCAGGCGGCAAGCGTTTGCGGCCTGTGCTCGCCATGGAGGCCGCGCGCGCGGTAGCGGGGCTTGTTCCCGCCGGGGTCGAGGAGCTTGCGGCGGCGCTCGAGATGCTGCACACCTATTCGCTGGTGCACGACGACCTGCCCGCGCTCGACAACGACGACCTGCGGCGCGGCAAGCCGACCTGCCACGTTGTATTCGGGGAAGCGCTGGCGATCCTGGCGGGCGACGCCCTTCAAACGCACGCGTACCGTGTTCTTGCCGGGCTCGCATGTCGGTGCGAAGCGCGGATCGAGATTATCCGCCTGGTTGCCGAGGCAACCGGCACGGTGGACGGCATGATCGGCGGCCAGGTGCTGGATCTGGAGGGCGAGCATCACGCACCCAGCCATGCGTCGGTGGAAGCGATTCACCGCGCCAAAACCGGAGCATTGATCCGAGTCAGTGTGGTGGCCGGCGGCATCTTTGCAGGGGCAAGCCCGGAGCAGACGGCAAGGCTTACCGAGTTTGGGCGCAAAGCCGGGCTGGCGTTCCAGATCATGGACGACGTGCTGGATCGGACGCAAAGCTCGGAGCAGCTGGGCAAGACCGCCGGCAAGGATACAGCCACCGACAAGGCAACCTGGCCCGCGGTGCACGGCATGGAGCAATCCCGCGAGGACGCGAATCGGCTGATTGAGGAAGCGTTCGCGGCGCTGGACGCATTCGGCGAGAACGCTGAAGGGTTGAAAGCTGTGGCTGCTTACCTTGTTCGACGCACACATTAAAGCTAGGAGACTGCGCCATGGCACTGACAGAAGAGGACGTCCTGAGCGCGCTGCGCGACATCAACGACCCGGAGCTCCCGGTGAACATCGTCGACCTGGGCTTGATCTACAAGGTGGATCTGGCGCCGGACCCGGACGCGCCGGGCATGCTGCCGCGGCAGAAGGTGGCGATCGAGATCACGATGACGACGCAAGCCTGCCCGGCGCACGTCATCATTCTGGAGCAGGTACGGAACCGTCTTGCCGGGGTTCAGGAACTAAGCGAAACGCAGGTGAATTTGGTCTGGGAGCCGGCCTGGACGCCGGACCGCATCAGCCCGGCTGCGCAGAAAAAGCTGGGGATCGCGGCGGTTTGATCACCGGCTTTTCATGCGTGTTCTTTACGCTTCCAAAGCCGGCGTCTTTCGATAGGTGGCTCCGGCGGTTAGTCTAAGACCCCGCCGGCAGCTCGAAGAAGCCCGACACCCTCGTAATCCGGCCATCGTCACCATAGGAAGCCCAGCTGGAGCCGGGCTGCAGCTCAGCTCCCTTGCTGTCATAAAGCGTCCATGTCGCCATGGATTGCGCGTGATGGTCGAGGAACGTGTGATTTGTGAAGGAAACGCCCGGCATCGCTTCCCGGAACTTCTCGATGTAGGTGAACAGCTCTGACAAGCCATGCGCCTTACCCTGGGGGTCGGTGTAAAGGCAGTCCTCCGTCACACTTTTAGCAAGCAGGTCGCCGCGTTCGGTCGAACTGCAATCTTCCCAGGCGGCCTGGTAACTTGCCCAGGTGGCACGGTGTGAGTCTTGGGGCATACTGCCTCCTGTGTGCCTGTGCTATCAGGTCTCGGCGAAGCGCCCGGTGAATGCAGGTCGACCTCGCTACGCCTGACGCGAAATCATGTCCCGGATGCGCGCCGACTGCTCGGCCAGCTTTTCGATAAAGCTCTCGGCACGCACCAGGAAGTCCTGGCCGGTGTGAATGTGTTCCGGCAGCTTTGCCCACAGCTCCTGCGCAGCCTGCGGCCGCTCAAACAAGGTGGCCGCGGCCCCGGCTGCGACGATAGCGAGCGCGCGGCGCTGGCGCCCGCATACGAACAGGACCGCTCCGGCAACCATGGTTGCGGCGGCTACATGGTGCGACCAGTGCACGTTCTCGGCGCCGGCCAGGATCTCGCCAACCCCGCCCTTCTTCTGCTTTGCAAGTTCCATGTCCTGCTCCTTTGGCTCTTCCTTTGGGATGCGGTCGTCGTGCGATTGCACTGCTCTAGACTTCCAGCGCTCTCTCAATCAAGATCGAACTCGCGCAATGGGCGGTCGATGCCCGGCGTTTCCTTACTCTTGCGGAGTGCTTCGGCAAAGCGCTTTTCCAGGAGGTCTTCCTTGTTTCGTTCCGCATCGACAGCCTGCCGGAACAGCGACTCCTTGCGCTCCTCGCCCTCGCGCATCGCCTTTGCCGCCGTTTCAAAATCCTCAAAGGTGCGTTTGCGCGGGGCGGGGGTGTGCGCAATGACTGCACGCGTCCCTGCATCGATGCGCAGCAGACCGCCACACTCCGGGCAGGTCACGTCAAACGCCTCCGCTTGCTTCCCTTTTACCATCGCCGCCTCCTTCTCGTGCAACTACGCTACAGCTGCAGCAGCTTGTGCCCCGGGCACGGGTCGCCTGCCGCCTCAACCAGCGCCGCCGGCAAGGCTCTGCCAAAGCGCGCCAGAGCCGCTACTGCGCCAACGCTGCGCTCCTGCAGGTGGCCGCCGGGGTACACCGAGGCATACAGCGCACCGACCCTGCGGCGTATCGTCGCATCCTGCTCCAGCTCTCGTCGAGCAGCCAGGCGGCGCAGGCGGTTCAGCTGGTAGCGAATTTTGCTTGCCGCGACGTCGGCGGAGCGGCCCAGGTCGGCATCCAGGCTGCGCATCCACACGGTCAGCTCGTCCAGCTCATGGGTAACGCTGCTGCCTGCGGCGTGCAGCTTCTGTTTGCCGGCGAGCGGCAGGTTGCGCGCGCCTACCCGCTGCGTCAGCTCCTCCTGCGGCAGCCGAAGAAGGTCCGGCAGGTCAATGCCGTCGTGCTCCATGGTGTTTGCCTCGCGCTCCGTGATGAGCGTGGCGCTCAGGCGGGGCAAAACCGGCGTTTGCCGGCCCAGGATGTGCTGGTGAAGCACGCCAGTCTGCGCAAAGTAAGCGACCTCAGCCGGGCCGCCAATGTAGGCCGCCGTCGGCAGAATCGCGTCCTGGAAGACCGGCCGAAGCAGCGCATTCGGGCTGAGTCGTTCCGGCTCAGTATCAAGAATGGCCAGCAGCTGTTCAGTCGAGTACACCGAGTGGCCAGCGGTCCAGCTTCCGTCCGGTTTGCGCTTCAACGCCAGCCGGGTGTGTGCACCGTTTTCTGCTCCGTCTGCAAGCAGAAACAGCAGGCTCGCTCCCGGTTTTACCAGCACCTGCTGGTGGTAGCCGCGGGCCTCCAGCGCCGCGCCTCGCTCCAGCAAGAGCGCTTCCAGCTGCGCGGCGTCAGTAATCGCGCTCCGCAGTACGCTCGAGCCAAGCGAATGAGCACCGCGGCCGGCGGCGTCAAAAACAATCAGACCCTGCTCGCGGAAGGTAGCAGCCAGCCACTGCGCGAACGCGCCGGCCAGGGTCGTTTCCCGGCGATAACATCGGCCGAGCAGCTCCCATTCCGCCCCCGCGCCCAGCAGCAGCCGCGCCTGTTCAAGCGCCGGCTCAACGGAAGGCCCAAGCCGCAAAGCGCCGACTGGCGCGCCGGAGTCGTGGTCCTCATGCGCTTCCAGCCGAATGGTCTGGAGCGTGCCGCCCGCGTCGGGCAGCGCGACATGGTCGATCTCGGCAAAGTCATGGTCTTCGGTCGCCAGCCAGAAGACCGGTACGTGGGGCACCCCGGTCGACTCGCTCGCGTCGCGTGCGAGCCGGACAGCGGTGGCCGCCTTGTGCAATGTGTAAAGCGGACCGCCGAACAGCCCGACCTGCTGGCCGGTGACCACGGCGCGTGCGCCCGCGCGCAGAGCCTCGATGTTGCCGAGCGCGGCCGGCCCGGCATGCCAGGCACGGTTTTGCGCTTCAAGCAGGGCGGCAAGCGGTTGCGCGGCAGGCAAGGGTGTTGCAGGGCTGCGCATCCAGCTTGTTCCAGCGCAGGCGGGGAAGAACTCACCCGCGTCGCCGGCGATGTAGTCCCTGAACAACTTCGAAAGCCCCGGCAGAACAGCCATGGGGTAGCAAGCTCCGGCCAAGGGTCTTCCTCCGTTCAGCCTCAGTTTCTCACGGGTGTGCCCCAAGGCTGCTTTCCCTACCCTGCTGCGGGGCCGCGTAGCGCAGAATGGTGCCAAAGGAGCTTTGATGGCGAAGAAAAAAGGGAAGACGAAAACCGCACCGCTCGGCCCCGTGCTGCGGGCTGAAGGACAGGCCGAAACGCTCAAGTCAGACGTTGTCTACGAGGGGCCTTTGTTCAGGGTGTTGAAGGAAGAGGTGCGCGAGCCCAACGGCCATGTGACCCATCGCGA
>CAXUDF010000033.1:24160-25977 GCA_964249695.1 uncultured Acidobacteriaceae bacterium
TACCGCCACGCCGCGGGCCAGTACCTGTGGGAGCTGCCCGCCGGCAAGATCGAGCCTGGGGAGGAAGGTCTTGCCGGGGCCAAACGCGAGCTAGCCGAGGAGACCGGCTACGCTGCCGCAGAGTGGACCGAGCTGGTGCGCTACTTCGCGAGCCCGGGCTTTCTGGGCGAGTGGATGCAGGTGTACCTGGCTGAGCAGGTCACCGCCGGCACGGCTCGCCCGGAAGCCGACGAGACGCTCGAGATCTATCCTCTGCCGTTATCGCAGGTCGAGGCGCTGATCGCCGCGGGGCAAATACTGGACGGCAAGACGTTGATCGGCATCGCGATGTACCGGCAGCTGCTCAAAACCCGCAAACAGGCAGCGAAAAAGAAGCGGAAGGGGTGAAGCGAAACTGTGCGAGGTCCGTCCAAGTGGCAGCGCTGCGGCCGCGAGAGAGACAAGCGAACCGATGCTGGGCGAGCAAGTCTCTCCCGGCAGGCTCACCCGGCTCCCGCTCCCCAATCGCAATCCGAGCACACAGGAAGGCACCGCCGGTGGGACACTTCAAAGGCAAAGTCAAGTGGTTCAACAACGCAAAGGGCTTCGGGTTCATCGGCAGGGAGGATGGGCCGGATGTCTTCGTGCACTACTCCGCCATCCAGATCGACGGGTACAAAAGCCTGAAGGAGGGCGATGAGGTGGAGTTCGACGTCGTCCAGGGCCAGAAAGGCCCGCAGGCGGACCAGGTAATCCGGCAGCGCGAGATCGCCTGAGGCTCGTTCCCCGCTTTCACACGTTTCAACAGAGCCGCCCTGCACCGGTCCATCCGGAGCAGGGCGTTTTTGCGTTACGGGCGTCATAGGCGATGGCTGGGAAGCGGCTCGGTATGACCGCCGGTCCACCTAGACTGAAAACGCCTTCATTCCTCTGCGTGAGCGGTAAACCGGATCGGGCGGCCCTGGGTCGCTAGAGACGACCCGGGAGCCGCCCGAGGAACGGAGGACATCCAACTGGACCTGAAACAGGAAAGCCAATCCTGGTTCCGGCTGAACATATCGATCGTCATCGACTGGCGATTGATACTGTCGGTGGTTCTTCTGCTCTGGACCGTGCTACGGAAGTAGTGCCGTACCTCCCCGGGCGTTACGCTTCGACCGGGAAACTACTGCCGCACCCTCATTCTGCATGTGCAGCGAACCGGAATCAAGCAAAGTTTGTGTGGTTTTGGCCTGTGTCCCAAAGCGGCACATGCCCGTTCTTTAAGCCGCTCCAGAGCTTCTGATTCAATGGCAAGCATGGAGAACCGCCTCATCGCCGCCATGCTCGACGAAACCGCCGATCTGCTGGAAATCTCGGCCGGCGACCCGTTCCGCATTCGCTCATACCGGCGCGCTGCCGAGGCGGTCGAAGCAAGCACGGTGCAGCTGAGCACCCTTCTCGACGAGCCGAAAAAGCTGCTCGCCATCCCAGGCATCGGCAAGGGCATGGCCGCCAACATCCTGGAGATCGAGAAAGCCGGCACCTTTCCGCTGCGCGAAGAGCTGATGCTGCGCTACAAGCCATCCATGCTCGAACTGCTGAAGCTGCCCGGCATGGGTCCGAAGTCTGTTTCGCTGTTCTGGGACGCGCTTGGGGTCGGGTCCATCGAAGAGCTTGAGGCGGCGCTTGAAGACGGGCGCGTCGCCGCGCTGCCGCGCTTCGGTGAGAAAGCCGTTGAGAAACTGCGTGCCGGCATCATGGACTACAAGCGCAATCGTGGCCGCTTCACCATCAACACTGCTGAGAATGCGTCCGAGAAGTTAATCGAATACTTGAAGGCATTCGCTGGGCTGGAG
>CAXUDF010000034.1:0-18852 GCA_964249695.1 uncultured Acidobacteriaceae bacterium
CTCCAGCAAGACCCCGCCGCGCATCACCGCCACGCGCTCCACAACCTCAGACACCACGGCCAGATCGTGCGAGATAAACAGCATCGACAGCCCGTACTCCGCGCGCAGCTTTCGCAGCAGCTCAAGAATCTGCGCCTGGACCGTCACGTCCAGCGCCGTTGTCGGCTCATCGGCAATCAGCAGCTTTGGTCGGTTGATGATTGCCATCGCGATCAGGATGCGCTGGCGCTGCCCGCCGGAAAACTGGTGTGGGTACTCGCCGGCGCGGTGCGGCGGCAGCGAAACATCCTCCAGCGCCTTGTGCACGGCCTCGCGCACCGCCCTGCGCGGCATCGCCGGCTGGTGCGCTGCCAAAGCCTCCGCAATCTGCGCGCCCACCGGCATCACCGGGTTCAGGGCGGTCATCGGCTCCTGGAAGATCATCGCGATCTCGCGCCCGCGCAGACGACGCAGCGGCTCCGCCGGCAGCTGCAGCAGGTCGACCGCACCTGCATTGCCGGACCGAAAGTCGATAGCCCCGCGGATCTCCGCGGTGCCTTGCGCCAGCAGGCCCAAAATCGCCAGAGCCGTCACCGACTTGCCGGAACCGGACTCCCCCACCAGCCCCAGCGACTCGCCGGGCGCGATTGAAAACGAGAGCGCATCGACCGCCGGCGCGGCGGCGCGGCGAAAGCGGATGGTGAGGTCGCGAACGGCCAGCAGCGCCGGGGTTGCACTCGGGAACGACACTGCCCGATCTTAACAAGCGCGCGGCCCTCACAAGCGCGTACGCGCCGGTTTCTCGGGCCAGAGGCCTGTGCCTAACCACTCTGCCTGCGCTGGAAAGCGCCGCGAACAGAAGCCGGCGCATAAACAGCGCTGATGACGCAGACAACCGCTCCTTATGGCTGATTTTTAGCGCTTGTAGCGCTCCCCGTCCCGCTCTAGGCTGGTAACTACAACCTCGGGAGTACTCTATGCCGCTGACACGCCGCACCTTCCTCCGTTCCGCCGCCTGGAGCTCCGCCGCCATCGCCGCCATGCCGCTGCTGACAGAAGCACACCTGGCGGAGGCGCAGCGCCAAACACGCAAGCCGCGACAGGCAGGCGCCGTTCTGATTGACGCGAACGAGAACCCGCTGGGGCCGTGCGCTGCAGCGTGTACCAGCATCGCCGGCATGATCCACGAAGGCGGCCGCTACGACAGCGACCTGACCGATACACTGGCAACCACATTTGCCGCGCAGGAGGGCCTCAAGCCCGAGTACATAGCTGTGTATGCGGGTTCCAGCGAGCCGCTGCACTACTCCGTGCTTGCCTTTACCTCGCCCGACCGGCCCTACGTGACCGCCGACCCCGGCTACGAAGCCGGCATGCGCGCCGCCGCGCTTAAGGGCGCCCCGGTCGTCAAGGTACCGCTTACCGCCACGCACGCGCACGACGTAAAAGCAATGCTCGCGGCCGGCCCGCAGGGCGGCGTGTTCTACATCTGCAACCCGAACAACCCGACCGGCACTACAACGCCGCGCGAGGACATCGAGTACGCGCTGGCGCACAAGCCCGCCGGCTCCATCCTGTTGATCGACGAAGCCTACATTCACTTTTCTGACGCGACACCCTCGCTCGACCTGGTCAAGGCGGACAAGGACGTAATTGTCCTGCGAACGTTTTCAAAGTTGTACGGCATGGCCGGCGTACGCTGCGGCTTCGCCGTGGGGCGGCCCGACCTGCTGGCCAAAATCAGCTACTACGGCATGAACCCGATGCCCATCTACGCGGCGTCCGCGGCCATCGCCAGCCTCAAGGAGCCTTCGGTGATTGGCGAGCGCAAGCGCATCAACGGCGATCTGCGCAAGCAGACCTTCGACTGGCTCGCTGCCAACAACTACAAGTTCATCCCGTCGGAGAGCAACTGCTTCATGATCGACACCGGCCGCCCCGGCGGGCAGGTGCGCGCCGCCATGGCCGAGCGCAATGTACACATCGGGCGCGTGTGGCCCATCATGCCGAACGCGGTGCGCGTCACAGTCGGCACCGCCGGCGACATGGCTGCGTTTCAGACGGCATTCCACCAGGTGATGACGCAGCCGAGTGTGGCGATGCTGGAGACGGGCGCAAGCCTCAACCGGAGCCGTATGCTTTCCTGAGCCGGTACGCGCTTCCGCGCTGTGGGCCGCTGCGCTCAGAGGGTGTGAGAGAAGTAAGGAACATCAACAAAAAGCGTCATCCTGAACGAAGTGAAGGACCTGCTATTTCTGTGATCGGCGGGAACAGCAGGTCCTTCGTCGCTCTGGATGCCCCAACGAGCAAGCTCGCCGGGGACCCCGTCTTGCTCCTCAGGATGACGCTGTTTGCGTGTTTTACTCACTTCGCACACCCTCTCAGGGCGAGTCCGTTACGTGTGAGAATGTCGCACCCTCTGCGCAGCTCAGCAGCATGCAGCCGCTAAACGCGCCGCATAGCACGGTGCTACCATCCACCCATGAACTCCTTCCTGCCTGGTGCTTCGCGTGCGTCGTGAAGCCCTGCTGTCCCTTTTGCGCGCTTACAAGTCTGGTGACGCCACGGAAGTGGAGCTGGCCGACCGGCTGACCACTCTGCCGTTTGAAGACATCGGCTTCGCCAAGGTCGACCACCATCGCTCCCTGCGCTCCGGCATGCCGGAGGCGATTTACGCCGAAGGCAAAACGCCCGAGCAGGTGGCCGCGATCTTTGACCGGCTCGCCCGCACCGGCGTGCCCGCGCTTGCCACCCGCGCCCGCCCCGAGCACGCCGAAGCCGTACTCGCAATGATCCCGCAGGCGACGTACCACCCGCTGGCCCGGTGCGTGACGCTGCCCGGACACTCCGATTCGCCGAATGACGAGAAAGGTGCGATCGCGGTCGTCTGCGCCGGCACGAGCGACCTGCCCGTCGCCGAGGAAGCCGCGCTCACCGCGGAGCTGTACGGTGCACGCGTCACTCGGTTTACCGACGTCGGCGTGGCCGGGCTCCACCGCCTGCTGGCGCAGCTCCCGCTGCTCCGCGAGGCAGATGTGGTCATCGCGTGCGCCGGCATGGAGGGCGCGCTGCCAAGCGTGCTGGGCGGGCTGGTCGCGGTGCCAGTTATTGCCGTGCCCACCAGCGTCGGCTACGGCGCAAGCCTCCACGGCATCGCCGCGCTGCTCGGCATGCTCAATAGCTGCTCGCCAAACACGTCAGTGGTCAATATCGATAACGGCTTCGGCGCAGGCTACCTGGCGTGCCTGGTGGCGCGCAAAGCCGGCGTTTAAGAAACGCAAAAGAACAGGGCGCTCGCCTTCGCGGGCGCCCATCCAAGGCAGGGCTTAGAAGCTGAACTTGGCGGCGAGCTGCACCTGACGCGAGCTATACCCTGTTGCGGTGCTGTTAATCAAGCCGAAGTTAGACCCGTCATTCACGCCCGTATCCGGCCCATTTAGCTGCACATGATTTAAAGCGTTGAATCCTTCCAGGCGAAGCTGCAGGTTGTAACGATTATCCGCGCCGAAATAGTTGTTCTTGATCGCCGACAGGTCTGCGTTCACCAGCTGCGGCGTGCGGACGTTGTCGAGCGTGCGCCTCGCGTTGCCGAAGGTAAACGGCGCCGGAGCGGAGAACAGGGACGTGTTGAAGTACCTGCTCCGTGTGGGATTGGCGAGCTTGGCGTTGGGCGCGCTCTGTGTCGGGCGCTGACCCAGCGTAAAGAGGCCTGTGTTGTCGCCTACGCTGGCGAAGGTGAGCGGCGTACCGCCAAGCCAGCTTACGATGCCCGAGGTCTGGAAGCCGCCCAGCAGCTTACCCGCGATGCCGTGCGAGTTGCCGAGGAAATGCCGCCCAGGCCCGAACGGCAGCTCATAGGTGTAGCTCGTCACCAGGTCGCGCGACAGGTCCTGCGGCGAAAGTGCGTACTCGCCATTCGGGTTGTACTGGTTGGCATAGGTCTGGCTGACCGGCCCAAGGAACGTGACCGCGGACGCCGAGTTGTCGAACAGCTTACCTGCCGTATAGGAGAGCAGCAGCGTCAACCCGGAGGTGAACCGCTTGTCTACCCGCACCGTCAGCGCGTTGTAGTTCGAGAACGCCGTGTCTTTGCGGTACTCATTCACCTGGGTGTACTGCGGGAACGGCCGCAGCAGCTGATTGCGCTGCACCATCGGCTGAGCCAGAGTCGAGCCTGGCGTCGTGATGATGCCGTAGAACGGGTTCGGCACCAGATCGAGCAGCCCCTGGCCGAGCGAAAGATAGCTGGGGTTCACCTGGTCATGCGGCACCCCGGGGTCGCCCTGCACCAGGAATTTGCCCAGGTTCAGCAGCCAGCCTACTTCAATAATCGTCTGCCCCGGCAGCGAGCGCTGCACGGTAAGGTTGGCCTGCTCGGAGTAGGGGGTCCGGGTATTTCCATTCACCAGGTAATCCTGCGTGACACCCGCGCCGAGGTTGTTGCCCAGGCCGCCCGCTGCTCCGGCCGGCAGTTGGAAGCCGGTCGGGTAGGGGTTATCGAGTGTGGTGTTGACGGTGCGCTCGCTATCGAGAGAGAACAGCGGGCCCGTATTGGTGCTGTAGCCGTCAGTGCCTGCGCCGCCCGAGGTGCCCGCGGGCTGCACGACAGAGGAGGCATACACGATCGCGTAGCCAGCGCGGACCGACCAGTTCGGGTCCGGGCTGTAGATCAAGCCGATACGGGGGCCAAAGTCCAGCTTGTGCAGGCCGATCTGCTGGCGGCCGAACTGCCCTGTCGAGCTGCCGACGAAGTGCTCAGCCCCGCGCAGGTTGCCGAGCGCCGGGTAGGCGGCGTTGGCCGGCACTAGGTTGTTGATCGGCGACACATCGTTCGGGTTGAAGTACGAAAGCTGGTTGTGCCGCTCGGTACGCGGCTGGTCCGCATCCCAGCGGAGCCCGTAGCTGACCGTGAAGTGGTTGGTCACCCTCCAGGTGTCTTCGGCATACAAGGCGTAGTACGCGCCCGCGGTTGCGAAGCTGGGGTCGATGGTGTACTGGCCGCCATCGCCGGTGCCCAGCAGCAGGGACGCAAATGGATTGCCGCCGCCACCGGCGGTGTCGTTGACCGCCAGCTGCGTAAAGCTCTGCGAGAAGTTGAACTGCCCCTGCGGGTAGCCGTACTGGTGGAAGTTGAGGAACAGCTTGCGGTACTCGCCGCCGAACTGCAATTGGTGCGCGCCCTTGGTCTTGGAAAAGTTCGCGACCAGGATGTGCGACGAAGGGTTCTGCAGCAGCGGTACAAACCCCTGGGAACCGAAGCTTGAAAAGCCGTTGGAGAGATTGAAGTTCGGGAAAGCCTGGTAATTGGTCGAGTTCAGCGCGGCCGGCAGACCGACCCCCGTCACGTTGAACGGACCACCGAGCGGGGTGCGTACTGTAGTGGAACGATTGAAGCCGTACCGAATATCGAATATGAGAGTCGGGCTCAGTGTGAAGACGTTGTCGTAGGCGAAGTTGTACTCGCTGCCAACCGAGGGCCCGTTATAGCCCAGGGAGGCGATGCCGCCGGTTGCCTGCCCGGCTGCATTGATGGGGTAGTCGGCGAACGGGATGTAGGTGCTCTGCAAATGCGAGAACCGGACAAAGGTCTGCCAGTTCTGGTTCCAGCGATGGTCGACCCGCGAGTCGATCTGCCAGTTGTTGTTGGTTTGCGCGCCGGTCACGACATAGTTGTTGAAGATGCCCGCGCCGGGCACGTTCGGCAGCGGCTGGAAGCTGAGCGCCGCCTGGCCGGCGGGGCTGAGCTGTCCCTGCGGGATGATATTGCCGGCGTACGGATTGCGGATGAAGCCATTGACCTGCTGGCCGCCGCTTGTATACGTGCCGGCATGGGACGAGCGCGGGTCGTAGATTTGGACGGGGGTGGCCTGCGACAGCAGCTCGCTGAAGTTGCCCTGCCGCATCAGCGGGGTCGCGACCGAATCGGTTTCTGTCTCCGAATCGGTTTCCTTGGAGATCTGGAAGCCCCCGAAAAAGAACGTCCGGTCCTTGATGATGGGGCCGCCGACGCTGGCGCCGGCCTGGTTGCGCTGCGAGGGCGAAACAGGCGAATTTGCCGAGGCAAAGTAATCCCGCGCAGTGAAAAGCGAATCGCGATTGAACTCGAAAAGATCGCCGTGGAAGGCGTTGGTGCCGGTGCGGGTAGCTACGTTGATCACGCCGCCAGAGAACCGCCCATATTCAGCGGGCAGCACGGTGGTTTGTACGTTGAACTCCTGCACGTCATCGACCACCGGCTGGTACGACTCAAAGCCGTTGCCCACGTTGTTTTCGGGCAGGATCGTCGACACGCCGTCGAGCTGGACCTCGGAGTTTGCGTTGCGCGAGCCGGCGATATGCGGCGTGGACGAGCTGCCCGCGCCTGTGCCGACGTTGTTGACGCCGGGCACCAGCACCGCAAGGTCATACGGATTGCGCCCGTTCAGCGGCAGATCCAGAATGCGCTTGCCGGTGATGACCTGTTCGGTCGTCGCGCTCTGGGTCTGCAGCTCGGGTGTGGTGGACTGCACCGTGACCTGGGCGGTGTCGCTGCCGACCGCGAGCGAGAAGTCCACCGGGTGCGTCTGCTGCACGTCCACCGTGACCCCGTCCTGCTCCTGCGGGGCGAAGCCGGGCGCGAGGATTTTGACCTGGTAGGTGCCGGGGTTCAACAGACCTTGTGAGTAGCGGCCGGCGTCGTCCGTCTTGACCGTCTTAATGTCATTCGTTCCGGTGTTGGTGATCGTCACCGTCGCGTTCGGTACCGTGGCGCCGCTGGCATCCTGCACCGTGCCGGCGATGGCACCCGTGGGCGACTGCGCATACGCTCCCACAGCACTTGCGGCCAGGAGGCCGCCCGACAGGACCAGGGAACGAAAGAAGGTTTGTTTCCGGTGCATAAGGCCTCGTAAAAGTGACAGACACGTTGCGTTTTGTCTTGGCACCGCTTTACTCTTGCGGTCGCCATGGTACCGTTCCCAATTCTGCGGAATCGAGAACGGATGCGGTCTCATTCGGGCGGATTGTCTTTGTCACTTCAAAGGCTTGTCAAGCAGGAACTTCAAAAATGGCAGTAAGGGAGCGATACCATGCAGGATTTACGGCATGTATGCCCGGCGGCATGTCCGGTACTCAGACAGGCACACATTCCCAATCCGATTGGGAACGGGGCGCAGCCCACCCAGATCCGGACTCTCTCGGCTGCCGCCTTGCGACGGGCCTCGAGCATGGCTCGCCTGGGCGTAGCTGCAGCGCTTCTGCTCGTCGGAGCCGGCGCCGGTGCCCTGGCCCAGAGCGAGCCTGCGCACACCGTCCTGCATACTGTCGTGTTCGCCCAGCAGGGCTTTCCTACGATTGACTCAGAACCTGTACCGCAGTCGACGCTGACCGCCGCGCTGGGCTCGGGAACCGTTTTTGCCGATGTAGCCGAGCTGCGCGCCGGCACCGCGCTGCGCGGGGCCTCGCTGCTGGTGATGCCGTATGGATCGGCCGTGCCGGCTGCGGCGTGGCCGGCCATTGAGGCGTACCTGCACGGCGGGGGCAATTTGCTGCTGCTGGGAGGCCAGCCGCTGCGCGTGCCGGTCTTGGAGGTGAAGACAGGAGACGCCACAGGCGGCTTTCAGCCCGGGGACCCGCAGGACAGCTACAGCCGCGCCGCCGGCTTCCAGCACAGCTACGCCGCGCCGCTCTCCGGCGAGCCGGGCCGCTTTCACTGGCGCGACGGCTACAGCTTTCTGCCTCGCGTGGAGGTGCATGCGAAGCAGGTGTTCGTCGAGGAGGGCCGCCTCAACGGCCTCGGCTACCTGGACGCAGCGGACGGCACCCACCTGGCCGCGCCGGTGATCGTACTCGACCGAACGGCCGACCAGGGCAGCTCGCGCCTTGGCTCGCGCGTTGGTTCGCGAACAGTCGCGCTGCCGTTTACGCCGCAGCCGGGCTACTGGCAGTCCCCGGACGGCACGAGCCTCATCCGCGCCGCGGCCGCGTACGCCGCCGCCGGCCCAGCGAAGCTGGAGCTGGAGGCACAGTACTCCACGCTGCGGCCCGGCGAGCTGCCGGAGCTGACGCTGCACCTGCGGCAGGCGGGCGCTCACCCCCGCGCGGGCGTCGCCGCTGTGCAGCTGCTGGCGGGCGGCAAAGTGCTCGATACAGCAAACGTCCCGATCGCGGGATCCGGCGACGCCCCGGTGCCGTTCCGCAAACCGCTGCCTGCGGGGGTGTATACCGTTCGCGCTGTGTGGAAAGCTGAGGGCGCAGGCACAGCAGAGGAGTTCGGGCAGGAGTTTGCGCAGACCGGCTTGCTGGTAGAAGACCTGCACGCGCTTGAAACCGGCCCCGCACTCGGCGTCCATGGCGACTTTCTTTCGCTCGGCGGCAAACCGTTTCTCCCGGTCGGCACCAACTACTTCACCACGGAAGAGAACGGCTGGGACTTCTCCGGCCCGCGCAACGCCGCGGTCTGGGAGCACGACTTCGCCGACATGGAGCGCCACAACGTCACCTTTGTCCGTACCGGCGTGTGGATGAGCAATGCCAAATTTGTGGAGCCCTCGACCGGCGAGGCCAACGAGCGCTTCCTGCGCAATGTGGAGGCTTACCTGGCCGCGGCACAGCGGCACCACATTGCCGTCAACTTCACGTTTTTCGCGTTTTCTCCTCGCGTCGGCGAGCCCCGCCGCAGCCCTGACAACCCCGGAGCGCCGGAGCCTACCCCGGCCAACCCGTACCTCGACCCTGAAGCTGTCCGCGCCGAGCAGGGCTACGTCCGCTCGGTCGTCCAGCGCTTCCGCAGCGTGCCCTGGCTCTCGTACGACCTCATCAACGAGCCGTCGTTCTCGAACCCGCGCATGATCTTCCACGGCAACGTACCAAACGGCGACCCGGCAGAGGTTAGCGCGTGGCAAAAGTGGCTGGAGCAGCACTACACCACGCTCCCCGCGCTGGCCAGCGCCTGGAGGGTTACGCCGGAGTCGCTCGGGACCTGGTCTGCGATCCCGCTGCCCACCATCGCTGACCTTTCGCTCGGCCGCTACGGCAACGCCGACGAGGTCCGCGCCTATGACTACAACCTCTTTGCGCAGGACAGCTTTGCGGAGTGGGTCCGCGGCATGGTGGCCACCATCCACGCCGCCGGCAGCACGCAGCTGGTCAACGTGGGGCAGGATGAAGGCGGGGTCACCAACCGCCTCCTGAACCAGTTCTACGCCACGGCCGGCGTCGCCTTTACCACCAACCACACCTACTGGCAGGACGACGCGCTGCTGTGGGACTCGGTCGCAGCCAAGCGCCCCGGCACGCCCAACATTACCGGCGAAACCGGCTACCAGCCCGCCTGGAACCCCGACGGCACCTGGCGCTACGACGAGCTGACCGGCACCGCGATTGAGGAGCGCAAGTGGGCGCTCGGCTTTGCCGCCGGCTCTTCCGGCGCCATGCAGTGGGACTGGGCGCGCGAGGTGGACTTCGGCATGGAGCGCTCTGACGGCTCGGCCAAAGTATGGGAAGCGATGATGGGCGACATGGGCGGGTTCGCCAAGGCCGCCGCCCCGTTTGCCAGCGGGCTCACACTGCCGCAGGTGGCGTTGGTGCTGCCGCAATCCCTGCAGCTTTCTGCCTACAACGCGCAGGCGCTTGCAGCGCAGCAGACAGCGGTGCGCGTGCTGTACCAGCACAACCGCGTCGAGGCCTACGCGGTCGGCGAGTACCAGACCGACACGCTCGGCACCCCAAAGCTCATCGTGCTGCCCTCGCCCTACGGGCTCTCCGACAAAGCCTGGACCGATATCGAAGCCCGAGTACGCGCCGGAGCGGTCCTGCTGATCTCCGGCCCGTTCAACGGCGACCCCCATATGCACCCATCTGGCCGCGCACAGCAGCTCGGCCTCTCGGCGACGCTCGCGCCCCTGCAGCAGAGCTACGACTCGCTCAGCTTCCCCGGAGGCACACTGCCGCTCACCTACGGCGGCTCCGCAACAACGATGCTCGACCGGTCTGTCTTTCCCGACGGAAAAACCTGGGCTGAGCTGCCGCTCGGCTCAGGCAAGGTCCTGCTCTCTGCATTTCCGCTCGAACTCAACAGCAACCTCGACTCGGTCGCCGCGGTGTATGCCTACGCGCTCAAGACAGCAGGCGTGCGCGCAACTTACACCACAGATACGCAAAATCCCGGCATCCTGATCTGCCCGACCACGCTGCCGCACGCCCGTCTGTACGTGCTCGCGTCTGAATACGGCACGACAACCGGCACGACGCCGGTCGCCTGGACCGACGCGGTGAGCGGCAAAGCCTTCCACGGCATGCTCGACGCCGGCCGCGCCGCGCTGCTGCTCGTCAACGATCGGGGTGAGCTGGTGGCAAGCTACGGGTGGCATCCCGCGCCGTGATGCATTCATTCAGACCGCGTGAACCGGGGTGCTGCACCTGAGTGCGTAACTTCGTCTCGCTATCGGCGTCCTATACCAGCTATGCTTGCCTCGGGTCCTCCGTTTGAGGGGACAGGTCAGAGTGCGAGACGGGCGCGAGTGAACACGAGCGGAGAAACACCTTTGAGTGCAGCGAATCAACCGTTGGCAGCAGACCCGATCTTTGAGCGATGTTGGTGGATTTACAGCCTGTGCCGTGAACGGCTGTTCGCCGACCACACAGAGACCATTGCCGCTGCGCTCCAGCCCCTGCTCCGCTCCCGTATGCACATTTCTCTAGTGGAGGTAGGCTGCGGCCCGGGCTTCTACTCCCGCCGCCTGGCCGCGCGCTTCCCTGGTGTGCAGGCCATGGGCATTGATACCTCCGAGCGGCTCTTGTCCCATGCGCGGCAGCAGGCGCTCCGGGCCAAGCTTGGCAACTGCAGCTTTCTCCGCGCCGATGTGCACGACCTGCAAAGCTGCCTCGCCGTTGCCGATGCAGCCATTGCTTCGCGCTTTTTTCTGATTCTTCCCGAGCGCGACCGCGTTCTCAGCGCCATCTTTGACACATTGCGGCCGGGCGGCCTCTTCTTCGTCGCCGAACCGCTTTCGCCCTTCCGTACCGCGCTCCCGCTGTGGCTCATGCGCGCTGCCGACCGCCTGGGCGGCATGCCCGGCAAGCCCGCACCTACGCGCTGCGAGGTTCTGTCGCATGGGCAGTTCCACACCCTCATCGGCGGCAAGCCGTGGAGCAAGGTCGAGATCTGGCGTGACAAGCGCTACCAGTACGCGCTGTGCGAGAAAGCCTCGTGAGCGCTCTCTTTCCCATGCTGAATGCCGCGGCTCGCGAGGCGCGCTTTGCCGGTCGCTGTGCGCTGACCGTGATGGCGAAAGCACCCGTGCCCGGCCGCGTCAAAACCCGCCTGAGCCCGCCCTTGACCCCGGAGCAGGCCGCCGCGCTCAACACGCACTTTCTTCGCGACACTCTTGCGAGCCTCGGCGCTGCCGCCGAGCAGTGCCCCGCGGACTGCGTCGTTTCCTACACGCCGGTCGGCCAGGAAGCTGCATTTGGAGGCATCCTGCCCCCGCACACCCTGCTGCTGCCGCAGCGCGGCGACGGCTTTGGCGAGCGCCTGCTTACCACCGCGGCGGACCTGTTCGCGTGCGGCTTTTCGGCCGTCTGCCTCATTGACTCCGACAGCCCGACCGTGCCGACTGAAGAGTTCGTTCGCGCGGTCGAAACGCTGCTGCCCGCGCCGGGAGAAATCGCGCAGCGCGCGGTGCTGGGCCGCTCCGACGACGGCGGCTACTACCTGCTGGGCCTGTCTGCGCCGCACGCGCGCCTGTTTGCCGACATCACCTGGAGCACCGAGGTTGTCGCCGACCAAACCGAGCAGCGCGCCGCTGAAATCGGGCTGCCGGTGACGCGGCTCCGCACCTGGTTTGACGTGGACGACCAGCACTCGCTGGAGCGGCTGCGCCGCGAGCTCGCCGGCGAGCCCGGCCTGCCGCGCGGCTACACCGCGCCGCACACGCGCGCGTTTCTCGAGACACTCGCCCGAGACCTCCAGCCGGTCGGCAGCGGAGGCGTGCATGACCGCCGCTAGCGCCCTGGCGCTGCTCCGTCGCGACAACGCCTGGCTCACCAATGCCGGGCTCCTGCTGTTCGGGCTCATCTTCATCGAGCTCACCCGTACCGGCACTGGCGAGTACACCCACTACGTGCACGGCATCAGCGAAACCATCTTCGGCCAGCTCATGCTGTACCTGGGCGCCATCGGGCTCATTGAGCGCTCAGCCGTCAATCGCTGGACGCTGCCCCTCATCCTCGTCATCGCGTTTACCGCCCGCCTGGTCGCCGTGGCGCACCCGCCGTTTCTGTCAGACGATGTGTACCGCTACGTGTGGGACGGCAAGGTCCAGAACGCGGGCATCAACCCGTTCCGCTGGATCCCGGCCGACCCGCACCTCGCGTTTCTGCGCGACGCATACATCTACCCGCTCATCAACCGCAAGGATTACGCGCACACCATCTATCCGCCGGGTTCGCAGCTGCTGTTCCTTGTGGTGGCCCGTTTGCATGCGACCGTCTGGTTTATGAGGCTCGCGCTGGTCGGCTTTGAGGCCGTGACCTGCGTGGTGCTCATCCGCTGCCTCGAGCTGCTGAAGCTGCGCCGCGAGCGCGTGCTGCTGTATGCCTGGCACCCGGTCGGCCTGTGGGAGATCGCAAGCAGCGGCCATGTGGATGCGGCCGCGATTACCGCGATTGCGCTCGCGCTGCTGGCCGCGCTTCGCAGCCGACCCTTCGCCCCAGCCGGGTGGATCGCCGCCGCCACCCTCATCAAGCTCTACCCCGCGGCGCTGCTGCCGGCCTTTGTGCGCCGCCGCTTCCTTGCCCCGGTGGCGTTATTCCTGGGGATTTTGGTGGCAGGCTACCTGCCGTACCTGTCTGTCGGGCGCGGCGTCTTCGGCTTTCTGCCTACCTACGCTGACGAGGAAGGCATCTCCAGCGGCGCCCGCTTCTTCCCGCTCGCCTTTGCTGAGCGCAACCTGCACATTTCGCTGTCGCCGGGCGCCTACATCGCTTTGTGCGCGCTGGTCATGGCGGCGCTGGCCTACTGGGCCTGGCGCCGCGCCGACCGAGGCGGCTTCAACGCTGTACAGGCCAGCCTCGTGCTCGCCTGCGCGCTTAACCTTTGTTTCTCGCCGCACTACCCCTGGTATTTTGTGTGGCTGCTGCCTTTTATTGCGCTTTGGCCCTGGTGGCCCGCCTTTTACATGGTGATGGCGCCTACCTTTTTGTTATCAACGCTGCTTGGGGTGCCCGGCGAGGGACTCTACCAGATGAATGTGCACTTGTACGGCGGGTTTTTTGCGCTGCTCGCCGCAGACTGGCTACTGGGCCTATGGCGGCAGCGGCACACGCGTTCGACCGCAGCGCAACCAACCCACGATGGACAGCAGGCAGCCATGCTTGCGGAGATGAGGTAACGCATGAGCACCCCCGTACAGATCACGCAGTTAGAGATCAAGCCGGCAGCGCCCACCCCGATGCGCCGCTACTTTGAGAAGCCCGAGGACGAGCTGTCCGTCATTGTTGAGACGGAGCCGGTCTGCCTGTACCTCGAGGTCACCAACCGCTGCAACCTGCTGTGCACCACCTGCCCGCGCACCTTTGAGGAGCTGGAGCCGGAAGCCGACATGAGCTGGGAGCTGTTCACCAAGATTGTCGACCAGGTGCCGAACATCAAGCGCGTCGTGCTCCACGGCGTCGGCGAGCCCATGCTGGTCAAGCACCTGCCGCAGATGGTCGCGCACCTCAAGCAGCGCGGCGTATACGTGCTCTTCAACACGAACGGCACGCTGCTCACCGAGAAGAACGGGCAGGCGCTGATCGACGCCGGACTCGATGAGCTGCGCGTCTCGCTCGACGCCGCCGACGCGAGCGTCTTTCAGATGGTGCGCGGCAAGGACATGTTCGACCGCATCGTCAGCAACGTGCGCCGCTTCCGGGAAATGCAGGTGGAGCAGGGGTGCGAGCTGCCCCGCGTCTCCCTTTGGCTGACCGGCCTGCGGGAAACGCTGGACCAGCTGGAGAGCTTCGTGCGCATCGCTGACTCGCTCAACGTGCGCGAGGTGTACCTGCAGCGGCTGGTGTTTTTCTCGGGCGAAACCAAGGGCTTGGCCCGTCCGGAAAGCGCCTTGTTTGAGAAGACCACGAACGACGAAGAGACCGTGATCGCCCGCGCAGCGGCACTCGCCCAGTCGCTCGGCATTCTCTTCTCGGCCTCCGGCGCGACCGAGCCCGAGCTGAGCGTTAAAAAGAAAAAAGAAGACAGCCCGTGGTCGCTGTGCCGCCGCCCCTGGGCCCTCATGTACTTCACCGCGACCGGCCGCGCCATTCCCTGCTGCATCGCGCCATTCTCCATGCACGGCTACGGCAGCTTTACCCTCGGCGAGGCCACACAGCAAACCCTGCGCGAGATCTGGAACGGCGAAGCCTACCGGCAGTTCCGCGCGCAGCTGCTCGGCGACCAGCCGCCGCAGGCGTGCGCCAACTGCGGGCTCCGATGGAGCCTGTAGACGCCGCAGGGGCGCCTGCGTGGTCGCCAACCTCCCGCGTTGCCGTCATCATCCCGGCATTGAATGAGGAGGCCGCGATCGGGGACCTGATCGCGGAGATGCCCCGCGAGTTTATCCACGAATGCATCGTGGTCGACAACGGCAGCACCGACGCAACCGCCGCGGTAGCGCGGGCGGCCGGGGCGCTCGTCGTCAGCGAACCGCGCCGCGGCTATGGGCGCGCTTGCGCCGCCGGTGCCGCGGAGGCGCGGTCTGAGGTGCTGGTCTTCATGGACGGCGACGGCAGTGACACGCCCGCCGAGATCGCCATGGTGGCCATGCCGGTGCTGGAAGGCCGCTGCGACTTCGCGATCGGCTCGCGCCTGCGCGGCTACCGTGAGCCGGGCAGCATGCTCCCCTCGCAGATATTTGCCGGGCGGCTCGCCAGCCTGGCCATGCGCCTGCTGTATCGCGTGCCGTACACCGACATGGGACCTTTCCGCGCGATCTCGCGCTCTGCTCTGACACAGTTACAGATGAGCGAGGCAACCTACGGCTGGAACCTGGAGATGCAGATGAAAGCCGCGCGCGCTCGTCTGCGTATCCTGGAGCTGCCGACGACCTGCCGGCGCCGCCGCGGCGGCGTATCCAAGGTCGCCGGCTCGTTATCGGGCTCGCTCAAGGCAGCCTACCGCATCCTGGAAGTAATGCTTCGGCTTAGCATTCAGGGACGCTAACAGCCCGCTTGCGCTCTCGCCGCTGCCATGAAAGGCGTCATCCTGAGCGCAGCGAAGGACCTGCTTGTAAGCCGACTGTGCAGAAAAGCAGGTCATTCAGTTCATTCAGGATGACGCTTTTTGGATTGCTGGAGAACTTCGCACACCCTCTCAAGAGGTCGGGTTAGCAACGGCCGCACGCATACACCGCGGCGCTAAAACTCTAGCTTCGCCAGGAACTGGATCTGCCGCGGCGTCCCCGTGCCTACCGGTCCGGTGTTGACAGTGTTGGTGATCGCGCCGAACGAGCTGCCTGTTGTATCGGCAAGCGGCAACCCATACTGCGCACGGTTAAAGATATTGAAAAACTCCGACCGGAACTGAAAGTTAGCGAACTCCTTGATCGGGATGTTCTTCGCGAGGCCCATGTCCGCCTGCCACAACCCTGGCCCGCGCACCCCATTGCGCGGCGCATTGCCGTAGCCGCCGCCGGGCACACTCGTCGAGAAGGCAGCTGGATTGATCCACTCTCCGATGCTCGAGCCGCCCACCGGCTTGAGCGAGACCCCGGCGATCCGGTTCGGCCGCTGCTCGGTTGTGTAGCCGGTCGCCACGCCGCCGTTAGTCGCGGTAAAAGTGCTCGGTCGGTCGATCGTCACGTTGACCGGCAGCCCGGTCCGTGCGCTCACGATGCTCGATGCCTGCCAGTTGCCCAGCACCGCGCTCGCAATGCTGTTGCTGTTCACGTACTGCCTCCCGTGTCCGAACGGCAGCTCATACACTACGTTGCCGCTAAAAACACTGCGCACATCGAAGTCGCCCGAGGCGCGTTCAGCCGGGAAGTTTGCCGGATCCTGCGGAAAGTCCGAGTCGCCGCCTCCTGCCGCGTCCTGGTCGATCTCGTGCGCAAACTCATAATTGGCCTGAAAAAGAAAGCCGTTTGAGAATGTACGCCGGATTTGGGCAATAAATGCGTCGAACGAGCTGCTGTTCAGGTTACCGCGAGTTTCTACCTGGCCAAAAATCTGGCCCGGGATAGGCCTCTGCCCGGTAAGTGGATTAATAAGGTTGGTGTACGAGGTCCGCAGCAGCTTCGAACCCTTGCTGCCGTCGTAGGAGAAGGTGCTGACCCAGCCCTGGCCGAGCGCCTGCTGTACGCTTGCGCCGTACTCCGACACATACTCGTCGTGACGATCGCGGTCCATGTCGCGCGGCGAAGTTACACCCTGGAAGGTCAAAAAGGAATCGACCGGATAGGTCACGTTCTTCTTGCCGCTGATGTTATACCGCGGAACTTCGTTCGAGATCGGCAGGTTCTGATCGTCGAGCTGTCCGTCGCCATGGTAGACGCCGTAGCCGGCCCGGATCACGGTTCGGTCGTGCAGGCCGGCCGGTGCCCAGGCAACCGCCAGGCGCGGGTCAAAGTCAAGCCGGCGGGTGCTGCCAAAGCTGGCTCCCGCGCCGCAGAAGCCGGCATTGCCGCAGGTTAGGAAATCAAAGGGAATGGCGCGGCCAAGCACTTCATGGAAGCGATCGAAGAAGTTATAACGGACGCCCAGGTTGAGCGTCAGCGCGGGCGTCAGCTTCCACTCATCCTGGGCGAAAGCAAAGGCGTACCACTTACGCAGGCCATTGACCGGCAGCGGTGCCGCGTAGGAAACGGAGCTGACATTGTTCGCAATGAAGTTTGTAATCGACGAGTAGGTGACGGTGCCGTTGGCGGTGTTGCCCTGGTTCAGCTGGATAGGCCGGATTTCCGTGCCGAACTTGACCGTGTGCTGCCCATGCACCCAGGTCAGATTATCAATGTAGGAGAAGCTGTTGCCGACGCCGATCTTGTACTCGTCGTTGTTGAGCGAGGTAAGTCCGGAGATAGAGAAAGCGTACGGCACGCCCGCGCCCGACAAGTTGGTCGTGTATACGTTGCCGCGGTTGAAGCCGAATTTTGCTTCATTGACCCAGGCCGGCGAAAAGACGTGCAGGTACTCGATGACCCCGTTGACCGGCCGCGAGTTCACCTGCTGCACATCATTGGTATAGGTACCGTTGCTGCCGGCCAGCGGAGCGCGGCTGGTGGCGGCGTCATAGTTAAAGCGCAGGTCTGCTGTGTCACGTGCGGAGAATACGTGGTCGATGCGAATGACGCCGCTGTCCTCGTGGTCAAGCTGCCGGCCCGAACCGACGGAGTTGGCAACCAATCCATTACTTCCCGAGACGATCGAACCGCCCGTCGGATATGCGTTAATAACTGCCGCGAGCGACGGGCTTTGCGCCAACACTTCCTGCTTCAGCAGCGCGCTCGGCACCAGCCCGGGCAGCGTTTGCCCCAGCACCTGCCGCAGCCCCTCATAACTGAAAAAGAAGAACGTCTTGTCACGCTGGATCGGGCCGCCGATGGACCCGCCGTACTGGTTCAGCCGAAACGGCGGTTTCGCGCCATGGTCGATCGGCTCGCGCGCGTCCAGCACATCGTTGCGGAGGAACTCGAAGATATTGCCGTGGAACGCATTGCTGCCGGTCTTCGAAACCACCGCGACCTGCCCGCCCGGCGTTGTGCCGGCCTCGGCCGTAAACAACGCTGTATCGATCCGAAACTCCTGGATAGAGTCGGTCGGGATGGCAAGCCGCACAAACGGCTGCTGCGCCTGGTTCACGATGTTGGTCGCGTCGATGCCGTCATAAGTAAAGTTGTTGTCGTCGAGCCCCTTGCCGGCGAAGCGAATGGTGCGCTGATTGGAGCCGCCCGTATCAATCGCCCCCGGCACAAGCGCGGTCAGCGTCGACCAGTTGCGGCCGTTCAGCGGCAGCTCCTGCACCTGCTTCTGCTCGATCCGTGCGCCGAGCGAATCGGAGGTCTGGTTCAGTTCAGACGCAGTGTCTGACACCTGCACCTGCTCGCTCCCGCCCGCCACGTGGAGCGTTGCATTCAGGGTGCGGGTGCGTCCCACTGTTTCCAGAACGTCGGTAAAGGTGACGCGTTGAAAACCTGCGTTGAAGAAGGAGACCGTATAGGTACCCACCGGCAGCTCCGGCAGATCATAGGTCCCATCGCTCGAGGTAATCCCCTCGCGCTGTAGGCCCGTGGAGGCTTCAAGCGCGATCACATGAACGCCCGGCACTACCTTGCCTGACTCATCGGAGACGGTGCCGTTGATGGCCGCGCGGTCAATTTGGGCATGGGCAAAGGGGAGAGGAATAACAGCAAGTAGGGGAAAAAGGAAGCGCAGTTTGGCCACGGCTGATCTCTCAGATGTTGAAATATTTTTTGTGAATGATGTGACAAGGGGCGCACACGCACAACGCGCGCCGCCCCTTGCCCGCTACTTCGAGCCGTGCGCTGCAGCAGCCTGCGTCGCTGCGTCGCCGCTCTTGCCGGTCTGCATTTTGCTCTGCTCAGGCCGGGCTTGCGCAGCGTGGAAGTTTTTCAGGAACTCCGCACGATTCATGCTCAGGTCCGCACCGTTGCGCTGCGTCGGGTAGGGCTTGTTGCCCATGGTGCCGGTCCACACCAGGCGGTTGAACTTGTTCGAGTCGAGGTGATCCTCGACCGAAAAGTCCATTCCCCTGGTGCGAGCCGCCCACCATGCGCTTGAATGCAACGGCTTCAGCTGCGCTTCCGCATTGGCGGCATAGGCCGACTTCGGGATCGGCAGCGTCGTGTTCGCAAGCAGCGCCGACGGCACTGCCGTAAACTTCCACGCGGCCGGCTGCGCCGT
>CAXUDF010000034.1:18952-25655 GCA_964249695.1 uncultured Acidobacteriaceae bacterium
GCCTGCTGCAGCTCCGGCGTGTTAACCCCGTTGAGGGCCGTGCCGAAGTTGCCCATGTGGTCGTGCATGATGCGCAGCAGCGTCAGGTTCGGCAGATTGCCGGCGGCCTCGTACTGATTGAATTCGCGCTGCCACTCCGTAAAGCGGAAGTAGTCAGGGAAAGCATTGTCAAAGCCGCGGAAGTACGGGTCCGTCAGCGACTGCAGCTGCGGGTTGGTTGAGTAGGCCACCTGGTATTTGTCAGCGAACGCGTTCTCGTCGGGCTTGATGGCGTACGGTGCCGCGGCGCCGGTCAGGTTATAGCGCACGATGTCCACAAAGAAGCCGTAATCGCGAACCGAGAGTCCCGCGCGCAAGGCGCCGCTCCAGATATACCCCTGGCCCTGCTCGCTGTCATCGGTCGCGGGACCATCCGGCGCAGCTACGTTGTTACTACCCGGCAGAAGGTCTGGGTCGGGGCTCGTTAGAGGATTGGCCGCCAGGCGCGCGGCCTGGTTCGCGATACCTACGTTGACGTTGCGGTTGGTGCCCTCGGAGTTGTTGTTGACGCCGCGGCCGGCGTAGTTAACAGGAATTTCCTTCTCAATTGTGTCTGTGCTGCGCGCCGAAGTCGACCACGGCCAACCATCGCCGCTTACCTCAGAAACGTCGTAGAAGTTATCAAAGTCCACATAGTTCAGCGCGAGGTTATGGAAGTTAGGCGTGTTCGCTTCCGGAAACTGCGTAATGGAAGGGTCGCCATTGCCGACCGGCAGATCACCCAGGATCTGGTCGTACGTTCGGTTCTCCTTAATGATGTAAATCACGTGCTTAATGTTCTGTTTCAGGAAGGCCATGGTCGCCTCCTGGTTCGCATTGAGCGTCCGCCCGAAGTGGTCGTTCGCGATCACCTTCGCAGTCAGGTTGGTCAGCTCCGCCGCGTTCGGAACCGGCACCGTCTGGAAGCCGGCCTTGGTCAACTGAAAGTCATACTGGTTGGCTTCATTGCCGGCCAGCAGCGACGCTGGTTGTGAGCTGTCGCCGTACTGCGGGTTCGGCCCGTTCGCGCTTTTGCCGTTCACGATGTACAGCGTTTTGCCGTCCGCGCTCACGCTGACCGCGTTCGGGTAAAAGCCCGTTGGGATCAGGCCCAGCACGCTCGCATTGCCGGGGTTGGACACGTTCACGACCGCGACCGCGTTTTCTCCGCCGTTGGTGACATAGAGGGTCTTCTCATCCGGCGAGAGCGCCAGGCTGTTCGGGTTTGCGCCCTTGTACCCCTTCGGGTTTGGGTACACCGCGACCGGCGCCGTCACCGGGATGTTGGCGATGACCTGCTGCGTTGCCGTGCTGATGACCGCTATCGAATCGCTGTTGTCCTGCGCAACGTACAGCAATGTCTGCGCCTTGTTCAGGATCATCTTGTTGGGGTTGCCGGGCACCTTGATGCGGTCGATCACGCCCAGCTCGGTCACCAGGTCGATCTCGCGGTCGCGCACACTCGACACATAGGCGGCATCGTTGCCGAGCGCGGCGACCCAGTACGGGAACTCGCCGCCCGGAGTGCCGGTCGACTTGATGAACTCGCCCTTGCCGGGGCGCAGGTCCAGCTCCGCCGCCTTGTTCCAGCTGCCGCTGGTCTTGGTCAGCAGGCTTACCGCATCGTTCTCGTAATCAGCAACAATCAGCCGCGTCCCATCGGCCGAGATCGCAAGGCCGGCTGCCTCAGGCTGCGTGACAATGCCCAACCCGCCGGCGCTTATCGGCCCCTGCACCCCGGCTGCGTGACCCAGATTGATCGGCGTGCCGGTCTCGGCCCACACTCCCGCAGTCAACTTGTAAAAGTGCACGTTGTCGTTGTTGCCGCCGGATACGTAAAAGCTTGTACCGGTCGGGTCAAAGACGATGCCGCTATAGGAGTTCGGCACCGGAATGGCCTGCTTCTGCACCGGGGAGGCGCCGGAAATATCGAAAACGAAGACGAACTCGGTCGAGTCGGTCGGATTGTAGCTCCCCGCATTCGGGCCGGAGCTGTAGTTCTGGCTGTTGTAGCCGCTGGTCAGGATCAACAGCGTCTTGCCGTCCGGGCTGATCACGGTCGACACTGCCTGGCCGACAGTGTACTCAGGGTTGTCGGCAAGCCCGGGGTTCAGCTGCAGGAACTCGGCGCCGCGCGGAGCCAGTGGAGTGATCGTCTGGTTCGTGCTCAGGATCTGCGGCGCACCGCTGTTTGGGGGTGTGGTCTGCGCAAGCAGCGGCGCGGCGCTGAGAGCGCAAAGGCTAAGTGCGCTCGCGAATACAGCGCGGGGGGCGCGGGCCCGGGTCTGAGTACCGATATGGATGCGGGGCATGGATGTCTCCTGATCTGGCTTGCCAAGGTGGAGGGTCGCGAAGGCACACTTGCGCGGAGCTGCGCCCATTGAAATACCGGAGAACAGACCACAGAAACCAGGGCCGCAACGGGCAAGACTTCAGCACGAAAGAGTGTCTTGGAAGCTGTCGCAATGGCAGCTCCCATAGAGCACCGTTGTCTCACGGAAGCAGAGGCGCTGTTGTTCACGTTCTGTTAAATGCATGTCAAATCTGGAGTGCCGCTGCTAACCGAATGGGCGCGTGTGATGCGGAGCAGCCTTGCACTCCACCAGGGAGGGTGCTCACTCGCTCCGCTGCCTTCCGGCATCCAAGAGCGTGCATTGGGAAAGTAGGCGAAGCATGGGCACACTCAACACGTCAGGTATGGGCTCGGGGATTGGGCCGGGAATCGGTTTGGAACGGCGGGGTACCGGCGGCTCCAGAACTGTCGGCGTCCTCCTTATTGTTGCCGGCGTGCTGGCGCTGATGCTCCCGTTCTTCGCGGCGGTCGCCATCACGGCAATCGTCGGCTGGCTGCTGATTCTGGCCGGCGCGGCGCACCTGCTGTTCGGCTGGCACGCGCGCTCCACAGGCGCCGTCGTGTGGCTGGCCGTCCTGGGGCTGCTTTACCTCGGGGTCGGTGTGTACCTCATCCTGCATCCCGCGCGCGGGCTGCTTACGCTCACCATCCTGCTCGCGTCGTACTTCGTCATCGAGGGCATTATCGAGATCGTGATGTACTTCCAGCTGCGCCGCCGGCACGGCGTTACCTGGTTCCTGATCAACGGGCTCATTACGCTCTTTCTCGGCGTACTTATCTGGAGCCAGTGGCCGTTCAGCTCCGCCTGGGCGATCGGTACGCTGGTCGGCATCAGCCTGCTGTTCAGCGGCATGGCGCGGCTTTCGTTCCGGCACGGTCCGTCGATGTTGGGCAGCTTTGGCCCGGGCGCAGGGGCGGTTGGCCCGGCGTAGAATCTGCCCTGACAGTTAGGAGAATGCCGTGACTCACACCGCGAGCCTGCTTACACCCGTTCGGATGTCCGTGGAGGAGTATCTGTCGACCAGCTTTCGACCGGACATGGAGCTGGTCGGCGGCGAGTTGAAGGAGAAGCCTGTGGTCGCACCCGTGCACGGCACGACGCAATCGCTGCTAAGCCTCTGGTTTGGGCTGCATGACGAAGAGTGGCAGATCCATTGCATGGTGGAGACTCGCACCCAGGTCACCGGGGACAACGTACGCCTGCCGGATGTTGCCATCACGATCGACGGGCCGCTGCCGAAGAAGGTTCTTCTCGACCCGCCGCTGATCGCTATCGAGGTGCTCTCGGCCTCGGACACGTTTGTCGAGCTCGAAGAGCGTGCGGCTGAGTATGCCTCCATGGGAACGCGGAACATCTGGCTGATCGACCCGGAAACGAGTAGAGCCTGGGTCTTTGCGCAAGGTTCCTGGCAGAAGTCGGCTGAACCGCGGCTCTCCGTCGAAGACTCCCCCGTGTACCTGGACCTCGAATGGCTTTGGCGGAAGCTTGAGCGCGCACGCGGCGCCGGGCCCGTCCCCTCGAAATAGCGAGCCTAGCCAAGCCTACCTGGGGCTCATCTCACTCATGAATCGAAACGCCTCCGGTGAGCCCACAAGCCGAGCGCGGGGTTTGCGATAAAGAAAATCTCCTCCCCACCCACCACGTTCCAGCCGTCTCGAAGTTCCTCCGGCCGGTATCGCAGCTGCATCTCCTCCAGCTCCGCGTAGCTGAAGCCGACTGACTCGACCTCCTCCCTCGTCAACGAGCCCGGGCAGTATGTCACGCAAAAGCGCCCCTCGGTCGAGCCATGAATCAGGTGTGCGGCCGCGCTCAGGTTGCCGGCCAGGTCGGCATGCTCGTGCACAGCCTCAAGCGTGGCCAGGGTGCCGCGGTACCCGTACTTGCGGATCAGCCCGTCGATAGCCGGGTCTTCGCCGAATTCGCGCACGCCGGGCGCGAGCACCACCAGCTCCGCATCCTGGGCGAGCGCCATGCGCGTGCGGTAAATGGCCTTGTTGCCGAGCCAGGTGCTGTGAAACTCATGCGGGTCGAGATACACCACGGCCTTCCGGATTTCCGGCTCGACTAACGTAAAGTTGACGCGAAGCGCAAGCGCCGCGGCCTGCTCGAAACACTCCGCATCGTCGCCGATAAACAGCCCCCGCACCGGCAGCCCGCCCTCGGCATCGCGGCCAACGACTGTCAGCACGTACACGATTGGCAGCTCTCCTAAAAAGCGCTCGGCCGCGTAATTCAGCACCCGGCGCACCGGCGTGTCGGCCCGGCCCATGATGCGCTCCATGCCGTACACCGCCCCCAGGAAGTGGCTGCGGTCGATGCCCTCCACACCGCCCGTACCGACCAGGATGTTTTTCACCCCATTCGCCATCCCGATCACCTCGTGCGGCACTACCTGGCCGATCGAGAGAATCAGGTCGAAAGGCTCGCCGTCGCCCGGCCCTTCCACCAGCATGCGGTTCACCTGCGCGGGCCAGGCAAACTCGAGCTTGCCCTCGGACTGCTCCTGCACGAAGCTTGCCGGCACCTCGCCAAGGGTCACGATGTCATCGCGCCAGTGGTGGGTGCGGAACAGCGCCGGGGGCATTTCCCCGAACATCCGCCGGAGCGCGTTCGCGCTCATGGGCGTGTGTGTGCCCAGCGCCGGCAGCACGGCCAGCAGGCGCTCGCCGTAGTAGGCGTAGGCCATTTGCGTCAGATCGCCTGCGCGCGAGTGGATTCTGGATGCGTCCGGCGGGATCGCCAGCACCCGGCGCCGCTCACCGATCTCTTCGAACGCACTCGCAAGCGCGGCGCGCAGCTGTTCATCCGAGAACGCGGTCGTCTCCGACCCTTGACTGAAATACACCGCCATCGGCAAGCCCTCGCAGGGACTATTCTCGCCGACCGGCAGTCCGTCTACAAAACGGGGCTAGCCTCCCACGGCTGATTCAAGCTTTCCCACAAGTGCTTCAAAACTCCACATAGAAGCGTCATCCTGAGCGAAGCGAAAGGACCTGCTTTCCGCCTTACCCAGCGAAAAGCGGGGGTCCTTCGCTTTACTCAGGATGACGCGCACCAACGCTTTTCAGGCCTCCGGGGGAGCCTTCAATCGGGAGCCGCCCCCGCTAAGCCGCTGCGATTCGCTGCACCAGGTCGTTCTGCTCGCGCTGGGTTTCCGCGCCAATCGTAAATGCGTCCAGCACCTTACTGCCCATCGCATAGTGCAGCGCCTCACTTGGCCGGTCGCGCATCGCGCCCTGCCCCAGGATCTTCATCCCCACGATGCCCTTGCCGGACGCGCGCATCTGCTGAATCACCCCGACGACCGTGTCGGCGTCCGCATCCATCTGCGCGCCCACCGGGTTCAGCCGCACCAGGTCGAGCTCCACCCAGGGCGAGGCGGCGGCAGCACGCAGCGCGCTGATGCTGTGGCACGACACTCCGTGCGCGCGGATGACGCCCTTCTGCTTCGCCTCCGACAGCACATCCATCGCGCCCCGGTAGCGCGTTGTCCAATCGCTTTCAGTCACGCAGTGGATCAGCACGATGTCGATCATCTCGATGCCCAGCTCCCGCCGAAAGCGGTCCAGGTCCTCCTGCACACCCTTCGGGTCGCGGGTGTCGGTCTTCGTCATGACCGTCACCTTGTCGCGCGGAACCTGTTTGAGCGCCGCCGCCACGTTCGGATGGCTGCCATAGGAGTCGGCAGTGTCGTAGAAGCGCAGCCCATTCTCGTGGTAGCCGTCGATCAAGAGGCGCGTGCCCCGGTCCTTGCCGATGCGCGTCTGGTCCGATGAGCCGCCGCCCCCGATCGTCCCGGTACCCATCGCCAGACGGCTGGTTCTGATCCCTGTATGGCCGAGCACTACCTCGTCATGCGCGTTGAACTTCTGCCCGAGCGGCTGCCGATCGAGCGGCTGCGCGTGCGCGATCTGCCGCGCCAGCAGCGCGGCACTGAGTCCCTTGGCGGCCCGGCTAAGAAAATCTCTCCGCTTCATCGTGGTTACCTCAAAACTTTAGGGTGATTGCCGAAAGGATACGCCCGGCGCGCGATAGCTGCCTAGCGCTTGCCAAGCATCTGAAGCCCTTGTTCCACGAGAGTGAAAGCGGCAGCCGGATGGTCATAAACGCGCTATTGAAGGAACCGTAACAATGAAGCGTGCGCGCAAGCCCGGCTCAGGAAACCTCGCACTCGTTTCTTCACCCGCAGCCGAGCCCGCGATGGAGACTGAGCCCGACCCAGACAGGCTCGCTCGCGTCGCCCGCTTTAAGGAGCTCACCGAGCGCACCCTTCCGGAGCTCGCGCGTCACGGGCGCTGGCCTATTCGGCTCGACCACTGCTTCAAGCGCAT
>CAXUDF010000035.1:0-24912 GCA_964249695.1 uncultured Acidobacteriaceae bacterium
GCATGTCGCCCCGGCGCGCAGCTTCATCCTGTTCTTTACTTTGAACTGCATCCTGAATCTCCTAAAGTGTCATGCACGCCAGGCCGCGGACGTACTCTCCCCGCCGGCCCGTGCGTTCCCCGCTGTACACACCAATGTTACATTTTTGTGAATGCGCCGCAATAACGAGTAAGGTTCTCACCTGGCATACAAGCGTCCATGCACCCATTCGCCATGATAGTTAGCTGATGAACGAAGGGCGGTGTGCGCACAACACTCGACTCTCGGCAGTCCTCAACACTGTGCACTTAAAAGGTTGAACCGGCTGCGGAGCTCCCCTGGCCGGCGGTGCCGGCTGCCGCGGCGACATGATCGACGAGCGATGGCTGCGGCTCGTCCTTGTAGATCACTCCGCCCTTCATCACAAAGCGCACATGCTGCAGGGTGCGCACGTCCTGCAGCGGATCTCCTTTGACCCCAATCACGTCGGCCCACTTGCCTGCGTCCAGCGCTCCCGCTCGGTCGGTCCAGCCCATCAGGTCCGCGGCATTAAGCGTTGCGGTTTGCAGCGCGGCCAGCGGGCTCATGCCGTACTCCCGCACATATACTTCCAGCTCATGCGCGTTTAAGCCGTGCGGGTATACGGCAGCGTCGGTGCCGAGCGCTACCTTTACGCCTGCGGCAATGGCTCGCTTATGGTTCGCGCGCGCTACCGAGGTAACATCCTGCATCTTCTGCGCGTACAAGGCGGGTAAGTGGCCGTTCTCGCGATACCAATCGTATAAGTAGCTGGTCGGCACCAGGTAAGTGCCGTGCGCTTTCATGGCGGCAATGCAGGCGTCGTCGATATAACTGCCGTGCTCAATCGAGTCAACGCCCGCTTCGGTCGCCCACAGGATAGCCTGTGCGCCGTGCGCGTGCGCGGCCACCTTGCGGCCGAGCCGGTGCGCGTCGGTGACGATAGCGACC
This sequence comes from uncultured Acidobacteriaceae bacterium, assembly GCA_964249695.1. Classification (GTDB taxonomy): domain Bacteria; phylum Acidobacteriota; class Terriglobia; order Terriglobales; family Acidobacteriaceae; genus EB88. The sequence goes on from CAXUDF010000035.1 coordinate 949, forward strand.
ATCTCCTCACGCGTGTATTGCGAGGCCTGCGGGTCGTCGCCCTTCGACAACACGCCGCCCGATGCGCCGATCTTGATCAGATCCGCGCCGTATTTGATGTTCTGGCGCACCATGTGCTGCACCGCCGGGATGCCGTCCGCAACGCCCTCGCCCTGCACGTGGTACTGGTACGGCAGCAGGTTCTCATCCATGTGCCCGCCTGTGATGCCCAGCGCCGGGCCGGATACCTGCATGTGCGGCCCGGGGATGTGCCCCTCGTTGATCTCGTCGCGCAGCGCGACATCGGTGTAGTCGTTCGCGCCCACATTGCGCACCGTGGTGAAGCCGGCTTCCAGCGTGGTCTTCGCGTTTTCCACGCCCAGAATCGCCTCCTTGCCCGGCGTCATCGAGAGCTCGAAGTACGGGTCGAAGTCGGTCGTCCCTGTAAGGTGCGTGTGGACGTCCATCAGCCCGGGCAGCAGCGTGTAGGCGCGCAGGTCCACCTCACGGTCTCCGGCCTGCGCCGGTGTTCCAGCCGTTGCGGCTACCCCGGCGATGCGCTCGCCCTGCACGATCACCGTTGCGTTTGGCGTTTCCCGCCCGGTATGCACGTCGACCACTGCGCCGGCGCGGAGCAGCGTCCGCCCCGGTGCCGGCGCGTAGGACGGCTGCTGGGCGCGGAGCGCGGCCGCGCCTAAGCCGGCGATGAGCAATGTGTGTGCAAACGCCCGGTGAAGGCCGCGAAACCAGGGTTGCCGGTGTGTCATGGTGCTCCTAGGGGAAGCGGTATGGCCCATCCTACCCTCCCGCGCACCTGTCACAGTGTGCATGCACGGCCCTCGCGGCGCATGACGTCCTCCGAGCTGCGCCGCGGCGCGGCAATATCCTTCGCAATGCGGTCCGCTACTCCCCGCCCGGGTCCGTGGTCAAGGTTGCGCTCGATCAGCGTTCCGAGCGGATCTGCCTGTCGGTGCGGGATTATGGCCCCGGTGTGCCGGAGGAGATGCTGGAGCGCATCTTCGATCCCTTCCTCCAGGTAAACCCCGCGCGGTCGGCCTCGCAGGAAGGCCTCGGCCTTGGCCTCGCCATTGCGCGGCGCGCCGTCGAGATCCACGGCGGCTCGCTTCGCGTGGGAAATGCCATGCCCGGGCTTCGCGTCTGGGTAGAGCTTCCTGCGAACACCGGCTAGCAGCGGCGCTGCCAAAAAAGAAACCCTCTCCCGGGAACCGCGGGAGAGGGTCGCTTCTCTGGAGCGTGGTCTAGTCGCCGTCGCTGTCGCCGACAGGCGCCTTCTTTTTGAAATCGCTCGCCGGACGAACCGTCTTCTCGCCAGGGTAAGGCTGCGTGAAGTTGGTGGATTCGTACCAGTTGAGGTGGTTGACGGTGCCGGGGTCTTCGGAGTCGGGGATGTGCTGTTTGCCGGCGAAGACTTGCGCCTTCTTCTTCATCCAGCCGGCTCTCAGCGCCTTGACCGCGGGGGTCTCAGCCGTGACGGGCTGGGCTATGGCCGCGACACTGCCGCCTGTGAAGGACTGAGCCTTGACTGCGAAAACCGGGGCCGCAACGGTCTGCGCTGCGACCGCTGTGCTCGCCGCTACCTGGCCCGGACCAACCTTGACGTTAGGCGCCGGGATGGGCTGCGCCGCTTTCTGCGTCACACCTTGATTGAGCGGGATCTGATTCGGCACGTGCATCCAGGGAAGGAAGTTGCTCACGGGCGGGTTGTCGACAAAGACCTCGGTCATCGGTGTGGCCGTAAGGTCGAACTGGTTCATGGGCCGTAGTCCAAGAATCTGTTCAATCGTGCGGGTAAAGTTGACCTGCGTGTAGAAGGTTCTGTCCTCGGTGACGCCGGCGCCGGTGCCGTCCGGGTTCACCTGCTGCCGGACATACGGGCTGATAATGTAGCCGGGGCTGCGGTGGCCGTCCACGTGATCGGCGCCGTCCTGTGCATCGTCTTCCTCCACAAAGATTGCCGAAGAGGCCCAGATGGAGCTGTGGCTGATGGCATCGACATAGCGCCCGAGCGCCAGATCATTGTCAGCCTGCATCGCCTGCGCGGTTGGCGGGCCGCCGGTATGGTCCGAGCTGATCCACATGAACTCAAGCTGAGGCACCGAGCCGCCGGCCACGTCCGTATTGAACGTCTGCTGCCAGACGTCGAAGCGGAACTGGTCGGGGATGCCGAGGTCGAACTGCGGATAGTTCTGCACTGTGTTGTTGATCAGGTTCGGAAGCGGGGAGTGCGAGGCGACTGTGTTGACGTTGTAGAGCTGTGATTCCGCGCCGGACTCGTACGCCAGGGTGTCGTTGTAGAAGTCGATCCACTGTGGTTCTTTGGTCGAACCGGTGGGTGTTTTGAAGGTGTTGTACTCGATGTACTCGCCGAAGTTCTTGAACGAAACACCCTGTTTCACAGCCACGTCCCACAGGTGGCCGACCTTCTGGTAGGCAATCGCGTCGCCGCCGTTTGAGGGGTAATCGCGGAGCCAGTCGGGCGACTGGATATCGTCCGAGTAAGGCGCCATCGCCTGCACAATCCAGTTGTGGCCGTCCGCGGACTGCCGGCTCGGGTCGTAGAAGTTGTCGAACAGCGGGAACCGCTGCACGATCGCATGTGCGTTTGGCGTCACCGCGCCAAAGGCCGCATTGTCGCCGAACACAGCCAGCGAGGCTTCGCCGTTGCCCCCGGTCACATCGCCCAGGATCTGATCGTAAGTGCGATTTTCACGGATGATGACAAAGACGTGCTTGATGACGGACGGAGAGCCGATCTGCGCCGGGACGGCAACCGGTGCGGCGGTGGGGCTGCCCCCGGAAGCCGAGGCGATGTTCTGCTGCAGATCCCAGTGATTGTTGTAGGCCACCTGGATCGATGCAGCACCCAGGGCGCTCGCATCCGTCAACGGCACGATGCTTACAGTGCCAAGGTCCTGATGCGTGTTAAAGCTGGTCACGCCGTGAGAGGTTCCGTAGGAGTTCTCAGCGGTCTTCGTCGGAGGAGGCGCCACGGCATAACCCGTGGTGCCGATACCCTTGTCATTGGCGACCAGCAACGCTGTATCTGCCGAGTCCAGCGCGACGGAGCTCGGCGCATAACCGGTCGGGATCAGACCCATGACCGAACCGCCATTGTCGAGGTTGATCACAGCGACTGCGTTGATGTTGTAGCAGGCGACGTAGGCACGGTTATTGGCTTGATCGACCGTGATGGAAACCGGCGCCGCGCCGTAAGCGGATGCACCGCTGCCCGGTACGCTGATCGGCAGACCAAGGCTGAATGTCTCCACCACCTGGTTGGTGCCCGTGTCGATTGCGGAGATGGTGTCGTCATAGGTGTTCGCAACCAGCAGATACTTGCCCCAGAAGGCCATCCCGGTCGGGTGCAGACCCACCTGTATGGTGTCGGTGACCGTGAACGAAGACAGATTGACCACGGAAATGGTGCCGGTGGCCGTGCCGCCGGTCGGGTTTGCGGCAACCACCGGGGTGCCGTTCGAGTACCCCTGGAAGTCGCTCGCCGTCGCAACGCGTCCGGCCTCATTCGAGACATACGCAGTCGAGCCGTCCGGCGAGATCACGACACTATTCGGCACGTTGCCGACACGGAGCTCCGCACCTTCGACCGGCGCTGCCGCGGTGAGGTCGATTTTGGTCAACGTGTCATTGTTGTCGAGCACCGCATAAGCGGTCTTGCTGTCCGACGAAACCGCGATGCCCAGGGGATACGAGGTATTCACGCCATCCCCGGTCAGCGAGACAGTCTGGCCGCAGGGGATTGCCGCACTGCCCGTGGTTCCCGGAGGGCTGTTCGGAAAGCAAGTGACGTTGGTGAGAACGCCGGCCGCGTTCGCGTCCAGCGGAACGCTGACGTGGGCGTAGTCCGAGAGCAAACCCGCAGCGCTGACGTTGGCAATGCCGATGAAGCTGCCGGAGCCGCCATTGCCATCCTGGCTAAACAGCAGGTGCTTGCCGTCCGGCGTGTACGTGATGCCAGTGTTGCTGCCGTCTTTGTCTTTTCCAGCGGCTGCCGAGTACGTCTGCAGCACGGCGCCTGTTTGCGTATTGAAGACGGTGACAGCCTGCGGGGCGCCCATCTGCAGCACGGCAGCGGTGTGGTTGCCGGTCGGGTTCAGCGCAACGGCCTTGGCGCGTGTGGTGGTGCCGAGCAGGACCTGGGTGCCCGCGGGTGTGAGGATCTGCCCACTGCTGGAGACCCAGGGGACGGGCAGGTTTGCCGGATAGCCCGGGCCGCTTGCCGCATTCTTGTTCTCGCCTACCGTGTAAGTCGGGAACGGTACGGACTGCGCCTGCGCGGCAGCACTGAGCGCTGCTGCCGCCAGCGTACCGGCCAGTGGGAGCACTCGGCGACTTGCCCATGGATTGCGAAACATACCTTGAGACGTTTTACGAAACATCGATCATGACCCCGCTCTTGTTAAGTACGTTGAGTTTGTCGACCTGCTGGACGGAGTCGTCCGATGGTCAGGCAAGAGAAATAGAAATAGCTGGGCTCACTGCCGGGTTATGCGTGGAGCGACTCATGGTCGATCGCGCCTGGACTACCAAAGCCCACACCAGGGCATAAACCTTCGTGAATACGGGAATGGATCCCTGAGCCCGCTTGCACGCGAGGAGTATGGCATGCGATTTATGACGGGCTTGTGAACGCTGTGTGACATCTCTGCGATATCTAGGGAGCCCTGTATGCGAGCCCTTGGTTTCTCTCGAAGAAGCTTGCCTGGCTGGAGGGGCCCTTCGAAAATGCCGCTGTGTGCAAGGGCCAAAGAAGCAGCAAAGCGGGATCGGTCCGAGCGGCAGACCCGGAGTGAGAAGCTGACACAGATTCCTGTTACTATTTTGCTCTAGGCAAAGATTGAATAGGCTAAAGATGACAAGGCAAAATCCCGCGGAAGGTTCCCTGGCCCAGCGCGACCTGTTTCCTGGAGCGTTGGAGATGATGGTGCTCCGGACGCTGAAGTGGCGGCCTATGCACGGCTATGCGCTCGTACAGCACGTGCAGCTTCGCTCGGAGAACCTGCTGCAGGTCGAGGAGGGCTCACTTTACCCGGCGCTCCAGCGGCTGCTCAAGGGCGGCTTCGTCGAGGCCGAGTGGGAGCTATCCCCGGCGCAGCGGCGCATCCGCGTGTACCGGATCACCCCGGCGGGGAGCGAGCGGCTGGAGCGGGAGATGGAGCGCTTCGAGTCGATGCTCAAGGGCATCCGGCTGGTACTGGCGCCAGGCGAAGTCTGACCCGCACAGCCTTCAGGCTGTGCACCTTCACTTAGAACCTTCAGGAGGGGTGCATGCCCTGGTTCCCGAAGCGCCGCCGGATGGAGCGCGAGCTTGCCGAGGAGATCGCGCAGCACCTCGAAGAAAAGACAGCCGCGCTTGAGGCCGAGGGCATGAGCCGGACTGAGGCCAGGCGCGCTGCGCGGGTAGCGTTCGGCAACCCGGTCCTGGTCCGGGAGCGCAGCCGCGTGGTCTGGCAATGGCCGCGGCTCCAGGCGCTCTGGGGAGACCTCCGGTTCGCGCTCCGGCGGCTCGCGCAGGCGCCGGGGTTCAGCGCGACGGCCGTGCTCACGGTCGCGCTCGGCATCGGCGCGCCCACCGCGCTCTTCGCCGTGCTCGATGCGGTCCTGCTGCGGCCGCTGCCGTTCGCCGAGCCGGACCGTCTGGTGGCGATTCGGCCTGTGCCCGACGGAGGCGCTTCCATACCGACCATCGAGGACTGGCAGGGGCGCTCGCACTCCTTTGCTTCCCTGGCTGCTTACCGGCAGTGGACGCCCGAGCAGGTCTCAGTGCGCGGCGTCCGCGCCGAGCGCATCCTTGGCGTGACCCAAAACTTTTTCGCAACCCTCGGCGTGCGCTTTGCCCAGGGCCACGGCTGGGCGGTGACGGGCGATCGAGGCGTGTGCACCCGGCAGGCGGTCGTTAGCGGCCAGTTCTGGCGGCGGCTGGGCGGGGGCGCGCTTGGCTCGGTCGCGCTGCAGCTTGACGGGCGCGCCTTTCCCATCACCGGCGTCCTGCCGGACGAGCAAAGCGTAGAGGGTTTGGCCGGGCTCAATGGTCCGGATACGTTCCTCCAACTCGGCTGCGACCCGCAGGCCAAACCGCAGGAGCGCGGCGATGCCGGCTTTGAGGTGCTGGGCCGCCTGCGCCCAGGCGTGAGCCTGGCCAGCGCCCGTGCCGACCTGGAGCAGGTCGACCGCCAGGTCCGTGCCGAGCACCCGCGCGACTACGGTGCGCTGGACGGGTTTCGCCGGCCGCCCGCCATGCTGCCCTACGCCGAGTGGCTGATCGGCGAGGACACCAAGACCACTTTGGACGCCGCCCTGGGAGCCTGCGGGCTGCTGCTCGCCATCGCATGCGCCAACCTTGCCAATCTGCTCCTGGCCCGCGCCGTTCGCCGCCGGGAGGAGCTGGCGCTGCGCGTGACCCTCGGCGCGACCTTGCGCGGGCTGCTTTGGCAGATGCTGATCGAAAATAGCCTGCTGGTCGCGTTTGGGGCAGCGGGCGGGCTCCTGCTCGCTTTGGTCATTCTCGGCCTGCTCCGCGCCGCGCCGACTCTGCGCCTCCCGCGCCTCCAGCATGCTTCTCTCGATCTGCCGGTCGTTCTATTCGCCGTCGTCGCCGCAGCTGCCGTGGCTGCGCTCATCACCGTTCTACCCGCCCGCCGCCTGCTTCGCCCGGAACTCGTGCACGATTTCGGAGGCGGAGGCCGCAGCTCCTCGACCGGCAGCCTCAAGCGCGCGGGCCGGGTCCTGGTCGTCGCCCAGCTCAGCCTCACACTAGTCCTGCTCGCGTCTGCGGGCTGGCTCATGGCGGGCGTGTGGGTCCTGTTGCACCAGCCGCTCGGCTTCGATCCGGAACGCCTCCTGATGGTGCACGTGCAGTTCACGGAATATCACCAGCGGGGAGATGCGGCGAACGCCGAGCGCAGGATCGAGAGCGTTGCCCAGACCCTGCGCGCCCTGCCGGGCATCACAGCTGTCGCCGCGACCGATCATCAGCCGCTCGGCCACTCGGTCAACCGCTACGACTTCGCCTCGGATGCGCACCCGGGCCAGTGGGATCATGCCGTGACCCTCAACCCTAACTCGTTCGCGGTCAGCCCCGGCTACTTCGCCGCGATTGGGCAAACGCTGCGCGAGGGCCGCGACTTTGACGATGCCGACGACGGCCGCAATCCGGTCGCCATCGTGAATCAGTCGCTCGCCGCACGCGAGTGGCCGGGTCAGTCGCCTGTCGGCCATCGCATCCGTTCCGGCGAGCTGCAGGCGACGAACAGCGGCTGGGCGACCGTAGTCGGCGTCGCGGCCGACGTCCACAACTCTGCGCTCGACGCCGCGCCCGAGCCTGACCTGTACATCCCGCGATTCCAGGACCCGAGCGGCTACGCAATCTTCGCCGTGCGCACCGTCGGCAGTCCTGAGCAGATGGCGCGCACCGTTGAGGCCGTCCTCCGCAAGCGCTACCCGGAGGCGGCTTCCCGCTATGCCGAGACAATGGACGAGATGATGGCCCGCGAGGTCGCTCAACGCCGCTTCCTGATGCAGGCCTCTGCAGCGTTTGCCGCTGCGGCCTTGTTCCTCGCGGTACTCGGCACCTACGGGCTGCTGGCCTATGAGGTATCGCTACGGGAAAAGGAGATCGGCATCCGGCTCGCGCTCGGCTCTCCGCGTGGGGCCATCGTTCACCTGCTGCTCAGGCAGGAGGGCCGCTGGCTGGCGCTTGGCGGCTTGCTTGGCCTAGTGTGTGCGGCGCTCGCCGGCTGGGCGCTGCGGGCGCGCTTCTACGACGCGCCGGGGACGGCCCTCCCGGTACTCGCTATCTCCGCCGTGCTTCTGCTCGCACCGGCCCTGCTCGCGGTTGCGCTCCCGGCGCGCCGGGCCTCGCTCCTGGACCCAGCGCAGATGATGCGGCGCGAGTAAGACCCTGCCTCAGGCCGAAGGCCCGAGCAGCGGTGCGACGCCGAGCGTGAAAAAGGTTCGCTCCCGGAGCGAAGCTGCGGCCGCATCTGGGCGGCGCCGCTCGCCGATTCCTCTTACGCTCCCCGCACGTAAAGACCCAAACCCGGCAGGCGTAAGTGGCTCATTCTGCTGCAAGACTGCGACGCAAGCGCACACCCGTGTTCGCATCCGGACACAGCGTTCGCATCCGGACAACGCAGCCCTCCCGAGAAGCCGAAAACTTTTGCGTGCAGAACGCGTCGATTTGCAATTTGCGGTGATCAAGGCAGAATCGTAGGCAAGCCCGCGAAGCGGGCGTATCCGGGCACAATACAGCGGAACAGTACGGCGGAGGAGCGGCATGGAGACCCTTTTGCAGGATCTGCGCTACACCCTGAAGCAGTTGTGGTCCGCCCGGGGCCTCACGGCGGTGGCCGTGCTCACACTCGCGCTTGGCATCGGCTCCAATGCGGCGCTCTACGCGGTATTTCGCAGCGTGCTGCTGCGCCCCCTGCCGTATGCGCATGCCGACCGGCTGGTGTACATCGGCCCGCGCGAGAACGTGCCTTCCTTCTCGAACACCTCCTGGCTCAACTACCGCGACATCCGCGACCAGGCACAAACACTCCAGGCAATTTCGGCCTATGTGCCGGACCTGAGCGTAATCGAGATCAACGGGCAGGCTACCTCGACCATCGGTGTGCAGGTAACGCCGAACACCTTTGCAATGCTGGGCACAAAACCCTTGCTGGGCAGGACCTTTACCGAGGCTGAAGGCGCTGCGAACGGGCCGCGTGTGGCCGTGCTGTCGGAAAGCCTGTGGCGGCATCGCTTCCAGGCGGACCCGCATGTACTGGGCCGCTCTATCAAGATCGGAGGCGCGCTGCGGACCATTGTCGGGGTGATGCCCGATGCCTTCCGCTTTCCGGAAAACGGGACATCCGAGATGGAGGACGGGCTGTGGATGCCGCTTCAGCCGACTGGCATCATGCTCAGCAACCGGGGCTGGAACTTTCTTGAGGTTGTCGGCAAACTCCGGTCCGGGGTCGCGCCCGCGCAGGCGCAGGCAGATCTTGACGCGATTACTACGCGCATGCGGAAGGCGGACCCGGACGAGCGGGACAAGTTCCGCTTCGCGATCGAGCCTTACCAGGACCTATTGACCGCGAGCGTTCGCCCGGCGTTCTATGCCCTGCTTGGCGCAGTCGCGCTGGTGCTGCTCATCTCGTGCGCTAATGTCGCAAACCTGCTCATCGCGCGCTTCCTGGGCCGGCGGCAGGAGTTTGCAATACGGGTCGCGCTCGGTGCGGGCCGGCCGCGTTTAGTAGGGCAGCTGCTCACAGAAGGAGCCCTGCTTAGCGGGGCAGGCTGCCTTCTCGGGTTCGCGCTTGCTGCTTCCGTGCTCACACTCGTGCATAAGCTGCCAGACGGGACCCTGCCCCGCTCAAGAGCAATCGGCGTGGACTGGACTATGCTGCTCGCACTCGGCTTCATCGCGACGCTGACGACGGTGCTGTCCTCTCTCCTGCCTGCTCTGCTCGCCGCACGAACAGACCCGCAGGCGGTGCTCCAGGCGTCTTCACGGGGCCTGAGCGCGCGCGGAGGCAGCTCTCGGCTGAGCCGGGGGCTGGTCATCGGCGAGGTCGCGCTTGCGAGCCTGTTGCTGGTTGGCACGGGTCTGCTGATTCATACCCTGTGGAACCTTGAGCATGCCCAGCTCGGCTTTAACCCGGACCGGGTGACAACCTTTGACGCTATGCCGGGCGATTCAGCGGGACTCACCAGTATGGCCGCTACACCCGGGACCAGCGCAGGCGACTCCGTTGCGGTGACTGTCTATGATCCGCTGCTGGCGCGACTGCGTGCTGAGCCGGGCATTGGCAGCGCTGCGCTTGTCACCACGCGCCCGCTTTCCGGCTTCAACTTGGGCACAAGCTTCGACATCCCCGGTGAGCCGAAGGACTCTACCCGGCGCGGTGCCGGCATTACCGCGGTCAGCCCCGGCTATACAGAGACGATGGGCATCGCCGTGCTCCGCGGCAGGACCATCCGGGACAGCGACACAGCGAGTGCCCCTCCAGTTGCGGTCATCAACGAAGCGCTGGCAGACAAATACTTTGCGGGTAAAAACCCGCTCGGGCGCTCTCTCGACATCGGCGGCAAGGAAACCGGGATGGACAAGCCGTACACAATCGTGGGCGTGCTCGCGAACCAAACGCACCAGGAGATCGGCGCGCCGGCTGACCCGCTTATCCTGCTGCCCTACGAGCAGGTCCCGACCAGCTCGCTGTTCTACCAGGGCCTGCTTCGAACCATCGTGAGCTTCGCCGTGCAGACGCACGGCAGCGTGCCCGTAGCCTCTGAAATGCGCTCCGCGTTCCACCAGTACGCGCCCGGCTACGCACTTAGTGACTTTGAAACGATGCAGGACTCCGTAAATGGCGCGCTGTTCTCGCAGCGCCTCAGCCTCTGGCTCACCGCAGCTTTTGCCGGGCTTGCAATTCTGATGGTTGTGGTCGGGCTGTACGGGGTGCTGGCGCAGTTGGTGGGCTACCGACGGCATGAGATCGGCATTCGCATGGCGCTGGGCGCGACGCGGGAAAGCATGGCGCAGATGATCCTCAGGCAAGGCGGGGTGCTCATCGGAACAGGGCTTGCCGTGGGGCTCGTTCTCTCCGCCCTGCTCGGCCAGCTCGTGCGGAGCTTCCTCTACCAGGTTCCGCTGCTCGATCCGTGGGCCTACGCGGGCGTAGTGCTTGTGTCCGTGCCAGTCGGGCTGCTGGCTTCACTTGTGCCCGCATGGCGGGCCGCGTCCATCGAGCCGATGCAGGCTTTGCGCGAGGACTAAACCGGGTACGATGGTCTCGCGATGAAGCACACCCGCTACTCGACGCTGCTCCGGCTGCTGCTCGCGCTCGTCGCGCTCGCCGGGTCGCTGTATTGGAGTGCGGGCGTGGGCGACCGCTTTCGGTTTGGGTTGCACATCAACCAAATCGCCCGCGAGCCTTTCGAGTTCGACGGTGACACGCGTCGAGTCACAAGCGTCGAACCGGAGGCTGCCAGAGCCGGCTTGGTCGAGGGCGCGAAGCTCGAAAGCCTGAACGGCGCGGTCTACACCGGCGTCGCGCAGTGGAAAGCTGTCCTCAACCCCACCGACCCGGGCGATCAGGTTCTGATCGGCTTTCGGCGCGCGGATGGTACCGGCGCGAACGCGGTCATAACGCTGGCCTCTCGGGAGCACAGCCCGGGCATTCGCAGCGGCCTTAGCCAGACCTGGCAAAATTTTGCTCTATTTAATGGGGTCCCGCTCGTCTGCATGCTGGTTGGCTACTGGGTCGTCTTTGCTAAGCCGACTGACCCAAACGCCTGGCTGCTGCTGATCCTGCTTTTGTATCCCCAGACTTTGTTCAGCAATGAAGTCGGGGGTTGGTCCACTGGAAACACCTACCTCCTGCGCGTGCTCTACCTACGAGCGGTGCAGAGTCTCAGTTGGCCCGCGTTGCTTCTGTTTGCACTCTATTTTCCTGAACGCTCCCGCATCGATGTGCGCAGACCCTGGCTCAAGTGGCTCGTACTCGGCCCGGCCATCGCCTGCGCCTTCATTGATCTCCGGCAAGGGTACGGTGCGGATTTTCTCGCCGGGAATCCAAATTGGTTGATCCATCTCACCCGGTGGAACGATCAGGCGGAACGCGCGTTGGCGCTTGCCTCCATCGCGTTCTACCTGCTGCTGCTGTTCCGCAAATCGCGAACCGCCGCCAGCGCAGACAACCGCCGCCGCCTCCGCGTACAGCTCGCCGGCACCGGAACCGGGCTCATCGCTTTGGAAGTTGTGTTTATGCTCCTGCCTGCTCTGGGTTACACCGCCACCGTACCCGGACGTTTTTGGCTGGCCTATCTCGGCTCGATCCTCTTCCTCCTCGCCCCGCTCACCCTGGCCTACGTGGTCCTGGTGCAGCGCGCCATGGACGTTGGCATCCTGCTGCGCCAGGGTACGCGCTATGCGCTCGCGCGCGGATCAGTGAACGGTGTGCAGGCGGCTGCGCTGCTGGCCATCGGCTACTTTCTGCTGCTCCCGTTGCTCAAGCAAGAGCAGGTACCGCCGCTTGCACTGCTCAAGATTTTCCTGCTGCTCGGCCTGGTCATCGGCCTGCGCATGGTGCTGGGCAAGCGCCTGCTGACACAGCTGGACCGCCGGTTTTTTCGCGAGGCGTATGACTCCGAGCAGGTGCTCAACGACCTGGCCGTCCAGGTCCGGCGCTATACCGAGAGCGCGCCCCTGCTCCGCACCGTATCCAACTGTGTCGCTGAAACCCTTCACGTCAGCCGCATCACCATGCTGCTGCGCGACGGGCAGGAGTTTCGAGCGGCGGAACCCGCGCTTGCCTTGCCGGTCACCGGATCGACGATCCGCCGCCTGACCAACAGCAGCGCCCCCGCCCAGCTGTACCGCGAAGCGCCGGAGGCCTGGTACATGCTGGCTGGGGAGCGCGAGCGGCACATGCTCGACGAGCTGGGTGCGGAGCTGCTGCTGGCCCTGCCCGGGCGCGAGCGGCTTATGGGGGTTATGGCGCTTGGGCCTAAGCAGTCCGAGGCTGCCTACTCGAAATCCGATTTGCGGCTGCTCGAAACGCTTGCGTCGCAGACCGGGATGGCGCTTGAGATCAGCGAGCTGGTCCACTCGCTCGCGCGCGAGGCTACCGAGCGGGCGCGCGTCACCCGCGAGCTTGAAATCGCGCGCGAGGTGCAGGAGCGGCTTCTCCCGCAAACCATGCCGCAGATCCATGCGGGTTCCGTTGCCGGCTCCTGCAGGCCGGCGCAAGGGGTTGGCGGCGATTATTTTGATGTGTTCCCGCTCGACGACGGGCGGCTCGGGCTCGCTATCGGCGACGTTTCCGGCAAAGGCATCTCGGCGGCGCTGCTCATGTCGAGCCTGCGTGCGTCGCTGCGCAGCACCGTTATGGAGTTCCCGAGCGACTTCGCGCGGATGATGGACAAGGTGAACCGGCTCATTTACGAGTCCTCGGCAAGCCACCGCTACGCCACCTTCTTCTTCGGAGCACTCCACCCGCAAACACTGCTTCTGGAGTGCGTTAACGCCGGTCACAACGCGCCGTTGGTCCTGCGGAAGCGTGAGGGCAGAGAGCCCGAAATCCTGCAGCTTACCGCGGACGGCCCCGTTGTTGGCCTTCTGCCGGATATCGCCTACTCGGAGCAACGCCTGCAGCTGCGGCCGGGTGATCTGCTGCTTGCCTACACCGACGGGATCAGCGAGGCGATGAACCTCGGCAACGAAGAATGGGGCGAGCAACGCATGCTGGAGACCGCCCTGCGCTCCTCAGCTTCCTCTGCCTCGGAGGCCCTGGACATCATCTTTCAGGCCGCCGACGCGTTCACGGCCGGAGCCGCGCAATACGACGACATGACGCTTCTTGTGCTGCGGCTGCATGAGTCCGCCGGCCAGCCGAAAGAGCTGGCCTAGCCAGGCAGCCCGAGGACATTGGGCCGCGCAGTGAGGAAGCAAGTCGGCACCCTGCTTGCGTATGCATTTCTTAACTTCAAAGCGGTAAGCCGGCCCGGCATTGGGGTTGACCAGCGAACCGGGCTCGACCGGCGGACCGGGCTTAAGCGACGCATCGGAATTGACCGACGTTAGAGAGGCTGTGGTACTGTTTTGCTCTAGGCATAGCGCGAGCAATGCAGCTATGCATCCCGTGCTCCCCAAATGCCCTACTCCCTGAGGAGGCATGCATGAGCTGGTTCGATCGCTTCTCTGCCCGACGCTCCACGGACCGCGACCTGGCGGACGAGATCGCGCAGCACCTCGAGGAAAAGACAGACGCGCTGGAAGCCGGGGGCATGACCCGGGCTGAGGCCAGGCGTGCCGCGCGGCTGCTCTTCGGCAACCCGGCACTTGCAGAAGAAAGAAGCCGGGAGGTCTGGCGTTGGACGAGGCTGGAAAGCCTCTGGACGGACATAAGGTTTGCGCTTCGGCGGCTCGTGCAAGCGCCCTTGTTCAGCGCGACCGCCATCCTGACGCTTGCGCTCGGCATCGGCGCGAACACGGGTGTCTTCACGCTCATGCAAGCGCTGCTGCTTGAAAGCCTGCCCATCCCCGAGCCCGGCCGGCTGGTGCGGATTGCGCTCGACGTGCATTCCCCGCTCGGCGCCGCCGACGATCTGCCTTTGAACCTGTCGCTTCTCCAGTCCATCGACCGCCACGCGCACTCGCTGGCCGGGGTTTTCGGCTGGAGCGCTTACGACTTCGTGCTCAAGGAAGACGCGGGACTGCACGTGTATTCCGGGGCAGTGGTGAGCGGGAATGCGTTTCAGGTGCTCGGGATCGCACCCGCCGCAGGGCGCCTGCTTACGCCCGAGGACGACCGGCACGGCGGCGGCCCGGATGGCTGGGCGGCGGTAATCAGCCATCGCTTTTGGCGGGAGCACTACCACGCCGACCCGAACGTAATCGGCAAACACGTTGTCCTGAGCGATCACGGTGTGACCATTGTGGGTGTAGCTCCGGAAGGCTTTGAGGGCGTGCTGGTCGCAACGCACCCGGACTTTTACCTGCCGCTGGAATATGAACCGGTCATGCGCGGCGCGGGCTCGGTCCTGCACCTGCCAGGAAACGTGTGGCTCGCAACCTGGGCTCGCTTGAAGCCGGACGTGAGCGTGCAGGCGGCCTCGGCGGAGATGCATGCGCTCTACAGGGTTGCGGTGGATGAGACGCTCCCACCAGCGGTCCGGCATGCACCCGTCATCGAAAACTCGACCTTTTCCCTGCGGCCCGGCGGCAGCGGTTGGAGCAATCTCCAGTCTCAGTACGCGAAGCCGCTCTTTCTTCTGCAAGCGCTCGTCGCCGTCGTGCTGCTGGTCTGCTGCGTCAATCTCGCAGGTCTCTCGCTGGCCCGGGCGCAAACGCGCGAGCATGAGTTCGCTATCCGGGCGCGCTGGGCGCGCCGCGCAGCCGCCTGATGCGGCAGCCGCTCATGGAATCGCTGCTGCTGGCGCTTGCCGGAGGCGCGCTCGCGGTTGCGCTTGCCTGGGCGATCGACCGCTACCTGCTGCGCTTCCTTGCCGACCCGCATGCGGCGGCCTCGCTTTCCGTGCGCCCGGAACCGGCGACGCTGCTGGTAACCGGCGGCTGCGCGGTCCTTTGTGCGCTGCTGTTTGGCATGGCTCCGGCGTGGCTCGCCAGCCGCGCTTCGCTTGAGCCCGCGCTGCGGCGCCGGGGCGGCTCGCCGCTTCTTCGAAAAGGCTCCATTTTTGTGCCGTTGCAGATTGCGTTGACGCTCGTGCTGGTCGTCGCGGCTACGGCCTTGAGCGCGACGGTCAGGAACCTGCGCACCACGCATCTGGGCTTCGAAACAGGGGGCGTCTTCTTCGTGCCGGCGGACTTTGAGCGGCTGCCGCAGAAAGGCAAGGACCTGGTCGAGCTTTACCGGCGCATCCTCGCGCGCAGCGGGCAGATGCCCGGCGTCGAGAATGTAAGCGTGGGGGAAAGCACTCCTTTGGGCCCTAACGGCCAGATTGGCTTCTTCTTCAACAACGCCGCCGCAGCCGCAAACCCTGCCAGCCCCGCCAACCGGTACTGGAGAAACGATGTGGGAGCAGACTACTTCAAGGCACTCGGGACAGAGCAGATAGCGGGCCGAAGCTTTGCGGACAGCGACGCGGACGGGGACACCTGCATACTGAACAGCTCCGCGGCAAGCGCCTTGTTTCCCAGGGGTGCGGCCATTGGGCAGACCGTGTGGCAGTCGCTTCGCTCCATGAGTACAGGGCACTCGACCAATCGCGAGTGCCGCGTCATCGGTATTGTCGAAGACGTCAAGCACACCAGCCTGCGCGAAGCTGCGCCGCCCACGGTGTACTACCCCTTCGGCGTAGACACGGACCGCCTCTTCTCCATGGTGTTCGTCATCCATGCACACACGGCGGCCGAAGCGCAGCAGGCGTATCACCAAGCCCTCCACGAACTCGCGCCGGGCAGCCCGGAAGGCGAGCTCACGCCGTTTGCCGCGCAGTTTGACGATTCAATCGCGCGCGAGCGGCTCCTGTCGGTGCTGTCCGGCTTTTTCGCCGCACTCACTTTGCTGCTCAGCGGCATCGGCGTCTACGGTTTGATGGCGTCGGACGTGACCCGCCGCACGACCGAAATCGGTGTTCGCATGGCGCTCGGCGCCGCGCGCGGCAGTATCTTCTCGCTCATCCTGCAAAAGGCAGTCACTTTGCTGGCAGCAGGAGTGCTGGCCGGGAGCGGCCTGGCCTACCTGGCTGCTCATCTGCTCAAGGCTTTTCTGTACGGCGTTGACCCGGGGAGCCCAGCGGTCTTTGTCACCGCGGTCGCCTTGATGGCGCTGGCGGGCTTGCTCGCCGCTGCCCTGCCCGCATGGCGCGCTGTTTCTACTGAGCCCGTTGCAGCGCTCCGCCAGGAGTAAGAGCCCGTACGAGGCGTGAGGTCCTCCGCTTTGAGGGCAAGCATGGGTCGGTGAACGCGGCCCGGCGGACAGGGGCGATCACGGAAAGGACGCTGACGCACACGAGCCACAACGCCGCTGCCGCCTAGCCGGCGAGACTGCCTGTACCAGGCAATGCAAACAGCCGAACAAGGGCATGGATAAGGAGAGCGGCAAGCCCGAGAGCGTGGTTGTGCCGGCTAACAGCCGCCTGCATAAAGCGACGCACGAGTTGTCGCCTCGGCCCCGCTATGGCTGGAGATTCCATCGGGAGCTCAATAGCCGCATATCCGGAAAGATCGTCGTGTCCCACAGGTGCTTCGATCAGGTCGCGATGGACTTCATGGGGCATCTCCCTGAGGGAAAATACCAATTCACCCTGGCTGAGTCGCGGTATTGGTAGCCGTCGTGGTAGCCAGGCAGCTAGACCATTGACTCTAAAGCGATGGCGGAGAGTGGGGGATTCGAACCCCCGATAGAGCTTTTGACCCTATAACGGTTTAGCAAACCGCCGCCTTCAGCCACTCGGCCAACTCTCCACGCGCGGGCGTACCCGGATTATAGCCCGAAGCATCGACGGAGAAGTGAATGGAGTGCGGGAAGGCGCATCACACGGTGATGTGACTCGTCTGCGGAGCCCTTGGCCCGTGGACGCTACCTAGTGCAACGCAAAAGGGGAACTTCTATGGCTACATCCTTGCAACAGAGCGGCATCGTTGTTGGTTATTTCGCGACGGGCCATGCTGCGCACCGCGCCATTCAGGCGCTGGTGGACGACGGCTTCCTGCCGACCGAGATCGGCGCCGCGTTTCACGTGGGATCGACCGAAGCGGCCGGTTCAGCCCAAAGTGAGTCGGCGCAGCCAAACATCGGCGGCAGCCTGCGCGAAGAGCTGGGAACCACGATCCCCAGCAGTAGTATCCACGGTGGACGCATCGGCACCAGTAGCGCAGCCTCTGACACCAGCGCCGTGCAGTTTGCCTCGCTCGGCGGCGGCGCGGGTACACCGTTTGACGGCGCGGGCAAGCCAGGACCGATCAGCGGCAGCAGCCTGGTCAACACCGGGCTGCCATCGGAGTTGAAGAGTGAGCTGCCGCATGATGCCGGACTGCCGCACGACAGTGATCTGGCTTCTGCCGGAGGCACGGCTCTGCCCGCGCACGGCTGCTCGACGCTGGGGTCACCCGTCTCATCCGCAACGTCTGCAGGAACAGCGGGTTCAGCGGTCACGCGCGGCGGCGCCTCAGGCAGCGCACAGGATTACGCTTCCGCAAGCAGCCTGCCGACGACCGCAGACACTGCGCAAAGCCGGACGAGCCTCGGCCAGGAGAGCTGGACCACAAAGCTGAAGCACCTTTTCTCGCCGGCTCGCGATGAAGCAAAGGCGAGCAGCGCTTCAGCCTCGTCCGTAGTCCCCTCGGCACCGGTTACCGAGGAAAGTCAGGATTTCGGCACCGGCGAAGGCCACCTGATACTGAACGCGGGAATGCGCTACTCGCAGCCAGCGTTTGAGCGTTCCTTCTCGAACTATGGCGTGCAGCCTGAGCATGCTCGCCATCTCTCGCAGCGCATCGGCAGCTCGGGTGCGATTGTGACCGTGCATGCCGCGGCCCGTGCCATGGAAGCAGAGCGCCTGCTGGAAGCGCACGGCGGGGCGGTTCTCTTTGACGGAACTACGGCGTATGAAACACTGGCCGACGAGTCGGAGGTTGAGGTGTTCGGCACCGTCGGCCGCGATTACCCGGGGTACTTCGACTAAGCCGCACGGTCTCGGTCGAGTCCCTTTGCGATCGCTCCGTTCGGGTGAGGCGCGGCTGCGAGACAGCTGCGCCTCGACATGAGAAGTCAAGGAGAGTCCTGTTAAATCGGCCGCCGTGCCCCGTAAGAAAGCTGGTCTGCGCCTCCTGCCGCTTGTGGCCGCGACGTACTTCATGGTCTCGGGCGGGCCGTACGGCATCGAGGATATCCTCGGCGGCGCAGGCTACCGCGGCGCGCTGCTGATCCTGCTGATTCTGCCGTTTCTCTGGACGCTCCCCACCACGCTGATGATCGGCGAACTGGCCAGCGCTCTCCCTGAGGAGGGCGGCTTCTATGTATGGGTGCGGCGGGCGTTGGGGCCGTTCTGGGGCTTTCAGGAAGCATGGCTATCCCTGTCGGCCAGCATTTTTGATATGGCCATTTACCCCACGCTGTTCACGCTCTACCTTCATCGCCTCGCGCCTGCGCTTACGGCGGGGCCGCGTGCCTTTGCGTGGGAGCTGTTGCTCGTCATCGGCTGTTGCGCGTGGAACCTGTTGGGTGCGCCGAGCGTTGGCCGCGGTTCAGTGTGGCTGCTGGTGCTGCTGCTTTCACCATTTGTGGTACTCGTCGGCTTTGCGCTTTTGCGCGGGCTGCACGCATCGCCATCTGCGGCGGGCTGGGCCGAACCGCCCGCCGCCGGCAGCAACTTCAGCCTGGCGGTGCTGGTCGCCCTGTGGAACTACATGGGTTGGGACAATGCTTCGACCATTGCGGGTGAAGTGGACAACCCGCCCCGCACCTACCCGCGGGCGATGCTGCTTTCGGGCGTTCTGGTAGCGGCCACCTACATCGTGCCGCTCGCCGCCATCGCCTACGCCGGCATCCCCGCTGCGCAGTTCAGCACGGGCGCCTGGGTGGATGCGGCGCGCATGCTCGCCGGGCCGGGTTTGGCGGCCGCAGTGGTAGCCGGCGGCATGCTGAGCGCGCTTGGCATGTTTAACGCGCTTACGCTTTCCTATACGCGGCTGCCCATGGTTCTCGCAGAGGAAGGCTTGCTGCCGCGCTGGCTGGCTGGCCGGAACCGGCGCGGTGCGCCGCTCGGCTCGACTCTGTTTTGCGGCGTCGCTTGGGCGCTTGCGCTTTCCTTTACCTACGAACGGCTTATCTCAATCGACCTGATCCTGTATGGATCAAGCCTGGTGCTCGAGTTTGTCGCGCTAGTGGTGCTGCGCGTACGCGAGCCCGGGCTCCCGCGCCCGTTTCGTATGGGTCCGCTCCCAATCGCGGTGCTGCTCGCAGTCCCGCCGGTCGCGCTGGTGGGCTATGCCCTGTGGGCCGCACGCGGAGAAACGCTGCTGCACATGCCGGCGCTGCTGTTTGGCGCGCTTATCGCGCTCGCCGGCATGGCCGCCTTTGCTCTTTCCAGCAGCCGCCTGCGCGCAACGTAAGGCGACATCCCGCTATCACCTTGCGCTTCCTTCCGAGCGCCTACTTTTTGTTCGCCTTGAAGCTCGCCGCGGCCTGTAGGACGCGCTCCTTGGCATGCTCGGCATCGTGCCAGCCGTGCACCTCGACGCGCTTGCCTTCCAGGTCCTTGTAGATCGAGAAAAAGTGGGTAATCTCCCGCAGGATGTGGCCGTAGATCTGCGTGTAGTCGGTCACTTCGGCATAGCGCGGATTGTTGCTGCCGACCGCCAGGATCTTCTCGTCGAGCACTCCCTGATCCAGCATCTCGAGCACGCCGATCGGCCGCACCTGCGACAGGCAGCCGCAAAAGGTCGGCTCGTCGACCATCACCAGCACGTCGAGCGGGTCGCCGTCTTCGCTCAGGGTTGAGGGAATGAAGCCGTAATCGCCCGGGTAGTGCACCGGCGAGTACAAATTCCGGTCGAGCTTGAAAACGTGCAGTTCCTTGTCGTACTCGTACTTGTTCACACCATCGGCAGGGATCTCGATGACTGCGTTTACGATTTCCGGGCTTTTCTCCCCGACGGGCAGTTCCAGGTAGTTGACCATTCCGTTCTATTCACTCCCAGTCTCAATTCGACATCTCAAGCGAACCACATCTTCAACAGCCGGCGCTAACAAGGCGTGCCGCTCCCGTTATAATCGGGCACGATGAAGGCCCATGTCTACGTCGTGTCCAAGCGGACCGTGCTCGATCCACAGGGTCAGGCCATCCACAACGCTCTCCGCAAGCTCGGCCACACCGGCGTTGCCGACGTCCGGCAGGGCAAGTACTTCATCCTGACCCTGGACGACGCGCTCGATGCATCGAGCGCCCACGCTGAGGTGGAGCGCATCGCAGCCGAGGTTCTGACCAACCCCGTCATGGAAGAGTTCTCCTTCCGTATCGAGGAACCTGCCCGGTCGTAACTCTTATCGGCCGTTTGCTGCGCCTACAATAGGCCCCATGTGCGGCATTGTTGGCTATGTGGGTTCGCAGCCTGTGGTTTCAGTGATTGTGGAAGGGTTGCGGCGCCTTGAATACCGCGGATACGACTCCGCAGGCATTGCGATCGGCTCCCACGACGGACGAGCGCTTGCGCTGCGGCGCGCTTCGGGCAAGCTGCGGAACCTCGAAGCCGCCATCGCGGCTGACCCGATCTTTCCCGATGAGAACCCCGGTACGAACTCTGGCGAGGGCGGCACCTACGGCATCGGCCACACCCGCTGGGCGACCCACGGCCGGCCCACGGAAGAGAACGCGCACCCCCACCGGGACTGCTCCGGCCGGCTGGTCGTGGTCCATAACGGTATCGTCGAGAACTACCTCCGACTGAAAGCCGCTCTCCAGGCGCAGGGCCACCGCTTTTTGACCGAAACCGATACAGAGGTGATCGCTCACCAGATTGAGCAGGAGCTGCGCGAGGGCGCCTCGACGCTGCCAGAAGCAGTGCGGCGCGCGGCCAGGCGGCTGACCGGAGCGTTCGCGATTTCTGTCATCTCAGCCGACGCGCCTGACACGATCGTGGTGGCCCGCATGGGCCCGCCGGCGGTTATCGGCGTCGGTGCTACGGAGGGCGGCAAGGGCGAGTACTTCGTCGCCTCCGACGTGCCCGGCATTTTGCACCATACGCGCGAGTTCTACTTCCTGGCCGATGGCGACCTGGCCGTCTTGACGCCGGGCGGCGTAGTGTTCTCCGACTTTGACGGCAACCTGGTCAAGCGAGCGATTACACGCGTCCTGTGGGACCCGATTCAAGCGGAAAAGGGCGGCTACAAGCACTTCATGCTCAAGGAGATCTTTGAGCAGCCGCGCTCGGTACGCGACACCACCCTGGGCCGCATTTCGCTTGAAACCGGCCGCGTGTTTCTCCAGGACATGCAGATTACGCCGGAGGAGTTTCGCACCGCCACCAGCCTCAACATCGCGGCCTGCGGCACCAGTTGGCACGCTGCAACCGTAGGCAAGTTCATGATTGAGCGGCTTGCGCGCCTGCCGGTCGAGGTGGATTACGCGAGCGAATACCGCTACCGCGACCCTATCGCTGATCCAAAAGCGTTGGGGCTGCTGATCACGCAATCGGGCGAAACTGCCGACACGCTCGCCGCACAGCGCGAAATGATCGCGAAAGGCTCGAAAACCATCGCCATCTGCAATGTGGTGGGCGCCGCGGTCGCGCGCGCGGCGCAAGGCGTGCTTTACACGCATGCCGGGCCGGAGATCGGGGTAGCGTCGACCAAGGCGTTTACCGCGCAGCTGACCGCGCTGTTTGTGCTTGCGCTGCACCTGGCGCAGGTGCGCGGCACTATCTCCGACGCCGAAAGTCTGCGGCTTGTCGGCGAGCTCGCGCTGCTGCCCGGCAAGATCGAGGCCATCCTGCGATCGGTCGACCCCGTGTGCGAGCAGCTGGCCAGGACGTACTCCACCGCGCGGGATTTCCTGTTTCTCGGCCGCGGTATCCACTACCCGATTGCGTTGGAAGGAGCCCTGAAGCTCAAGGAGATTTCCTACATCCACGCGGAAGGCTACCCTGCCGGCGAGATGAAGCACGGCCCGAATGCACTGATCGATGAGTCGCTGCCGGTTGTTTCGATTGCGACCCGCGACACGAATGATCCGGGCTCGATGATTCGCTACGAGAAGTCGCTGTCGAACATCCAGGAAGTGACCGCGCGCTCCGGAAAGGTCATCGCGATTACGACCGAGGCCGACGACGCTGAATTTGACCAGGCTGCTGCTGACCTGGCGCAGCTTGTCGATCACGTAATCACGATTCCGCCCGCGCCGGAGCTGCTGCTGCCGGTGCTGGAAGTGGTGCCGCTGCAGCTTCTGGCGTATCACATCGCCGTACGCCGCGGCTGCGATGTCGACCAGCCTAGAAATCTGGCTAAATCAGTAACTGTGGAGTAGGCAGGGCGGAAACACTCAGGACCCGGCCTACTTCGGATGGAAATCCTGTGCACGGACGCTTACCCTGGAACCGATCGTTCCCTTGCGGCATCAAATCAAAGGATTCGGCGATGCCCCCACTTACAATTTGATCTCGGCAGGCCACCCTTCTGGAGGAAGCATGCGCTCTGGTTCCATTGCCCGCCCATTGGCTCTTACCTGCGCCCTCGCTGGAGCCTCTGCGCTCCTGGCGCAAGCGACACAGCCGGTCCTGACAGGTCAGGCCGCCTTCACTGACTACTCCAAGTCGCAGCCCGGGCTTGTGCACCACATCACGGTCGGCGATCTGCCGACACCTTACGCGACCCCCGGTGTCGATGCGGGTTCAGAGATTGTGCCGCGTCCCACGGACGCCTGGCCCAAGGCTCCGGCGGGCTTCACCGTGAGCCAGTACACCACTGGGCTTGACCAGCCGCGCTTGATCCGCACTGCGCCCAATGGCGATATGTTCGTCGCGCTTTCCTACTCGAACAAGATCATGGTGTTTCGCGGCGTTGGCCCTGACGGCAAGCCGAAGCAGTCGGCGACCTTTGCCGAAAACCTGAGCCAGCCGTTCGGGATCGCGTTCTACCCCGCGAAGAACCCAAAGTACGTGTACGTCGGCAACACAGACTCGGTGGTGCGCTTCCCCTACAAAGAAGGCGACATGACCGCGAGCGGCGCGCCTGAGAAGCTCGCCGACCTGCCGGGCGGCGGCAAGCTGCGCGGCGGCGGCCACTGGACGCGCGATATTGCCTTCTCTGAGGACGGCAAGCGCATGTTTGTCTCGGTAGGCTCCCACTCGAACGTCGATGATGCCGACACGCATCCGGCCGAGTTCCAGCGGGCTGACGTGCTTGAGTTCACCCCTGAAGGCAAGTTCGTGAAGATTTACGCCTCCGGCATCCGGAACTGCGTCGGTGAGGCTGTGCAGCCGGGTACAGGCGCACTGTGGTGCTCTACCAACGAGCGCGACATGCTTGGCGACAACCTTGTGCCCGACTACATCACGCACGTGCAGGAAGGCGGCTTTTACGGCTGGCCGTGGTTCTACATGGGTGGGCCAACGGGCGGCAAGCAGGACCCGCGGCTTGAGGGCAAGCACCCTGAGCTGCAGTCGAAGGTGATTACGCCGGACGTGCTGCTGCAGCCGCACTTTGCTTCTCTGGAAATGACTTTCTATGAGGGATCAGAGTTTCCGAACCAGTACAAGGGGTCAATTTTCGCGGCGGAGCACGGCTCGTGGAACAAGTCGCACCGCGCGGGCTATGAAGTCGTGATGGCGCCGGTGCAGAACGGCAAAGCGACCGGCGAGTTTGAGGACTTTCTGACCGGGTTTGTCACGCCGGACGGCAAGGTGTGGGGTCGTCCGGTTGGCGTAACTGTCGCGAAGGATGGATCACTGTTTGTCACGGATGATGGTTCCGGCTCGATCTGGCAGATACGCTACACCGG
>CAXUDF010000036.1:0-16325 GCA_964249695.1 uncultured Acidobacteriaceae bacterium
AATCGTCGCCTGCTGCTCGCCGAGACGCACGCTGCGGCCGAGGATCGCGCGATCGCCCGAGAACGCCGACAACCACAAGTGATGGCTGATGACGGCGACCAGCGGCGCGTTGCGTACGTCGTCTGCTTCCGTCAGGGCACGGCCCATCATTGGAGGCAGCCCGATTGTCTTGAAAAAGCTGCCCGAGACCGCGGCCGCCGAGGCCCGAATGGGTTCGTGGCCGGAGAAGGCGAGCTGCCCATCGTTCCAATAAAGAAAGCTGAAGTCGGAGAATGTTTTATGTCCGTCGTGCTGGAGAGCCGCAAGATCTGCCGCGCGTGCGACCGTCATCAAGCCATTCGCTTTAAAGCCCTTCAGATTATGGTCGCCGACCTCGACTAGCCTATCGGCATGCGGGTACGGCAAAGGGTTGAGCAGCGTGGCGCGGAGCACGCCCGTCATGGCCGCCGTTGCGCCGATCGCGAGCGCGAGGGTAAGCAGCACGGTCAGCGAGAAGCCGGGCGCCCGCCGCAGCTGGCGCACCGTGTAGCGCGCGTCCCATAGCAGCTCCGCGAAGAAGGTCGTCATGCAGTGCCCCGCTGCGCGCTGACCGTGCTCGGGTTGCGCTCGGGCTCGGCGAGCAGCTGCAGCAGCTCGCCCTCGGCCACCACCTTGCCGTCGAACAAGTGCACCTGGCGGTCGGCGTGCGCGGCGAAGCGCGGGTCGTGCGTCACCATGCAGATGGTCGCGCCTTCGCCGTGCAGCTCGGCCAGCAGCTCCATCACGGCCTCGCCGTTGCGCGAGTCCAGGTTGCCGGTCGGCTCGTCGGCCAGCAGGATTGACGGCGCCCCGGCGAGCGCGCGGGCCACGGCCACGCGCTGCTGCTGGCCGCCCGAGAGCTGCGCCGGGTAGTGGCGCACCCGGTGCGCCATGCCTACGCGCTCGAGCGCCCGCTGCACGCGGTCGCGCCGCTCGCCCGCCGCCATGCCCGCGCGGTAGGTCAGCGGCAGCTCCACATTCTCGTACACCGTAAGGTCGCCGATCAGGTTGAAGCTTTGAAAGATGAAGCCGATCTCCTGGTTGCGAATGCGCGAGCGCTCGGCGAAGCTCAGGTTCGCGACCGGCTTGCCGTTGAGCTGGTAGCTGCCGCTCGACGGCGTGTCGAGCAGCCCTACGATCGAGAGCAGCGTCGATTTGCCGCAGCCGGAAGGGCCGGACATCGCGATGTATTCGCCGCGGCGGATGCTGAGGTGCACGCCCGACAGCGCGTGCGTTTCGATCTCCTCGGTCAGGAAGATCTTGGTCATCGCTTCGATCTGGATCAGTGCTTCGCCCTTCGTGTCCATCACTTCCTCCTTAATTCAGTCGAACGCGGTCGACGTTGTCCCACCGCGACATGTCAGACAGGATGACCGTATCGCCGGCCTCTAACCCGCCGAGCACCTGGATGGCGTTGACCGAGGCGCGCCCGACCTTGACCGGCGTGCGCACCGCTTCCCTGCCGTCCGGCGTCAGCCGAAACAGGCTTACCGTGCTGTTCTCGTTGCCGAACGCCGGCCGGCCCACGTACAGCACGTCCTGCAGGCGGTCGAGGTCGATGGTTCCATCGACGCTCAGGTCAGGCCGCGCGCCCTGCGGCAGGGCGCCGATAAGCTCTACGTCGACGGTGACGGTTCCGTTCAAAACCGCCGGATCAATCCGCGTGACCTTGCCCGGGATGATGCCGTTGTGGGTGTCGATCTCCGCCGGCTGGCCGATCTGGATATCGCGGGCCTGGGTCTCGGCGATCTTGAGCGACGCCTTGAGCTGGTCGAGCTGCACGATTTTGGCCAGCGTGGTGCCCGGCGTCACGTGCTCGCCCACCTGGTGCGGCAGTTCGGTAAGCGAGCCGCTGATGCCCGCGCGCACGCTCAGCGCATTGCCCTGCCGCTGCTTCAGCGCCAGGATCGCCCGCGCCTCGTCCACCTTGGTCTGCTGCACTTCAAGCTGCGTGGCGATGGCTTTCTGGTTCACCGTCAGCCGCTCGCCCTCGATACCGTCCCGGGTTTTCAGCTCGTCGGCCTTGCCCTGCGACGCGCTGTAGGTCAGCCCGCTGATGACGCCCAGATCGTAGAGCGCTTTGTCGGTCTGTGCCTGCTTTTGCGCCTGGCTGTGGTCGGCCGCAACCGTCGCTGCGCCGGCGCGCTGGGTCATCAGGTCGCTCTGGAGCCGGGCCTGGATGTTGCCGTACTCCACCTGCGCCGCTTTCAGGTCGAGCTCGGCTGAAAGCAGCTCCTGCGCCAGCTGCGGGTCGGTCAGGTCCATCACAATCGTGTCCGGCTCCACCCGGGCGCCGGGCAACACGCGCAGCCGCACCACGGTTGCTTCGGTCTCGGCGGGGATCAGCCGAATGCGGTCCTCGCGCGGCACCAGCGTGCCGATGCCGCGCACCTGGCGCACCATGGGTCCGCGCTTGACGGTGTCGGTCCACACGGTGCTGCGGTCGACCGACGGCGCGGCTGGTTTGAGCCGCGAGAAAGCAAACGCTACGGTCGAGAGAACGACGATGGCGACCATGGCGAGCACCCAGCGGCGTCGGGTTCGTTTGCGTTGAAGGTCGGGACGGGCAATATCCATACGCCTGTTACGAGTGCACGGCGCGGGCCGTTCCAAGGAGCGGGCTAAATCCTTTCAAATGAATGCGCGCCGCTTCTCGTTCGAGAAAGAAGCGTCCGAAAACAGCCGCGATCATGCATGTCTGTCCGGAAATGGACAGTTCGCGAACGCGCTGTCGAGCGGCCCGTTACACTCACACCACCATGAAGATCACGCAATCGGAAGCTCTGGGCTGCCGTCAAGGCCCCTCGGACTGGTTTACCGGCACGGTCTGGGTCGATGAGGTCGCGGCCGGGTCGCCGCCCGCGCGCCTCAATGCCGCGCGGGTCTCGTTTTCGCCCGGCGCGCGCACCGCCTGGCACACGCACCCGCACGGGCAGGCGCTCCACGTTCTGTCAGGCGTGGGCTGGGTGCAGCTCCAGGGGCAGCCGGCCCGCGCTATCCATCCCGGCGACTCCGTGTGGATCGAGCCCGGCGAGGTGCACTGGCACGGCGCGGCCGCGGGGCGAACCCTGGTCCACCTGGCGATGCAGAATGCCGACGAACAGGGGTCGAGCGCGACATGGCTTGAACACGTGACCGACGCGGAGTACGGGAAGGCCGGGAGCGAGTAGGCGCTGGGTCCCCGCGCTTCACGGACAGCCTTCAGCGGCCTTTCGATGGGCGCTGCTGGACCCTGGTCGGCGAAAACACCCGCAAAGCGTCCCTCGGGCGACTGCAAACCGGCTGCATTCTGGCGATAATAGAGCTCTATGCCACAGCGCGAGTTTCAAACCGAAGTCAGCCAGCTGCTCCAGCTCATCATCCACTCGCTCTACTCGCATCCGGAAATCTTTCTGCGCGAGCTTATTTCAAACTCGTCGGACGCGCTCGACAAGCTGCGCCACCTGACCCTCACCGACGACGCCTTCAAGGCGCTTCCCTTCTCGCCGCGCATTGACCTGGAGCTGGACGAAGAGGCGAAAACGCTCACCATTGCCGACACCGGCATCGGCATGAGCGAAGACGACCTGGTCTCGAACCTGGGCACCATCGCCCGCTCCGGCACCAAGAACTTCCTCTCGCAGCTGTCGGGCGATGCAAAAAAGGACTCGAACCTTATCGGACAGTTTGGCGTTGGTTTCTACAGCGTGTTCATGGTCGCGGACCGCGTCGAGGTGACGACCCGCAAGGCCGGCGAGGAGCAGGCCTGGCGCTGGACCAGCGACGGCAAGAGCGGCTTTGAGCTTGAGCCGGCCGAGCGCGCGAGCGCCGGCACGACCGTGCTGATCCACCTGAACGAGGAAGGCGCGCAGTACGCGAATAGCTGGCGCCTGCAGGAGATCGTCAAGAAGTATTCAAACCACATCGCCTTTCCTATCTTCCTGCGCTACGACAAGAGCGAGTGGAACGCCGAGGAGAAGCGATCAGATAAGACCCGCGTCACCGAGCAGGTCAACGCAGCAAGCGCGCTTTGGCGCCGGCCCAAGAGCGAGCTGACCGACGAAGACTACAAGGAGTTGTACAAGTCCATTTCGGGCGACTCCAGCGATCCGCTGTTCTGGCTGCACACCCGGGCCGAGGGCAGCCTTGAGTACACCACGCTGTTCTACGTGCCGGCCAAAGCGCCGCTGGACCTGTACCAGTCCGAGTACAAGGTCGGCGTCAAGCTGTACGTCAAGCGCGTGTTCATCATGGACGACGCCAAGGAGCTGCTACCGCAGTACCTGCGCTTTGTGCGCGGGATTATCGACAGCGAAGACCTGCCGCTCAACGTCAGCCGCGAAATCCTGCAGCAGAACCGGGTCCTAAGCAGCATCCGCACCGCCAGCGTCAAAAAGCTCCTTGGCGAGTTCAAGACGATCGCGACGAACCAGCCGGAGCTGTACGAGCGCTTCATTGCGCAGTACAACCGGCCGCTCAAGGAAGGCCTGTACAGCGATTATGAGAACCGGGAAGCGCTGCTCGACCTGATCCGCGTGAAAACGACAAAAGCGGAAGGCCTCACCAGCCTCGCCGACGTGAAATCGCGCATGAAAGAGGACCAGAAGAGCCTGTACTACATCACCGGCGGCGCTGAGTCTTTGCTGCGCACTTCGCCGCTGCTCGAAATCTACAAAAAGCGCGACATCGAGGTACTGATTCTCGATGACGACTTCGACGAACTTGTGTTTGCGGGCATCGACGCCTACGGCGACCTGGACCTGAAAGCAGTCAACAAGGCCGCGACCAGCGAGGACCTGAAGGACGAGACCGAACCCGATAAGGCGGAAGCGCTGCAGCCGCTGATCGAGAAGATCAAGGCTACGCTCGGCGACCGCGTGAAGGATGTACGCGCCTCGGTGCGGCTGGCCGACAGCCCGTCCTGCATCGTCTCCGACGAGGATGACATGTCGGTGCAGATGCAGAAGATGATGCGGGCCATGGGGCAGACGGACTTCCCAGCCCCGAAGCCCACGCTCGAAATCAACCCCGACCACGAGATCATCCGAAAGCTGCTCGCGCGGCCGGACGACGCGGTCACCGAGGATGCGGCGTGGCTGCTGCTCGACCAGGCCCTGCTCATGGAAGGCGTTGCACTCGAGGAGCCGGGCTCGTTTGTGCAGCGGCTGAACCGTGTGTTGAACATGTCTATTTGAGACATAGCCGAAGGCCAGGCCCCGCGATCCGCCGCCTCATGGATTGCGCGGGCCGGAACCCTGAAGAAAGCCGACACACTGGTGCTAGGCTGTGGGTGCAAGGTATGTCCGTGAGAATGGCTCGAGGAAAAAAGCCGCCCCTGCCCACACCCGCTGAAGCGCGTTTGCTCCGCGTTCTCTGGAAGCTGGAAGAAGCAACCGTGGAACAGATTGTGCATGCGTTCCCTGAGGGTGAGCAGCCAAACTACAAGACGACCCAGACCCTGCTGCGCATCATGGAAAACAAGGATCTGGTGACTCACGTGGCCCGCGGCAAGGTTTTTGTTTTTTCCCCGCGCGTGGATGAGCAGACCGTCGCCCAGCTCTCCGTAGGCATGCTGCTGCAGGAAAACTTCGGCGGCTCGGCCAGTGGACTGCTTGTGAATCTGCTCCAGTCTGATGGGCTTCGCGGCAGTGATCTCCGCGAGATGGAAGCCTTGATTCAGAAGTTCCGGCGAGAGCGTGAGCAGCAGGAGCAAGCCAAGTGAGCCTTGGCGCGCCGCACGCCGCCGCAACCCTTCAACGGCTCGCCTTACTCTGCGATTTCCTGCTGGAGGTAAGCCTGGCGTACTGCCTCTGCTGGGTTCTGGCGCGTCTTTCCAGCTCGGCGGCGGTCCGCTTCGCCCTGTGGACGACCTTCCTCCTTGGCTCCGCGGCGTACTGGCTCCTCACGCTGCTCCGCGCGTTTGCGCCGACGCCGACGTTTCCGGTTCACGTCGGGCCGCTGCTCATGGATCCCTGGCAGCCGAATCTTCACCCGAACTTCTCGATTCATGCCGCTCCGGATTGGGCGCTGCCAGCGACAGTCGCCGCAAATGTTAGCCATGCGCTTACCTTGCTGGGCGTCCTTTACCTGCTGACTCTCGGTGTGCTGACGGCCCTGGCGCTCTACCGGCAGCGCCAGCTCAGTGA
Source organism: uncultured Acidobacteriaceae bacterium (assembly GCA_964249695.1). Taxonomy (GTDB): domain Bacteria; phylum Acidobacteriota; class Terriglobia; order Terriglobales; family Acidobacteriaceae; genus EB88. The sequence continues at coordinate 6,144 of CAXUDF010000036.1, forward strand.
GGCGCTTCGTTTCCGGACCGCGCCTCCGGCGGCGCTCGGCCGCATTCTGGACGCGCTTGCCCGCGAGATGGGTATGGGCGCATGCCGGCTATGGCTGCTGCCGGCCCTGCCGTCGCCTGCGACGACCGGCTGGCGTACACCTTGCATCTACTTGCCGCCGGAATGCGCGGAAGAAGACGGGCTTGCGCTTGAAAACATCCTGCGCCACGAGCTGGCCCACGTGCGCCGCCGCGATACTGTGTGGGAGGCCGCTGCCCGTCTGTGCCGCGCGCTGCTGTTTTTTCATCCTGCGATCCATGCTGCTTTTGCTGCGCTCCATTTAGAACGGGAGCTGGCCTGCGACCTGATTGTGCTGCGCGCGCGGCCTGACAAGCGTGACGTGTACGCGGACGTGCTGGTGCGCTTTGGCTGGAGAGCGCTTGCTCCCCATTCGACAAACAGGCGGTCCAAGAGGATCGGCATCCCCTTCGCAGCCAGCGCGGTGGTGCTGCACTCGCGGGTGCAGGCCATTCTTGCCGGCGAGTCCACGCCTTCGCCGGGTGCTTCCGCGCTGCGCGCGCTGCTGTCGACTTGTGCTCTGTGCCTCGCCGTTTTCGCGGCACCGGCGTTGTGGATCGGCTTCCACCTGCCCGCATTTCGGCCGGCACTCGCGGCGGCACAGCCTGCTTCGCAACCGACGCATCAGGGAGGTCGATTTCGGGCGCTCGCGAGACCGGGGTCTGCTCTGAAAGCTCCTGCCCTGGCGATTCCCCTACCTGCAAGTGCGATCCTCCCTCCACCCGCAAGCGCAGCCCTGCTGCCGGCACTGGAGCCCTCACCGCTGCGCGAGGTTCGCTACCATAACGACCGCTCCCTCGCGGAACCGCAGTACACCGCCCGCGAGGATGCCTCGAATGACGAGCCGACCGACCAGCCGACAAGCGGCGTTCAACGCAAGCGCGGCAGGGGCGTTTCCGCCGCGACAGTGACCGCGGTCGTCGGCGCGGCGATTGCGCTGCACGGATTGCTTGACCACGATCACGGCCACGACTAAGGCCGGGCACACCAGGGATTGTCGACGTTCTGTACGGTCGCGGACCAGTTTGGGAACGCTCCCGTCGACGCAACCGCGAAAGGGCAATGTGAGCATAGAAACGATCTCGTACCTGGGGCTGGACGGCTGCATCAAGGTTTCCAACGGCACCGTCGACATCATCGCCGCTACCGCGATTGGTCCGCGCATTCTCTTCTACGGCCCAACAGGTGGAGCAAATCTCCTCGCCTGGTTTCCGCAAAACTCCATGGAAACTGCCCTGGGCACCTGGAAGCCCTATGGCGGGCACCGTTTGTGGGTATGGCCGGAGCTTTTTCCGGCAACGTACGCCCCGGACAATGACCCGATCGAGTACAGCACGGAAAGCGAATTCACGCTGGTCCTCCGCCAGCCCGTGGACGCCGCCGGCATGCAGAAAACTATACGCCTCACACTGGAAGCGAGCGGCACCGGCGTAACACTTGAGCAGACGGTCACCAGCCACAACATCTGGCCTGTCGACATCGCAGCATGGGCGATCACGGTGGTCGAGGGCGGCACCGCGATCCTTCCGCGCGTCCCTTTTCAAACGCACGACGAGTACGTCACGGTCACGCAGCCGCTGGCTCTATGCGCGTTTACCGATCTCGAAGACCCGCGCTTTACCCTCGGGCTCCCTTATATCCTGCTGCACGCCGACCCGGCACTTTCCAACTCGCAGAAGATGGGTTTGCGCAATAAAGAGGGCTGGTGCGCTCACCTGGTGAGCGACACACTCTTTGTAAAGCGCTTCGTCCACGATGAGAATGCAGAATACCCGGACTACGGCGTCAACAATGAAGTCTACGTCGAGGGCAGCTACATGGAAGTGGAACTGCTTGGGCCGAGGCGGACTGTCCAGCCGGGCGGCTCGCTCACCCTGTCTGAAACCTGGAATCTATTCGAGAATGTCGGCGTCAATGCCGGTACCCGGGACGGCAAGCTGATTCGCGATGCCATTGCCGGCAGGGTGCAGTCGCTTTTCTAAGGCTGGAGCTCTTCCTTTTCGCGGAGCTGCGCAGCGGCTTCCCGGAGCTTCGATCTGGTTTTAGCGGGAGCCGAGAACTCCCGCTGATTCTGCAATCCTGCGGAATGTGCTGCCGGAGAACGCTGCGCTCCGCGCACCTCGGCGGCGCGCGACGCATCCCTGGATCACGCTGCGAATGTGCTTCATCTCGACCGGGTAGGTAAGGAAAGCATCGGCACCGTGAGGCGTGTCGACCGGCGAGGCGCCTGAGTGGAACACAACGGCTACGTGCGCCAGGTCGCTGTTGCGACGAAGCCTCCGGCACACCTCATACCCGTCTATATCTGGGAGATGGACATCAAGCAGAACCGCATCCACCGCGTCGCTTACGACACGCGCCAACCCGGCATGTCCGCTCGTTGCATAGCTGGCCTCGAAGCCTGACAGTTCCAGGAGCTCGGCAAGACCGGACGCGTGGGCTGCATTGTCGTCGATGACGAGAACTCGTAAAACGGGCATGGACGGATTCTATGCTCAGGTTGCTTGTGCTCAAGAAAACGTTTCCACTTAAGCGTTACCTTTGGCACCGTCGAGTATTACCGCTGTTTGCCTGCGGCGGGAGCTTTCTCGTTCCCGGGTGGCGCATAGTTTCAAAACTGTAAATGGAAAGACATTTGAACGATGCGGCTGCTGCCGATGGTCTGCTGCACCGCTCCAAGGTTCAGCGCGGGGCTGACGTTGATGCCGTTGTTGGCAAGCCCGCCGTATGCCGTCTGTTGGTTCGCCACGGTGACGTTTGCCTGCCCATTCGTCGGCACGAGCGCCGGGTTATAGGTGACCTGCTGGCCCGTATTCGTACCGGTACCAATGGAGTTATTCGGAAGGTCGAACGACGGCGTATTTGTTACATTGAAGAAGTCAAGCGTATAGCGGCCGTTGACGCGCTCAGTAATGGGAACATTCTTGACCACGGATAAGTCAGCCCGCTTCTGAAACGACTGCCGGAAGATATTACGCTGGCCATTTCCGGCAAAGGTGGTCTCGAACACGTCGCACACCTGCGCGCCGCCTGTGCTTGGACCGCAGGCCGGCACACCATTTTGGCCAGGGCTGACAAATGGAATCTGAAATGCGCCCGGGTTCAAAGCGCCCTGATTATTGCTTGCGTAAAAAGCGCCGGAGTGCCCGGTAAGCGCCTGCTTTGCGGACACGCCCGGCGCCAGAGGGATGATCGGGTTGGTGATGCCGTCCTGGTAGCTGTAATACTGGCTTGCCACTGCGCCGGAATAATCCTCCACACTGTAGGGCTGCCCGCTGCTTAATAGGGTGATGTTTTGCAGGCCGAAGCCGTTGACTGCCTTGGCAAGGATGCCGTCGCCGTGCACCAGGTTAGGCAGTGTGTAGGTAAAGCTGAAACTGGTCACGTTGGTTGTATCGAAGTCAGACGAGCCATAACCGGAGCGCAGATCAGACGGATTGCTGCCGTTATAAAACAAGCCGACGCCGCTTTGCTCATCTAGCGAGTGCGAGAAGGTGTAGGACGCGGTGACCTGCAGGCCATGCGAGATGCGTTTGATTGCCTGCAGCTGCAGCGCGTCATATGCTGAGTTGCCTGCGGCCTCATACAGAACCGAGTTAATGCCGTAGCCGATGTACGGTACGCGCAGGTCTGTGTTGCCGCCGTCGTAGGTGTTTGCCGGTTCGGTCACGAGCGGATTGCCGTTGGTGTCGACAGTCTGGTAGCCATACGAGTAAGTCTCGCCGTTAATCGGGTTAGCCGGCGTGGCTATGCCGGCCTGATTAAACGGCACCGGGATGACGCCGTGGCGGCCGCGGTTGCCGACGTAGCCGATCTGCAGGGTCAGGTCATTCACCGGCTGCAGCTGCATGTCAAAGCTCCAGTTTTCCGTGTAGGGCAGCTTGTTGCCGATGGCATAGGAGCCGAAAGGGAACGCCTGCATCCCCGCAAGCAACTGGGTGCGATTGGGCAGGTAGCTGGTAAACGTGCTGGGGTTGCCGGTCGGCGGCGTGGGCAATGTCGCGCCGAAAGGATTGGACAGATCAGCCCCCGGCGGCGGCGCCGCATTGATAACGAACGGCGGCTCCTGTGTGACGCCGAAAGGCCCGCTGATGCCGCTGCCGGCACCGGGAGACAGGTAGGAAAAATACTCGCCGCGGTTGTAGTAGAGGCCGAAGCCGCCGCGAAAGATCACCTTGTTCCGGTTTGCTGCCGGCGTCCAGGCGAACCCAACGCGCGGCGCAAAGCCTTCTTGCAGGTTCTTGAGCGTGGAGCTGCTCACGCCGCGGGTTCCATAGCTTTTATTATTGCCAGCGATGATAAAGCCGTCGTTGGTAATGGTGTTTGACACTGAGTTATAGCTGTACAAGCTTGGGTCGAAGTTAAAGAAGTTGCCGAACTTTTCGGAGAACGGCCCGTCATAGTCGTAGCGAAGGCCGAGCGTCAAGCTTAGATTCGGCCGCACCTGCCACTTATCCTGGACGTAAGCGCCAACGTCCTTGGTGCGGTAGTAGCGGTTGGACGCGCCCTGCAGAAAAGCCGAGCTTGGAATGATGTTGCCTTCGACAAAATCCTGAAAGCTCTTGAAATTGATCGTGCCGGTATTCTGGCGGTGGTTCAGGATGTTTAACTGGGTGTAGTTGAAGTTGCCGCCGTAGGACAAACTATGGCGGCCAAGCGTTTGGGTGACCGTACTACGGGGCTGAAAGCTGTTCTGGAAAAGCCCATCCCGGTAGAAGGACCCGGTCGGTCCGATCCTGAGCGTCGAGGTCTCTACCAGCTGCGGACCTTGGCTTGTATTCTGCGTAATCGGGATAGGGATGCTGAGACCCGGGAACGCCGTATATCCAAAAAGATTGATGCCTACCTGCTGCGGCGTCAGCGGCTGCACATTGTTTGTATAGGCCTTTTGCCGGTTAAAGCCGAAGGTTTGCTGCCAGCTCAGTTTCGAGGACGGCGTCCAGGAGTTAACGATGGCCGCGAGCTGGCTGCCGGAGTCAAGCGCCTGCCGAAAACCGTCTGTACTGCTGTCCGTATACGGATTGCTCGCCGGGTCATGCTGGTAAAAGTACTTGAGCGACACAACGTCTTTGCTCGTCAGGTTAGCGTCGAGGCTGCTGGTTACCTGGTCCGCGTTAAAGGTCGGTGCCGAGATAAGATTCACGTCCGGCTGGCCTGAGGCGAGGATGGCGGCGGCGTTGCTTGGCGCACTTGGGATCAGGTACTGCCCATTCGGGAGCTTGAAGTTAAGAATGGCTGCCGCCGCCGGATTAATGGCGCCGGTAAATGGAGCACCGGTAGACGTGCTGACCGCGTTCGCGATGCCGGTCGAGCTGCGGTCATCCGTAAGGCCGGCGGGAATGCCGAGAGGCGAGCGGCCGTTGTACAGGTCCGTCACGCGCACGCCGTTATAGCCGAGAAAGAGGAAGACCTTATCTCTTAAAAGCGGCCCGCCCAGCGTGCCGCCTGCAACCACGCGGTGCAGGTAGGGGTTTACCTCGTCGATCGGGATGGTGCCCCCGTACGCCGCGCTCTGCTGTTTATAGAAGAAAGGCGCCGCGTTCAGCGCGTTGGTGCCGCGATACACGTAGCCCTGGCCGTGCACCTTGTTAGAGCCGCTGAGCGTACCGACGTCCACATGCGCGCCGCTTTTTGCGCCCTGCTGCGCGTCATACATGGATGTGTTGATCCGGATCTCGTTGATCTGCTCGGGGCTCGGGCTGGGGATGGCATTGCCGATGGCGTCGTACACCGAGGTGCTGGTCTGGATGCTGCCGCCGGCCGGGAAGCTCTCTCCCGTGTTCGGTACGGCGCGGCCTGAGGCGACCTGGCTGGAGCTGTTGCCATTGAAGAGGTTGCTCACATCGACGCCATCTACCAGGAAGGTGTTGTCGGTAGCCCTTTGCCCGTCGGCATAGATCGACTGGTTGCCAAGGCCCTCGTTGGTGCCGGTGCTGTTGACAAATTGCGCGCTGACGCCAGGCGAGAGCGGGATGAGCTGCGTAAAGGAGCCGGTCGCGAGCGGGACGTCTTCAATCTGCGAATGGCTCAGCACCAGCCCATTGGTGGTGTCGGAGTTGTTTAACGAAGCGTTGGCGTTGACCGTGGTGGACTCATTGACGTTGCCGGTGGCGAGACGAACCGGCAGCGTAGCCGTGCGATCACCCTGGATCAGAATGGAGGGGAATTTCTGCTCCGCAAAGCCGGGCTCGGCAACGGTGACGCTGTACGTGCCGCCGGGCAGGTCGTTGAACTGGTACTCGCCGCTGCCATTAGTGACGGTGCTGCGAGTAAGCCCGGTACCCAGGCTAAGGACGGTCACGGTGGCCCCGCCGATGACCGCTCCGCTCGGATCAGTAACGTCGCCGGAAAGGTTCCCCAGCACCTGCTGCGCCAGCACAGGCGCGGCAAGCGCGGTTATGGCCGCAAAACTCAGGGTTCTGGCTGCTCTCCGCATCGATGACGCCTCCAAAAAGACTGGTTTATCCCCGGAGAGCAGGTTTCCCTGCCTGACTCGGGAGAAGTAAATGTGACCGAAGTATATGAAAGCTCTGTGAAGTTGCCATCCGCCTTGTGACGATATTCAAGTACGCGTGTGCGCAACCGTCGCCGTGGCACAATAACAGCGCAGCGAGAGCGCCCTATGGCAGACAGCAAGAAAGCGCCAGTACATACCGCGGGTGAGGCTGCCTTCAACGGCTTTCCGGAGCGCGCCCTGGACTTCTTTGGCAAGCTGGCCCGCAACAATCGCCGGGACTGGTTTGCCGAGCGCAAGCCCGCGTACGAGCAGACCCTGATGCAGCCGATGCAGTTACTTGTGCAGGACTTGTCTGCGGCTTTGCACGCAGTCGATCTGCCGCTGGAAGCGCCGCACCGCACGCCGGTGCAGCGCATCTATCGCGACACGCGCTTTTCGCCGAACAAAAATCCCTTCCGTACACACATCGCCAGCGTGCTCCATCGCGAAGGCGACAAGACGCAGGACGGCGTGCTCTACGTGCACTTCAGCCTGAAAGAGTCCTTTGTGGCGGCAGGCTTTTGGCAGCCCGAGAAAGATGCGCTTCGCCGCTGGCGTGACGCAATCGCCGCGGACCCGGCTCCGTTGCTGCGGATTGATAAGGCTTTGCCTTTGAACACGGAAGATACGCTGCAGCGCATGCCGAGGGGCTATGAGCGTTTTGCCGAGGAGCCGGGCGCCGCGCTGCTCAAGCTGAAAAGCTTTGTGGTGCAGCAGCCGATTGCGCCGGACGAGCTGCGGTCGCGCGTAGTCATCGACTCGCTTGTCGCATTTGCCCGGCGCGCCGAGCCGCTGCTTCGCTTCGGCTGGAGCCTCGAGTAAGCGGGACTACTGCGGCTCTGCAGCCGTTTCTGCGCGCCGAAAGATCAGCGAAGCATTGGTGCCGCCGAAGCCGAACGAGTTCGTCATCGCGTACTCCATCGAAACTGGGACGCTGCGGTCGCGCACCAGGCAAAACGCCTCTGTGTCCGGCTCTGCCTGCTCAATGTTGGTTGTGGGCGGGGCCATGCCGTCGCGCAGCGCCAGCACGGTCAGCCCGGCCTCCAGGCTGCCCGCGCCGCCCAGCAGGTGGCCAGTCATGGACTTGGTCGAGCTCACCAGCAGCTGCTTGGCATGGTCGCCAAAGGTTTGCGCAATCGCGCGCGCCTCGGCCCGGTCGCCCAGCGGCGTCGAGGTCGCGTGGGCGTTCAGGTAGCCGATCGCCGAGGGCGCAAGTCCCGCGTCGCGCAGCGCCAGCTGCATCACCCGGCGCACGCCTGCTCCGTCCTCGGGCGGCGCGTTGGTGTGGTAGGCATCGCAGTTCGCGGCGTAGCCGACCAACTCTGCCACGACAGTCGCATTCCGGGCGCGTGCATGCTCCAGCTCTTCCAGAACCAGCACGCCCGCACCTTCGCCCACCACAAAGCCGTCGCGTCCCAGGTCCCACGGCCGCGAGGCGGTCGCCGGGTCGTCATTGCGCGTCGACAGCGCGCGCATCGCGGCAAATCCGCCCACAGATAAAGGCGTCACAGCAGCCTCGGACCCGCCGCAGATCATCACGTCGGCGTCGCCGCGCTCAAGGATGCGAAAGGATTCGCCGATCGCATGCGCGCCGGTCGTGCAGGCCGTGGCGACGGTAAGGTTTGGCCCGGCCGCGCCGTAGCGGATCGAGATTTGCCCTGCAGCCAGGTTAGCGATGCTGGCCGTGATGAAAAATGGCGAAATGCGGTCCGGTCCGCTCGTGGTCAGCTTGGTGTGCTCGCGCTCAATGACCTCAAAGCCGCCGATCCCGCTGCCCACATACACGCCGACGCGCTCGCGGTCTTCATTTTCCATGCGCAGTCCGCTGTGCTCCACGGCGCCGTGTGCAGCAGCGAGCGCAAACTGGACGAAGCGGCCCATTTTTTTTACGTCCTTGCGCTCGATAAACTGGTGCGGATCAAAGTCCTTGACCTCGCCCGCGAACCGGCAAGAGTGGCCAGCAGGGTTATACAGGGTGATGGGCGCGATGCCTGCCTCGCCCGCGAGCACCCCGGCCCAGGTCTTCTCAGTGCCCGTGCCAAGGGGGCTCACCAGGCCGATGCCGGTAACGACAACGCGGCGCTTGCGGCCGATTTGATACGCTTCCCCATTCTCGCCCACTCGTATCACTCTCCCGGTTGCTGCGCCTCAAGCGCCCTGCTCCGCGCGCGGCCCCGCCAGCACCTCCCAGCATAAATCGTGCCAGGGTGAGAGATGCCCGCGGGGGGGAGTCGCCCCGCATACTTCAGGCTCGCGCACTTCAGGTTTGGTTAAGCTCCCTGGCCTATTCTCAGGAGGATGGCCCGGAACTGCTTCGCCAACCACAGCAAACGTGCGAGCCTCTCCATCAGCCCCCTGCTGCTGCTCGCAAGCGGCATGGCCGCGGCGCAGGTAGCCAGTCCTGCACCATCGACGGCTCCTGTCGCGATCACGCTTGCTGAAGCCATCGGCCGGGCAGAAGCCAATGAGCCGAACCTGGCCGCCCTGCGCGCCGAGCAAACGGCAGCTTCGCTTGACCGCGGCAATGCACGCGCCGCCCTGCTGCCGAGCGCGATTTACCACAACATATATCTGTTTACCGAGTCGAACCACACGCGCAGTACCCTGGGGTCGGCCGTGTACACGCAGGCCCCTGTTTTTATTGCGAACAACGCCGTGCATGAGTACACCAGCCAGGCCGTCGTGACGGAAACCCTGAGCGTGGCCCAGCTGGCCAACGTGCGGGCGGCGGACGCTGCCTCGGCGCGCGCAACGGCGGAGCTTGAGGTGGGGCGGCGCGGCCTGGTCGCTGCAACCGAGGGGCTGTTCTACGCGGTGCTCGCAAGCGAGCGCCGGGTGGCCCTGCTTGAAACCGCTCAAAAGGAGGCCGCCGACTTTGTCGCGCTGACCGAGAAGCGCGAGGCCGCGCGCGAAGCCGCGCATGCCGATGTTGTCAAGGCGGACCTAACCGAGCAGCAGCGCGCGCGCGACCTCACCGACGCCCGGCTTGGCGTGGACCGCGCGCGGCTTGAGCTGGCGGTGCTGCTGTTCCCGGATCCGCTTACCGCCTACACGCTCGAGACGCCGCCGGTCGCGCCTCCGCTGCCGTCGCTGGCCGATGTCGAAGCAGCGGCGGCTGTGCGCAACCCGGAGCTCGCGAGCGCCCTCAGCAGCCTCGCGCTCAGCAATGCCGAGGTGTCCATCGCCAAGGCTGCGTACCTGCCCGACCTGGGACTTCAGTTTATTTACGGCATCGACGCCGCGCAGTTCGCGCGAAACGGTCCGCTCGATACCGGCGCCGTCGTCAGCCCCACGATCCCCGGAACGCCGGGCAATCGCGCGCGCAATCTGGGCTACTCGGCTGCCGCGACCCTCGACATTCCCGTGTGGGACTGGCTGACCACTGAGCGGCGCATCCGGCAGACCGAGGCGCGCCGCGATGCGGTGCGCGTGACGCTGAGCGCAACGGAGAAGCGGTTAGTGGTGAACCTGCACGAAGGCTACGCCGAAGCACAAACCGCGCAGAACCAGCTTGCCTCGCTCGACATCACCGTCCGCACGGCGGCTGAAAGCCTGCGCCTGACCCGGCTGCGCTATGAAAGCGGCGAGGCGACCGTGCTGGAGGTGGTGGACGCCGAGGCCACCCTCTA
>CAXUDF010000036.1:16425-24748 GCA_964249695.1 uncultured Acidobacteriaceae bacterium
TCGCCTGTGCGCCTCCTTGCTCTTGCTGGCATGTGTCGCTGCAGGCTGCGGGAAGAAAGCGCAAGAGGACACCCCGACAGCGCTGGTCACCGTACAGGTGGCGCATCCGGAACGCGGCACCATCGCGCAGCATGTTGTGTCCGACGCAGTGCTTTCCCCGCTTGCGCAGGCCGCGCTGTCGCCGCGCATCTCCGCGCCGGTGCGCCGCTTTTACGTGCAGCGTGGCTCGCCGGTCAGGGCCGGCCAGTTGCTTGCGACGCTGGAAAACCGCGATCTTGAAGCAGCCGCGGTTGATACCCGCGGCACCTACACGGCGGCGCAGGCTGCGTTTACCAGCACCAGCGGCGCCCAGGTGCCCGAGGAAACCCAGCGCGCGCAGCTCGACGTAGCGCAGGCGAAAGCCACGCGCGACCTGGACAGCAGCATTGCCGATGCGCGGCAGAAACTTTTTAACCAGGGCGCCATCCCTGGACGCGATCTGGACACCGCGCGTGCGACGCTCGGGCAGGCGCAGGCCGCTTACGACGTAGCCGCGGAGCACCTTTCGGCGCTGGACGCGGTTAGCCGTAAAGCGACGCTCGAGCAGTCTGAGGGCGCGATGCTGAGCGCAAAGGGCAGGTATCTCGGGGCCGAGGCACAGGTCTCCTACTCGGAGGTTCGCAGCCCGATCAACGGAGTCGTGACGGAACGCCCGCTGTTTGAAGGGGAGACCGCGGCCGCCGGCACGCCGCTGATCACCGTTATGGACACGACCGCGCTGCTCGCCAAGGTGCACCTGGCGCAAAGCACGGCGCAGCTGCTGAGAGTGGGAGACGAAGCAGGCATTACCCTGCCCGGCGTGGCTGACCCTGTCCCCGCGCGCGTTTCGCTGGTAAGCCCCGCGCTTGACCCCGGCAGCACGACGCTTGAGGTCTGGCTGCGGCTCGACAATCGCGCCGGCATTTATAAGGTGGGCACCCCGGTGCGCACCAGCGTCAGCGGCCATACGGTTGCCGATGCCCTGCTGGTGCCGGCCTCGGCACTGTTGACTGCACCCGACGGCAGTAAGTACCTCATGCTGCTGGGGTCGGACAAGGCGGCGCATAAACGGCCAGTCAAAGTGGGTATCGTGGACGGCGACCACGCGCAGATCCTTGATGGCCTGAGCGCCAGCGACTCCGTCATCACGGACGGCGGCTACGGCATCGACGATGGCACAAAGGTGCAGGTGGGCGAGCCGGGCGGCACGGATGACGCAAAACCCGCGCCCGGAAACACCGGCAAGGAAGGCAGCTAGCGATGCGCGAAAGCCCTGCCCTGCCGGGACCGGCACATCATGAGCGGGCAAACCTAGAGCGGGCAGACTCGGTCACGGTACCGCCTGAGCCCACCAGCCCCCATCTGCCGGAAAGCGAGCTATGGATCAGCCGCTTTCGCGCGCCAATCTTTTTCTTTCTTGCCGTGCTCACTATTGCCGGCCTCTACCTTGCGCTGCAGCTGCCGATCTCGGTCTTCCCAGACACCAACTTTCCGCGCGTCGTCATCGGCATTGACAACGGCGTAATGCCGGTCGAGCAAATGGAGGTGACCGTGACCAGGCCGGTCGAGGACGCGATGAACGCCGTTCCGGGCCTCCAGACGGTGCGCTCCACCACCAGCCGGGGCACCGCGGAGGTGAGCCTCTTCTTTGCCTGGAACACCGACATGGCGCAGGCATTGCAGCTGGTCAATGCCGAGCTCGGCAAGATGCGCCAGGTGCTGCCGACAACCGCCGTGATTACGACCAACCGGCTGACCTTTGCGACCTTCCCCATCCTCGGCTACAGCCTTGACTCGGCCACGATGCCGCAAACTGCGCTGTGGGAGCTTGCGACCTATCAGCTGAAGCCGCCGCTCAACCGCGTTGCGGGGGTGCGCACGGTTACGGTGCAGGGCGGCCAGGTGCCGGAGTTCCACTTGGTACCGAACATGGCGCGCATGCAGACCGCGGGCGTCACCATTCTGGACCTCGTCAACTCTATCGACAGCTCAAACACGATCGACTCACCCGGTCTGTATGAGGCGAACCACCAGCTCATCCTTGGCCTGGTCGGGGCGCAGGCGCATGACGCTGCGGCGCTCGGCCAGCTGGCCGTCAAAGACGGCACAAGCGGCATACCCGTGCGTGTGAGCGACGTGGCACGCGTGGAGCAGGGCACCCTGCCGGTTTACACCGTGGTGACCGCGAACGGCCGTCCGTCGGTCCTGCTCACCATCGCGCGCCAGCCTTCCAGCAACACCGTCGCCGTTGCCGATGCGGTGGACAAGGAAGTAGCGCAGCTGACCAAAACGCTGCCTCCGGGTGTGAGCCTGACTCCCTTCTACGACCAGTCCGGACTGGTGCGCGAAAGCATCTCGAGTGTGCGCGACGCCATCCTGATCGGCCTGCTGCTGGCCTGCGTCATTCTCTTTCTTTTCCTGCGCGACACGGCTGCGTCCGTTGTCGCGGGCCTGGTGATCCCTGTCACCATCGCGGTGACAGTTCTCTTCCTCACGCTGCTCGGCGAAAGCTTCAACCTGATGACGCTCGGCGGGCTCGCGGCGGCGATCGGCCTCGTCATCGATGACGCCATCGTTGTGATCGAAAACATCGTGCTGCACCGGGATGCCGGCGAAAGCCCGGTGCAGGCGGTACGGCTTGCGCTGCGCGAGATTACCGGTCCGCTGGTTTTCTCTACGCTGACGCCGGTCGTTGTCTTTCTTCCGCTAGTTGCGGTGTCCGGCGTCACCGGCAGCTTTCTGCGCGCGCTTGCCATCACGATGACGGTCGCGCTGCTGACCTCGCTTGCGCTTGCACTCTCCTTTACGCCCGCGCTATCGCTTGTGTTCCTGCGCCACCGGAAAAGTGCCCCTGCCTCGCAGCAGCAGGAGCACGCGAAACCCGGTGCGCTGCTCGGCCGGGTGCTTCATGCGCACCGCCGCCTGCTCGGCGCGGCTCTCGGGCGGCCGCTTGCGCTGGGAGTGCTGTGCTGCCTGCTTATTGTGAGCGCCTACTTCGGCTTTCAGGCGCTCGGGTCTGACCTGCTGCCCGCCATGGACGAGGGCAGCTTCGTGCTGGACTACATCATGCCCGCAGGCTCGTCGCTGAGGGAGACCAACCGCGTTCTGAACCACGTGGAGCGCATCCTCAAGAACACGCCCGAGGTCGACGGCACCTCGCGCCGCACCGGCCTGCAGATGGGGCTTGCCGCGGTTACGGAAGCGAACTCGGGCGACATGACCGTGCGCTTGCGCGGCAAGCGCTCCCGCAGCATTGATGAGGTCATCGCCGGCCTGCGCGAGCAGATCAACAAGACGGAGCCCGAGCTCGACGTCGAGTTCACCCAGGTGCTCCAGGATATGATCGGCGACCTGTCGAACGCGCCGCAGCCAATCCAGATCAAGCTCTTCTCCCCCGACCCCGCGCTGCTCCAGACCGTCGGCCCGCGCGTCGCCTCGGCCATCAGCAAGGTAGCGGGAGTCGTCGACATCCAGAACGGCATCGACAATACCGTGTCCGGCCCAGCCACCAACTTCCAGATCAATCCATCGGTCTCCGCGCGGCTTGGCTTTACCGTAACCGAGGTCGCCGAGGACGCGACCTCCATGCTTGACGGCGTCGCCGCCACCACGCCGGTGATTGCCAACGACCGGCCCTACACGGTGCGCGTGCGTATGGGCCCGGAGACGCGGTCCTCACTCGAAGCCATGGAGAACACGGTCTTCAACAGCCAGACCGGCAAGCTGGCCACGCTCGGTTCGCTTGCGACAGTGACGGATCTGCCGCCGCAAAACGAAATCCTGCGCGAGAATCTGCAGCGGCTCATCACCGTCACAGCGCGGCTTGAGGGCTCGGACCTGGGCACCGCGATGGCGAAAGTTCAACGCACAGTCGAGGCACTGCACCTGCCCCCAAGCGTGCGCGTTGAGTACGGCGGCACCTACCAGGAACAGCAGAAATCCTTCGCCGACCTGCTGCGCGTGCTTCTGCTTTCGCTGGCGCTCGTCTTCGGTGTGCTGCTGGTGGAGTTTCGCAACTTCTCCGCGCCGCTCGCCGTGCTTGCTTCGTCTGTTCTGTCGACCAGCGGCGTGATTGCCGCGCTGTTCCTTACCGGCACCACCTTCAACGTCTGCAGCTTCATGGGGCTCATTATGGTGATCGGCATCGTTGCGAAAAACGGCATCCTGCTGCTCGACGCAGACGAGCGGTTCCGCACGGCCGGCATGAGCCCGCGCGAGGCGATGTTTGAGTCAGCGCGGCGACGCCTGCGTCCGATCCTCATGACGGCCAGCGCCGCCATCTGCGGCATGCTGCCTTTGGCGTTCGCGCTGGGCGCGGGCTCTGCGATGCTGCAGCCGCTGGCGATCGCCGTGATCGGCGGCCTGCTGATCTCACTGCTGCTCAGCTTGATCGTCACGCCGGCGGTCTACTTCCTGCTGACGCGTGACCGCCACGCTGCCGTTATCTGACGGGCAAAGTAGACCCGCCACGAAGTGGCCGCAAGCCGCGCAGGCGGTCTTGCTTTTACCTCGGCAAAGTAGAGGGCCGCGTCGAAAAGGCGCGGCCCTTTCTCTCGCGAAACGACTTACTTCCCGACGACAATGACCTCGAAGGTCCCAGGCAGCGGCGAGGGCCGCCCGCGCGGGTTGGTCGGCGAAGGCGCAGGCTTTGGACCGAACTGCGCCGTCACCGTATAGGCCCGGCCCGTCGTCTCGTCATACGCCATGGTGCGGGCGCCAGGCGCGGTCTTCACCGTGGCCAGCACCACCGGCTGCGCTCCGTGGACGTCCACAAACGTCATGTCTCCGCTTTGCCCGTTGGAGGAAATCGCCAGTTGCCGCTTCGCGTCATAGCGGTCTGCGTCCGGGCCGTCGCCGATTGGCGCCGTGGCAATGACCTTGCCGCTGTTCGCGTCGGTAATGGCCATCACCTTGCCGTCGCAAACCGAGAAGAGCCGCTGCCCTTGTCTGTCCATCGCGAGGCCTGAAGGCGACTCGCAGCCGGTAAGCGGGTATGTTTCCGTCAACTGCTTTGTCTTCGCATCCAGCTTTACCAGCTCATTCTTGTCTTCGATGTTTGCGAACATCATGCCCTTGCCGTCAGCGGCAGGAAACTCAGGCTTGCCCGGCAGCTTGATAGTCGCCACAATCGTGCGGCTCGCGGTATCCAATACAGACGCATCATTGCTGCGCCCGTTGAACGCCCACACTGTTTTCGTGACCGGCTCATAGGCGATGCCGTCCGGGTTTTGCCCTGCCGGCACTGTGGCCACCGTTGCGAGCGTCTGCCGGTCAAAGATAACGATGGCATTTCCCTTGCCGTCGCTGATGTAGCCAAACTTGCCCGCATCGTCGAGCGCAACGCCGTGTGTGCTTTGCAAGCCGGTGATCGCACCAACCTGCTTGCCGGTATCTGTGTCAATCACGTTGACCGTGGAGTTATGAGCGAGATAGAGTCGGTGCGCTTTCGCGTCATCTTCCAGGTAGTCCCAGCCGCCATCACCCCCTACCGTGAACTGGTTCAGCACGTGGTACGCACCGCCGTCCTGAGCCTGTGCATGGAGCAGCATGCATTGGGAAGCGGCCAGTGCCGCCGTGAAGACACAGGCGCGCACCGGTGAAAGCGAAAGAGAACGAGAAAGCATAGGAGGCAACTCCAGGTAGACCGGGGCTGAACAGCAGAGCCGTTTGCGGGACTAGTATGGCAGTAGCAGGTTAAGCGGCACTGAAGACGCTGCAGGGCCATAAGCGCGCAAACGCAGAAAAGCCCCCGAAAAGCGGGGGCTCTCCTCCAGACCGCCGAACCTTGCGTTTAGATTTGCTGCACACGGCCGCGCGTTACCAGCCGCAGTAGGAATGTCAGGAGGACGGCGCCAAGCACGGCGACGATAATGCTGTAAATCAGTCCACCAGACCCGGCGAAACCGAGATGCGACATAACAAAGCCGCCGATAAGGGCACCGATGATCCCTATGACGATATCCATAAGCGCGCCGTAGCCGCCGCCGCTCATGATCTTGCCCGTCAGCCAGCCTGCAATCAGGCCGACAATAATCCACCAGATGAATCCGTGTCCCATGGTCTTGCTCCTCTTTCTTGAAGCGGTGTCGCTCCGCGCTAACTGGGAGTTTGCAGTGGCATCAAAAGTTGCCTTGCAGGTACCCGGCTTGAGGTAACGTGCCGCTTAGTTACTTGCGACGATGAATGCACTTATCTCCTTCTTACTTTCACCGCATAGATCTACCCGGGGTACAAAGCAACGCAAGCGGCGCAGGCGAAGCCATGCGGCGCGAGGCACGGACGCGCCGCTTGCAGGCGAAAGTGGAGTGCTACACTCGCGCCATGTTGTCGCGCCTACTGCCGCTTGCTGCCCTTCTGCTCATCCCTTGCATCTCCTTCGCGCAGGCACCCGCGCGCCACGGCATTACGCTTGACGATCTCGAAAAGTTTGAACAGGTCGGCCGCCCCGTTCTGTCGCCCGACGGCAAGTGGGTCGCGTACACCCTGCGCCACACCGATACAGAAGCAGACAAGGCCATCAGCCAGCTATGGATGGTCAGCTGGGACGGGGCTGAAGACATTCAGCTGACTTACGACCAGGAAGGTGCGGCAGAGCCGCGCTGGAGCCCGGACGGGCGCTATCTCGCGTTTACGTCCTCGCGGCCGGGCAAAGCGAAGGGCTCGCAGGTCTGGGTGCTTGACCGCCGCGGCGGCGAAGCTCGCCAGGTCACCAATGTGAAAGAAGACCTGAATGCGTACTGCTGGTCGCCTGACTCAAAACAACTGTTGCTGACGCTGCGGCCGAAGGACCAGCCGGATGAGGACGAGGCGAAAAAAACAGGAAAGCCGATACCGCCGAAGCCTTACGTTCTCGATCGCTTCCACTTCAAGCAAGACGTAGAAGGCTATGTCACAGACAAGCGCGACCATCTCTACCTGTTCGAGATAGCCGGCAGCAAGCTCACGAAGCTGACCACAGACACAGCCCACGACGAGCGTGAGGCCGAGTGGTCGCCGGACGGCAAGCATGTCGCTTTTGTGAGCCAGCAGGAAGGTCCGGACCCGGACCGCACAGACAACCCGGACGTATTTGTCACCGATGCAGTGGCCGGCAGCACACCCCGCAAACTGACAACCTTTGCCGGGCCGGACCAGGGTCCGCTTGCCTGGAGTCCTGACTCGACGCGCGTGGCCTACCGGCAGGCCACGGTACCCGGCTACTCCATCTACAACCAGAGCTCCCTGGCCCTCATTCCGATCGCAGGCGGCAAGCCGCAGCTGCTGGCAACCACGCTCGACCGCCCCGTGGGTGCGCCGGCGTTCTCGGCAGACGGCCAGAGTCTGCTCGCCGCCGTGACCGACGACCGCAATCAGTACCTGTCGCAGTTTCCAATCAGCGGCGATGCGCCGCAACGGCTCACCACTGGTACGGGCGCGCTGACAGCAATCGATGCAGCTGCCGGGCACACTGCTGTTGTCTGGTCGACAGACACCGACTCGCCCGAGATTGAAGCACTGGAGAATGGGTCACTGCGCAAACTCACCCACCACAACGACGCTCTGCTGGCAACGTTGACTCTTGCGACCGCACAGGACCTGTCCGCAAGAACCAAGGATGGCAGCGAGGTCCACAGCTTATTGACCATGCCGGTCGGCTACCGGCCCGGCGCAAAAGCACCCATGCTGCTGTTTATTCACGGCGGGCCTACCGCGCAGGATGAGCATGATTTTGACCTGGCACGCCAGCTGTTTGCCGCGCATGGCTACGCAGTGCTCAACGTAAATTACCGTGGCTCCGACGGACGCGGCTTTGAGTATTCACACACCATCAGCGGCGACTGGGGCAACAAGGAAGTGACGGATCTGCTGGCCTCGGTTGACGCGGCCGTAGCAAGCGGCAGCATTGATCCAAACAAGCTCGCGGTCGGCGGCTGGAGCTACGGAGGCATCCTGACCGACTACACCATCGCAACCACCACGCGCTTCAAGGCAGCTTCCTCCGGCGCCGGCATGGGGAATCTGCTTGGGCTTTACGGCGTCGATCAGTACATCCTTCAGTACGACTACGAGATCGGCCGGCCGTGGCAGCATCCTGATCTATATATCAAGCTCTCCTACCCGTTCTTTCACGCTGACCGGATCAAGACGCCCACCTTGTTCATGGGAGGCGACCGCGACTTCAACGTGCCGGTCGAGGGCGGCGAGCAGATGTACCAGGCGCTGCGCGATGTCGGCACACCGGCGGAGTTGGTTGTGTACCCGGACCAGTTTCACGGCTTCACGCGCCCCTCGTTTATCCGCGACCGCTACCAGCGCTGGCTGGACT
>CAXUDF010000037.1:0-18183 GCA_964249695.1 uncultured Acidobacteriaceae bacterium
CGACCGCCTTGGCCAGAATGCCGGGAGAGTACCAGCAATCGTCATCGGGGAACGCAATAATCTCTCCCCGCGCTAAATCAAGACCTGCGTTGCGGGCGCGTGACAAATGTGGTGCAAGCCTGACAAGCCGCAGTTGTAAGTCGGCCTGCCAGCGATCGAGTACCGGCCGCAGTCGGTCATCGCTGTTTTGATCTACCAGGATGCATTCGAGGTTGGGCCACCGCTGCCTCGCGATAGACGCGAGCAGTCGATCGAGCGTGTCGACCCGGCCATAGGTGGCAATGATGAGCGAGATACCGGGCTGTTCGCTTCCTGAGAGCGCAGGTCTGCCCATGGGCGCGATGATCTCTCCAGGCGAACTCCCTCTGTCTGCGGCAAGCGTGGACTGCGGCATACGTGCTCCCTTTCGAACCACTTGTGAGTAGCATCCGGTGCGGTGACTTGACCGCGGCACTGGATGGGCTGGTCAGCGCGCCATCAGGCTTACCGGCGGCGCAAGCTCACGCCGCGCCCGAGGCCTGACCCGTGCGCGCAGGCGTTTGAGCCTTGCTTCCGACAAGAAACAGTAGGCCAGGAAATAGCTCAAGAAGCGCGGCGTGATCTCCCCGTGCCGGAAAGCGATCCAGAACAGATGCGCAAAGGTTCGCAACGGCCTGCGCGCGCGCCGCGCATCCAGACACAGGCGCGCGATATAGAACGGGAAGGCTTTCCGCGTAAACAGTCGGTAGTGCGTCTGAGCCCACGCGAGCGGAACGCCCCAGGGCGTCACTTCGCTTTCACGTCCGCCGCCTTTGAGGTTGTTATAGATCGAAAGAACCTTAGGTAAGACCATGACCCGGATGGCTGGGTGACTCATGGCGCGAAGCAGCCAGTCTGTATCTTCTATGTGGCGCAATCCCTTGGTGAAGGGCACCTCCACCAGCAGTGCGCGCGAGCAAAAAAACGTGGAGGGCTGCAGGTAGCCTCCGTCGCAGTAGATGTACTCGGAGAAGTGCCTGGCCGGATGCGGAAGAGTGAGCGGCATGACGCGCTCCATTGCCTGCGTTCTTTCGAGGAAGCCGCACGCGACAAAGATGTGCTCTCCGCCAAGCCGCGTAGCCGCCTGGAGTTGATGCTCCAGCTTTTCCGGGAGCCACTCGTCATCGTCGTCCAGGAAAGCCACCCAGGTGCCCTTTGCCGCTCGCACTCCGACGTTGCGTGCTTCGGCAAGCCCGACATTATCCGGCAGCGTGAGGACAGTCAGACGCTCGTCCGCCGAAGCCTTGAGCGCAGCTTCGGTCTCAGGGTCGGGCCCATCCACGACGACGATGATCTCGTAGTCTATGCAGCTCTGCGTGAGCACGGTACCTATCGCGCGCCGCACCAGCTCAGGCCGAAAGCGCGTTGGGATGATGACACTGATCTGTGGCACGGCGGATCACCTTTCGAGTACGTCGGGCGTTAAGTTCGGCTTGTCACGTTCGTGCCTGGCGCAGCGGCGCCACCCAGGCAGACAGCGCCTGCCGGGACGCTTTCGGAAGCAGCAGCGCCGCTCCCGCTTCGATCCAAAGCCGCGCGTCGGCGTTCCCGACTAGCAACAGCTCCCTTAAGAGAGCGAGTACTTCGCGCGGAGAAGCGGCCGCCTCGGCCGCGCCGCGCAGACAGATCCTCACCAGAAACATGGCGTAAGCACGGCGGGTCATGAGCGGGAGGTTCTGCTTCGCCCAGCTCGCGCTCCACGTCCAATCCTGCGATGTGGAGACGCTGCTTCCCTGCTTTTGAGGAGCCCAATAAATCGACAGGGGCTCATCGCACCACACCACTTTGAAGTTCGGGTCAGAGGCAAGCCGAAGAAACCAGTCCCAATCCTGATGTTTCTTCAACCCGGCGGTGAATGGTTTGGCAAGAAAGAGACTCCGCGGCACAAGGTACACGGACGTCTGAAAACCGCCGCGCGAGGCAAACAGAAACTCTGAAAGGTGCTCGCCGCGCCGAGGCAGGTGGCCTGGCCAGATCTGCGTTTTCTGTCCTGGGCGCGCGTAGACGTAGCGCGTCGCCACGACATAGTTGCTGCCTGATTGCTGCTGCGCCAGAGCTATCTGCTGCGCGAGCTTTTCGGGCAGCCATTCGTCGTCGTCGTCCAGAAGCGCAATCCACTCGCCTACCGCTGCGCGCACCCCGATGTTTCTCGCCTCTGCACCGCCTACCTTCTCATCGAGCGCGATCAGTCGTATGCGCGAGTCGGCGAAGCATGCAACAGCCTCGCGCGTGACGTCGTCGAGGCCGTCGCGCACGATAAGCACTTCCAGTTCGGCGTAGCTCTGACGCAGCACACTGTTGATTGCCCGCTTCAGCTCCGCAGGTCTCTTGTATGTCGGGATGACCACGCTGACTTTAGCGCCCATTCTGTCTCCGTCGGCTGAGCCGCGCAGGTGCTGTTCTTCGTTTATGCCCGCTTCACTAAGGACCTTTGAGCTAGTTCAATCAGCGCGACCTAGCCGGACGAACTGACAAGCGCTCCGAGCGGCTGGCTTCGCGCTGTTCGAAAGCAAAGCGTTAGCAAAAGAAGCCAATTCAGCGCACCAATAAGCGCGTCGGTTGCAAGGCTTGCCCACGCTGCACCAAGCCAGCCATCGTGCGGTATGAGATAGAGATTAAGTGCAAAATTCACCAGTGCCGCGCCAAGCTGGCCTGCCGTCCGGTACCGTTGGTAACCTGCGCCGGTAAGTGCCGCTCCGCCACTTAGCTGAAAGCACCGCAGAAGCGGAAGAACAGCAAGCCAGCGTACCGCCTCGACCGAACTCTGGAAGCTGGGACCGACCAGCCGCGGGATGAGCGGCGCACAAAGAAAGATAACGGCGACGACCGGCAGCGAGGTGGCGAGCATCGCTTGCAGCATCTTGCCGGCAAGCGGCCGCGTCGCCTGTATGCCGGCGCCTCCTGCCCGGAACACCCGCGACAGACTGGCCGCATAGATTGACCAGCTTGGCATGGTCGCCAGGTCGATGACCCGATAGGCCATGCTGTACAGCCCGTTGGCCGCGTTCATGCCGTAGTGGCTCAGCATGGTTTTGTCGATGTCGTTGTAGATCGAAAACGTCGATCCCGCAAAGGAGAAGCCGAAGCCCTCTGAAAAGCGATCGAGGAACACTCTCCAGTTGAGCACCGGTCTGCCAAACTGACGGACGGCAAGAAAGCAAAGAGCCATCGTGCTCAGGATTGAAATTAGGGTAGACGCAACGGCCCAGGCTTGAGCCGTTGCGCGATGCGAGACAAACAGCATGCCGGCGGCAACCGCAAAGCGGCTCGCGTTCACAAGGAGCGAAACGATGGCTGTCGTCTTCATCTGCTCGTACGCCTGGTAAACGCGCGCGATTGCATCGGTGCATTGTCGGCACAGACACTCGCCCACCGCCACGATCAGTACAAGCGCGGCACTCTCGCGATTGATCAGGTGCGGAGCCGCAAGCCCGAGAACCAGCACGACCAGGCTGCCCATGGCTAGTACAGACAGGAAGATGTTGCCGAGATAGGGGCCGCGCTGCTCTGGGTCCGCAGTAACGTGGCGCAGGAAGAGGGTGCCCGCTCCATTAGCTGCGTACTGGCTGAGGAGGGAGCAGAAAGCGACCGCGCCAACGTAGACGCCGTAGCCGCGGCTGCTGAGAAGACGTGCAAGCACGAGGAAGTAGCCGGTTTGAAGCAGGGTCGACGCACACTGGCCAGCCATCATCCAGGCAGAATTGCGTGCGAGTCGACTTTCTCGCAATCGGCGCAGCAGCTTCGGCAGTGAGGTCGGTGTCATGGCAGGATCGAGCTTTCGAGGTAGGCCCTAGGTTCGTGGACGCGGGTAAACATGCCTGCCGCATGCGAGAGATATAGCGGGTCGGGCGCGAGCATGCAGTCGGCTTGCGGCACCGCGGCGCGTGCTCGCAGGTGCAGCGTCGCAAATGCAACCAGTGTGAGAAACCACGGCAGCGAGTAAGGGTGAAGCAGAAGAGATTCGTCGAGCTCGTAGACCAGGATGAGCACAAGAATCAGCAGGGTCCAGTCCTGCCCGTCATCCCCGTCCCGCCACTTCGCCCGATACAAATCCCGGAAAGCCTTCGCAAAGAAAACAAGGCTGCAGAGCAGCCCGATGAGGCCAAGCTGTAGCAGGATATCGAGAAAGCCGGCCTGCGCATTCGAGATGTGGAAGCCAATGTAGCGAGTGGTAATCGCCACCTGCCCATTGGCTACGTCCCAGAAAGCCTCATAGCCAAAGCCCAGCCAAGGCCGTAGGTGAACAGCCTGCAGCACCGCAAGCCAGATAGGCGTTCTTGCTCCGAAGTTCGCGTCCTTGCCCAGTAGCGCCAGCAAGGAGGGCAGGATCGCGACCAGCACCAGCAGGCCTGCCCCAAATAGACACGTTGTCAGGATGCGAAGCAGCATTGCGTCTTCGGACCGGAAGCGACGGATGAGCCGCGCGGTCACTATCAATGGAATCCACAAGCCGCCGATCATGAAGGCCATCTTTGAGTCGGCCTTCACGATGAGCACAGCCGTCATGAGGAGGGAGACAGCCTTCCAGATCGGGAGAGGCCGCCAGAGGCGCGGGCAGGCGAGCATGGGCGAGACGAAGAAGAGCATGTAGGCCGCACAATTGTTTTTCGCGCCGCAGATGCCTTGCCACGCGCCGCCGTTCAATGCATCGCGCCCCACGGACGGCGTGAAAACCGCACTGGCTATGTTGAGCACGCCAGCGGCGAAGCCGGCCAGAAGAACGATGTCCAGCAAGGCGGCCGTCTCCCAGCGTGCCACCAGGTAGTTTGCAAAGATGGTGACGATCAGAAGAAACACGCCTCGGCGCAGGCTCGCTGCGGGAGCCTGCGACCACGCGCCTGATAGCGCGGCGAGCAGCGGCAGCAGGAGTGCGAGCCATGTCTGTCGGGTTAGTTGGACCACCACATGGAAGCGCGTTGCGACGAGCAGCAGCATCACGAGCAGGAAGAAAACCTGGTATCCAATGCCGGCAGCACTGTCGACGTTCCCCGCCGGGTTTGAGGCAGGGATGACGCCGTTGGTGGCGAGAAAGACAAGCACGCCGGCGCAAACGTATGCGGAGATCGGGCGATCATCTCGTTTCTCGCGATGGATGCTTGCAGTCATAAATCCTGGTCGAAAGCAGGGCTGGGACGCGCCGCATCCAGTTGCGGCAACATCTCGTGTGGATCTATCGCAATTACGACGTCTCAGCTTTTCGGATGAGAGACCATGCCCCCCGCTCTACCGGGGTTGAAGTCCACGTGCACTTCTGTTACGACGGCCATGGCTCGCCCATCATGGACATACGGGCTATACCGCCAGAGGCGCACTGCATCGAACGCGCTGTCCTCAAGCAATGCGCTTCCGGATACCATGCTCAGCGGTGAGACCTCGCCTGTGCGCGAGACTGCTACGCGCAGAATGACCTCGGTTGGCGCTGGTACCTGCCCGGCCTGTACGGTAGGGCTGACCTTCTTCAGGCAATGCCCTGACATCGTGGATTCCGGCACCGTCGGAGCGCCGAGCGCGATGCTGCTTTCGAGCGACTGGCCGTTTGCCGCTGCAGCAGCGCACACCAGACCGACACACACAAGTGTCGCAGGCATGAAACTTCTCACGACGTGCTTCATGGAGATTCCTTCACTTTGGTAACGTGCCCGGGCATAGAGCAGGCAGGCTAATGAATCTGATACACGGCGGCGGAGGCCGTGCCGGCGGCTATCGAGGAACTGCTCAGCGCGATGTTCTTCATCCAGCTGAACGGGATGAACAAGACATCGTTCGGCTGCAGGGCTATATCGGCCTGCTTGCCTTTCTCGATTGCGTCGAGGTGAACAGGCAGATCGACTCGCGTCTCCCCGACCGTGCGTATGAGCCGCACATGCGATTGCACGGCGGTCTTGTTTACCGAGCCCGCCATGCTGATCGCCTGCAACACGCTCAGCCGTGAATCGTTGGTGGATATGGGGTAGCCGCCGGGTTTGCTCACGTCCCCCATGACGTAAATGAGCGCCGCCGAGGGAACGAGCACCGTATCACCCGGATTGACAGTTGCGACGTCAGACAAGGCTTGCTGCGAGTTATTAGAAACGTAGTAGTTGACCTCTTCGGATGACCCGCGGCGGCGGATGGTGACGTGCCGATCCGCCATCTCAGTGAGCCCGCCTGCGAGCGATAGCACCTTAAGAATGGACTGGGCCGTCGTGATGGGGTAAGAGCCGGGCGTGTGTACCTGACCAAGCACACTTACGTCTTCAGTCGCGTACTCCTCCACCCGCACGGTGACCTGCGGGTGCTTCATCACGTTCTTTGCAATCAGCAGGTCACGAATCGTCGCTGCGGCCGCCGAGGGAGTTTCGCCTGCGATCTTGACATCGCCGAGATAGGCAAGCGGAATGGCACCGGTATCCATCACGCGCGTTTGCTGCTCCATTTCCGGGGTGTCGACAACATTGACCTGCACCATGTCGCCCGGACCGATCAGCAGGCTTTCCTTTTGCGCGTTGGCTGCCGGCAGTGAACAGAGCAGCAAAGACACGAGCGGAAGAAGGTACTTACACATGCGTCGAGCCTCCATAGTAGGTCGAGGGGTTGTAGCCGTAGTAGCGGAACTGAGCGCCTCCGTTTGTGCGCACTCCATTGAGTACGAGGCCGGTGTTGCGAATACCTTGCGAGTGCAAGATCTGGCAGGTTCGCTCAAGGGAACGGCGGTCCGTTAGTTTGTGGCGCACGACGACCAGCGTGTAGTCGACGCAGCGACCCAAAACTGCCGAGTCGGTCACCGGCAGAAGCGGAGCCCCGTCGATAAAGATGTAGTCGTACTCGGCGCGCCAGCGCTCCATCAGCAATGCCATCTGATCAGACGCGAGCAGCTCAGTCGGATACGCTGATTCTGAACCGGCAGGGAGCACCTCAAGATCGGTGCTCGAGGTAATCTGCACGCGTACCGGGTGGATCGCCGCGGCCGATGGATCTTCCGCTGTCAACAGGTCAGCCAGACCGTTCTCGCGGGACAAGGCGAGGCGCGTATGAAGAATTGGCGTGCGCAGGTCCCCATCCACCAGCAGGACCCGTTTGCCGCGTTGCGCGTACAGGATCGCCAGATTGACGCTGAGCATGCTTTTGCCTTCCCCTGGGATCGAACTCGTGATGAGCACTACCCTGGGCGGCGACGCGCTCTGCATCAGCGTCGTACGCAGCGTGCGCAGCGCCTCGGTATAAGCCGAGCGTGGAGCGACCGCTGCCACCATCGCGCGCTCCCTCGCCGTTCCCGGCGAGATGATGATCGGATCGAGCGATGGTGCCGAGAGCAGCGGCTGTTTCGGAGCTGCGAGCCGCTTGCGCTGTGCCGGCGTGTGATGCGGCAGAAAGGCAATCGGCGCTTCATGGCCAAGTGAGCCGAGTTCCGCGAACTCCTGGATGCGGTTGTCGGTCGCGTGGCGAAACAGCCCGGCGCAGACGCCCAGAAGCATTCCGCCCATCACGCCTGCGCCGCCGTACACAAGGATGTCCGGTTTGGCCGGGCGTGCCGGCACACGAGCCCGATCGACAAGCGTGATGTTCGTCGAATGCATGCCGGCGACAAGGTCCGCTTCTTTCAAGCGGCCCAGCAGGCTTTCATACAGGTTGCGGCTTTCAGTCGCCTCTTGCCGCACAATCTCGTATCCAACAGCTTTATCGTTCAACGATTCGGCTTGCGCCTTCTGCTGTTCAAAGACCGCGCGATCGTTATTTTCCACCTGCTGCGCTACCGCGTAGTCGTTCTTGACGCGCGCCGCTATACGGGCCGATTCACCCCGGATGGCCGCCCGAGTGGACTCGAGATTAGCCTGGACCTCGCTTATCTTGGGATACGCGGAGCCGAATTTATCGGACAGCTCATTCAGTTGTGCTTCAGTCTGCGCTTCCTGCGAGCGAAGATTCTGCAGCAGCGTCAACGAGCCTGTCAGGCCCGAGGTCGATCCGCTCAGCGTGCTGTTACCCGCGAGCCCGGAGATGAGCTCCGGGTCGCCGTCCTTGACCACCTGGTAGAGCGCACCCTTGAGGATGCGCGCCGATTGCGCCTCCGAGAGCTGCGCGGTGGCCTGCTGCAGACGATCGAGCGCCGGCGTGTACACCTGCTCTCGACCATCCCTGTCTGCCTGGCCCATCGTGAAAACACCGGACCCCCGCTGAAGATTCACGACCTGCGTCTGCAGATCCTCGCTGCGTTTGCGCAGCTCACCAAGCTGCCCGGCCAGCCAGCTCGACGCCTGTTGCGTGGCATCGTGGCGCGTGGCGAAATTGTAGTCAATCAGGTCCTGCACCAGCAGGTTCACCACCGCCGCTGTCGTTCGCGGGTCCGAGCTGAAGTACTGGACGGTGATCAGCCGCGTTCCCGGTACAGGCTTGATCTTGAGGTGCGATTGGAAGATTTTAACGACGCGCGCGCGTCGTGCAGGCGCGTCCTCCAAAGCGACATTCTTCGGGTCGGCAACGCCTGCCGGCGCAAGGCGGCTCAGCATCCAGCCGAGCGGATTCCAATGAGCACGAAAGTCCCTGGTGTGCTCAAGATTGAGCGTTTTGATCACGCTCAGGGCAAGCGAATCCGACTGCAGGATCTGCGCTTCAGTCTGCAGCGTCATGTTGGACTCGACCGGATCGTTGCTGCTCACGTCCTGGCCCATCATGGTATCCAGGCTGAGCGCATCGGCCGTCTCTTTTTGCACCTGGATTTCGGCGCTGGCCATATACATGCGCTCCGCGGTCGCAAACAGCAGCCCTGCCGCGACCACCACTGAAGCAAATACCGTGAGTACCAGGCCTTTGCGCCGACTCAGCAGGTCCCAGAGATCCTGAAAAGTCATCTCCTTCGGCCCTGCCCAGCCGGTCTGTGCCGACCCGGGCCGGCTTGCGATTACTTCCATTTGCGTCCGCATCATGTCACCCATACCTGAGTTGTGCGCCTGATTTTCACCGGGCAGCTTGAAGGCCCCTAGATCCCGATCCGACCGCCGACCTTGGCGATGTCGGGCGGCTTCGCCGCGGCGAGTAGTTGCAGCAAAGCATCGCCCTGCAGCGATTCTTCCTCGCGTGCATGCGGCCTGGCAGGCGGCAGGACCGGCGCCGCAAGCGATCGCCCCAACGCGAGCTCCTGCAGTTCAGCACCAAAGCTGTCCCGCGCCGCGAGCCGGACACAGGCATCGAGGAGATAACGGCGCATCCGCTGCCGCAGGACGATCTCAGCGAAAGCAACGTTGCCGATCAGGTAGCGGCGCCACAACCGCTGCGGTTCCTGGCAGACGCGATACGCCCACTCACACGCCATCTTCTGGATCCAGACAGGCGCGCGTGCGATCACCCCGCCTACCAGCTCAAACGAGCCGCCGATGCCGATCGAGACCGGCACCTGCAGCTTCAATCCATGGTCGTGAATCCAGTACTCCTGCTTTGGCGCACCCAGCCCGACAAACAGGAGGTGCGGTCGGCTTGCCCGGATCGCCTGCTCAACCGCCCGCAATCCCTCGGCAGAACTTTCGAAGCCGTACGGCGGACAGTACGTAACGCAGTCCAGCGAAGGAAATTGTCGGCGCAGAGCCGCCGCGGCCAGGTCCGCCGAGCCAGGCCGGCCGCCCATGAGGAAAATCTTCAATCCGCTTCCGGCTGCCAATCCGCTTAACTCGCGAAAAACGTCTACCCCGGCGATGCGCTCCTGCAGCAGCCGGCCGTGCAGGCGCGCCGCGAGCAGCAAGGAAATACCATCGGCGATGACGAGATCGGCGTGCTTATAAATCTGCCGAAACTTAGGATCCTTATCAAGCAGCACGATGTGCTGCGCGTTTGGAGTGATGACATAGGACGAGCGTCCACGCCGCCGGGCATGGTCAATGATGGAGGAACACACCTGCTGCGACGAGCAGTCATCCACGAGTGCGTGGCCGATGCCGACTCTTGGGGCGGGGCCGCGCAGACTCGCGTGTTGTGCACCGGGTTCGATGGACCGTTGAGTATAGAAAGGCATAGGTCTCGCAGATACCGCTTAGTCACTCAACCGGTGCGCTTATGCGGCGTAACCGGACTGCAATGCAGGGCAAACCCTTCAGCACGAAAGCCGCGTGCAACAAAATAATCCTTGCCTGCGGCTTCGCAAGCCGAACCGCGCGCGCGTGAACAAACGCGGCATACAACCAGAGGACTCGCCTATCTCAAAGACCATTCGGCGTCGTCGAGAATGATCTCCACATCACAAACGCGCACGGCGGCTTTCTCACGAATTCATATGCATTAACGAAAAAGGACTTAGACTTTCGATTCCACCAAGGTGTGATCGAAGATGCGCAAGGCGTGGAGACGCTCCCTGCCGTATTCGGCAAGCAGCATAAGCAGGATTACAGGGAAAAAAGTGCCGATCAGGAACCAGGCAAGGAAGCTCATCTTCGAAATATGTGCAATCAAGGCAAGCAGGGTTGTTGCACCAAACCAGCAAACAACCAAAAAGGTACAAAGTGCATGCATCGTCAGGTCTCCTTCCAATGGTGGTGACGGTAGTCTCAAGGCACCACCCTTGCAAAGATTCCTTTAGTACTGCCACCTTCGTGCTACGCTGCGCACTTTAACTTCTTTTCAAGAGAGAGGCTGGAAGACAAGCGCTTGGCCCGGTCCGCATAAGACGGCTCAGTCATGCATACGCCCGCTTACTCGTCCGTCTAAGTTCGCAAAGCTACTGCGACGCGAAGCTTCAAGGCCCTGCATGCGAGCCTCGTCTCAAAACTTCGCAATCAGCGAAACGCCGCCAATCAGAAGCAGGCCCCCGAGAGCGCGCCAAAGATTCATTGGGTGGTGGTCCATGCGGAACCATCCGAAGTGGTCAACAAGCAGCGAGGTCAGCAGCGCCGCCGTGACCGTGAAACCCATGAACGGCCCGGCGCCGACCTTATGCACCTGCGTGAGCCCGGCATACACCTGCACCGCACCGACCAGCCCTCCGATCACAGCCCACCAGGGTAGCGCGGCCAAGTCCTTCGTTGTCGGCAAGGGGTGCGGCATGATGAGAAATGCAGCCAGGAAGAAGAACGTGATCAGCGAGAACGACACAGCCGAGGCCAGCCACGGGTTGACCAGCGATTTACCGAGCTGCCCGTTCATCGCAGCCCCGCACGTTTGTAGTGCACCGCCGACAATGATCAGAGGAATAATCCAGCCTGCCTGCATAGTGTTCTCCGGGCTTCAAGGTGTTGAGGGTTATGTCCTGTGAAGTGCGGCCTGCATGACGATCGCTCCGCCGAGAGCAGACAGCAGCGCGACCGGCATGGCGACGGCGCCGACCTTGAGAAAATCCCAAAAGCTTACGTCGAGCTTTTCCTTGCGCAGTGCAAGCAGCCACAGAATCGTCGCAAGTGAACCAGTCGCAGAGAGGTTCGGGCCCACATCGACGCCGATTAGCACGGCGTGCGAAAGAAGACCCTGCACATGCGCGGCCTGCAATCCACCGCCGGCAAGGAGGCCAAGCGGCAGATTGTTGACTCCATTGTTTGCCACACCTACGACAAAGCCCGTCAACAGCGCGCCGGCAGACGGCGCGAGGCCCTGCGCCCAGCGTAGAGCCGCTCCTGCCAGCCCGAGCGCACCGATGCTCTCCACTGCGTCGACCAGGACAAAAAGCCCGGCAACCAGAACCAGGGTGCTCCAGCTGATCTCCTTTGCAAGCGTAAGCGGGTTGGTCCTTGCTCTGAGGGAGACGCCCGCAGTGACAAGGAGAGCCGCCGCGCAGGTCGGCAGCCCGAGATCCCAGCTGAAAGAGGACGCGGTGAGAAGGACCGCGATCATCAGCCCGATACCGCCGAGAACCAGCTTTCCCTCCTGGTTCAGCGTCGCTGCGGCCGGCGTCCCTTCGATGCTCCCCTGCAGCTGCCTGCGAAAAACAAGGCGCATGACCAGGTAAGTAGCGGCGATCGAGAGGACCGACGGCACGCCAAATGAAACCAGCCACCGGCCCAGCGGAGGCATGCCCTGGTGGAAAACGACGAGGTTGGCGGGGTTTGAGATTGGAAGAACAAACGATGCGGCATTCGCAATCAAGGCGCAGGCAAACAGGTGCGGCAGAGGCGCCACCTTCGCTTTTCTGACAGCGGTCAGAATCGCCGGCGTCAGCACCACCGCGGTCGCATCATTCGACATGAAGATGGTCACCAGGGTACCGATGCCGTAAACAAGCGTGAACAGGCGCGTGCACGAGCCCCTTGCACCCCGCACCGCTGCGGAGGAAACCCACTCAAAAACCCCGTGCTCCCGCGCCGCTTCAGACAGGAGCATCATGCCGATCAGGAAAAGGTAAACATCCGCGCCTTCCGCGACGGCTTTCCCCGCCAGCCGCAGCGGCATCAGGCGAAGCACCACCAGGAGCAGCGCGCCGCCGCCGACCCAGTACACCTCCGCGACGCCTTTAGGCCGTACCAGCATCAGCAGAAGGCTCGCGCCAACGATCAAGGCGAGCAGGAGGTGAGCGAACGCGGGAGCCATCGCTTCGTATTGTCTCCCGTTCCTCGCGTGTGAGTCTTTTCGCTTGCAAGCCGCTTGCGCTGCGATTCCTAAGGGCGTAACGACTGCCGGAAGGGAGCAGCTAAGTCGAACCGAGTTGTAGCACCTGTTCGATCACATCTACCGCGCGCTCTGGCCCGTTTAACTGCTGGATGGCCCGCTGCAAAACCTGGGCCGCTCTGCGGTATGCGGCATCCTCCAGCACGAGAGTGACTGCTTTACGCAGCCTGGCCGGCTTGAGCCTGTGGCGTGAAACCACCACGCAGGCGCCGCGGGCCTTGAGCCTCGCCGCCACCCCGGGTTGATCGTTGCCGAGGGGCACGGCGACCAGGGGTACGCCTTCAAGCAGCGACTCCAAAACCGTGTTCAGTCCGGCGTGTGTGATCACCAGCGCAGCCCGCTTCAGAAGCTCAAGCTGGGGGGCGAAGCGCACCACGATGGGATCGCCGGCCAGCGCTCCCAATCTTGCCGGATCGAGTCCGCCGCCCAGCGAGATGACCAGTTGTGCGTCAAGCCCGGCACAGGCATCCGTGATCGTTCGAAAGATTGCCTCCGAACCGTTCTGGAGAGTACCCAGCGTTGCATAAATCAAGGGGCGTCCATCGAGTCGGTCCCAGGGAAACTCCATCGCACGACGCAGTGGAGCGTGCAGGAAAGGCCCGGTGTAGTAAAGCCCGGGCGGCCTTCTGCCGCGAATGTCAAACTCCAGCGCTTCAGGCAACTGGGTGATCTGCGCCAGAGGCGATAACCCGTCCTCGGGGCGCCTGAGGGGCTTCAGTCCCCATGCCCTACGCTGCCGGTTTACATCTTTGAAGATGGGCGCTGCGACTCGCAACAGCAGACCGATCGCAAGACGGTTCCGCAATCGGCTGAGCCAATCCTGCCCCGCCGCCCAGCCTAGCCAAAACGGCGGAAAGCGATCATCAGGAAGGAGCGGGGGAATCAAGGCGATGGAGATCCAGGGCAGGCCCAGATGATCTGCGACGTTGCCGGCAAACTCTGCCTCATCGACCAGCAGCGAATCCACGTTTGCTGCTCGGACGGCATCCGGGCCGTCGCGCAGGACCATGCGCATGGAATCCTGCACCCGCTTTAACGTAAAGCGGAAAGCCGCAGCTCCATGCAGCTGCGCTAGGTGCTCGTCCAGTCTCTTGAGCGTGCCGGGCGGGTAGTCTTCGGCACCAATCGCACAAAATTCGATACCGGCCGCACGCACGGCGGCCGCAGTGTCCGCGATCCCGAAGATCACAACCTCATGCCCTCGCAGCTGCAGGGAGTGCGCCAGGGCGGTCATCGGATTCAAGTGTCCGGTTCCCGGAAAACAAAATGCCCCAAACCTCGCCATTACCCTCCTCGATCGTCTTCGACGCATATGCCGGTGGGCGCTTATCTGGAGTGCTCCCCATCCCGCCGCATAAGCCGACTTGCAGCAGGATGCACCACCTCCATCACGATGCGGATCTGAGTCCCGGCCAGAGCGATTTGCACCCACCGTATGGAAAAGCCTCACAACAGGGCTGAACAAGTCGTTTTTATGTGTAGGGTGACTGCTTTCCGCCTCGGCTAGTCGTGCCGCAGCGCGTTTACAGGTGAAAGCTGCCCCGCGCGCCACGCGGGAAGCGCTCCGGCAATCACGCCGGCGAACACCGCGATGCCCACCGCTTCGGCAAGGAGCTGCCAGTGAAGCGAGGCCGAAATGAGGCTCGCAGTGCTCGGCAGCTTGGCCAGCACCTGCAGGGCGATCCACCCTAAAGCGATCCCGAACAATCCTCCGACCAGGCCGAGTATGACGGCTTCAATCTCAATGTGGGCCAGCACCTGCCATCGATTCCACCCCAGAGCGCGCAGGATGCCAATCTCGCGCGTGCGCTCGAAGACCGACATCGCCATAGTGTTGGCAATGCCAAGTACGCCGATGAGGAGGGCGAGCGACGAGGTACCCCATGCGGAAGCGTGGGCCAGCTTCACAAACTGGTTGTCACCGGCGCGCTCGGCCGCGGGAACAGCGCGCATGCCGGGCAGAGCTGCTTCGATTTGAGCTTGAGCGCTCTTTATGTATTGCGCCGCGGGCTCTCCGCGGGGCGCTGGGCGCAGCCGAACATCAATCGTCGAAACCTTACCCTGTTGACTGCTTAACTGTTGCAGCTGGTCGAGCGGCATGATCACCGCGGCCGCCTCAAGCGTAGACGCACCGTGATACACAGCCGTAACGGTGAAGGTCGTGCCCTGGATCTCCAGAGTACCGCCGGGAGCTTTCTTCAGAGTCTGCGCGAGTAAGTCGCCCAGCATGACCTCGGCCTGACCGTCACGGAAGCGTCGACCCGCAAGAATCTGCAGCGAGCTAAACTGAAACGCGTCGGCCTTCCACCCGTAGACCAGTGCGTTCACGTCCGGTGTCAGATCCATCAGGTTGAAGGTGGAAGGCGAGGCCTGCGCCACGTCGGGCAGCTTCGTGAGCTTTGCCGCCGCCGATTCGTCCATGGACGTGTTCAGGAAAGTGCCCTGGATGACCGAGATGTCAGTCCCGCTGCTCGAGTAGATGCGCAGCCATTGCTGCTCAAACGCGCTCGAGAAACCCACTAGTCCTACAAACGCACCAACCGCCACACCAATCCCGGCCAGCGTAAGCAGAGTCCGCAATCGCCGGCGCAGCAGGTTCTTCCAAACAAATCCCGTGAACGACAGTGATTTGGCCATGAGTGTCCTTTTCCGGAGCTGACGTGCGCGTTGACGTGCGCACTGCTTGTAGTCTAGCCTTCGCGCTGGTCCCGCCTGCGGCCGCCCCGATGCTTTCAGGGGGGCGCTACTCGTCTCTTCCGACGACGCATCAGCGCCGCTGCCAGCGGCTATACTTAGCCGAAACGCGCGGCTTCGCGCAGAGCCTCCAGCGGCACTGAAGCGGCCTCCTTTTCAGCGCGCGAACCAAGGACGGATTTGAACTGAACAGCGAAGAGCTCATTCTGGTTACGGGCGCAACCGGCTTCCTCGGCGTGCAGCTGGTGCGCGCACTCCTGGAGCGGCAGCCAAACGCCAGCCTGGCGCTGCTCGTTCGCGACAGAGCCGGACAAACGGCTCGGCAGCGCGCCGACGCCTTTCTTTTGCCGCCCGAGCGTGCGCGCGTCGAAGTCTTTGCCGGCGACGTTAGCCACCCCAACTGCGGGCTCGATCCTGCGGCCTACGCGCGTCTTTCGGCTGAAACAACCCGCGTCATCCACTCCGCGGCCACAGTCCGATTCGATCATTCGCTCGAGGAGGCACGGCACATCAATGTCGAGGGCACACGGCGCATTCTGGACTTCGCAAGCGGCGCTCGCGCGCTGCGCAGCTTTGCCTACGTGGGCACAGCCTACGTGGCCGGCGAGCGCTCGGGCCTTGTGCGCGAAAACGAGCTTGCCGTTGGCCAGCGCTACCGCAATACGTACGAGCAAACCAAGGCAGAGGCTGAGGCTCTGGTGCAAACGCGCCTCGCTTCCCTTCCCGGTATGATCCTGCGTCCCAGCATCATCGTCGGCGACTCAAAAACCGGCGTCACCTCCAGCTTCAAAATGATGTACTGGCCGCTCAAGATTTACGCGCGAGGCCTTTGGCGCACCGTTCCCGGCTACCCGGACGCCGTGCTCGATATCGTGCCTGTCGATTTCGTCGCCGCCTCGGTCGTGCAGCTTCTCTTTGATGAAGCCGCCCTGGGCGCTACGGTTCACCTCTGTGCCGGACCGCGCGCCAGCGCGACCATCGAGCAGGTGGGCCGCCGCGCCATGGAGTACTTCCGCGGTCCCGAGCCGCGCTTCGTGGATCCGGGCTTCTTCTACGCCGTGGTACGGCCGCTTCTGTTTCTGTCGCTCTGGGGGCGCAAACGTCGTGTGCTGCGCGACGGGAGCGCATATCGGGATTACTTCACCATGCGCATGCAGTTTGATACCGGCAATGCCGAACGCCTGCTCGAGCCTGCCGGGGTAAGTCCGCCTCCGGTCCTCGACTATCTCGACCGCCTGTTCCACTACTGCGTGGCCAGCGACTGGGGCCGCAAGCCAGTCTCTGCGCCGTGAGCCTCATCGGGCGCTATCAACTTGCGCGAGACCGCGAACTCACGGTCGCCAATCTGGTGGATGTGTTGGTCCGGCGAAAGGGGGATTGCGAAGTCGCCGTATACGAGAGCGGCGCCTTTCGTCTCTCCGACCTGCATCGCGAAGTTCGCGCGATCGATGCTTTTCTTCGCGAGACGATCGCCCTTCGCCCGGGGGAGCCTGTCGCCATCTACCGCGGCAATACTCGGGAATGCTTTCACTGGTTTCTTGCGATCATCCGCGCGGGCGGCATCGCGGTTCCGCTCAACCCTCAACTCTCCCTGATTGAGGTGCGCCGCATTCTCGCCGATAGCGGCACACAGATTCTTGTCACTGACCGAAACGTTTTTGAGCAGACCATCCGCGACCGCGAAGCTCTGAACCCGGAGGTGCGCACCTGGATTCAGGCAGATGAGGAGGAAACGCTCGAAGGATTCCTGCGGGTTTCCGGGACCGCGACAGCGGCACCGCCAGTCCTAATCGATCCGGCCGCAACAGTCGCCATTTTTCACACCTCCGGCACCAGCGGATTCCCTAAAGGCGCAGCCTTGTCAAGCAACGCGCTGCTTGGCGCGCGCGCATCCACTGTGATTTCCGGCTTGATCCTGGGGCCGCGCGATCTGGCTCTCATCGCGCTGCCGTGGTCCCACATCATGGCGGTGAGCATTGCTTTATATGGGCTCATGGCAGGGGTCCGCGGCTGCTTTCTCGACCGCTTCGATGCGGAAGCCGCACTGGCAATGGTCGAGCGCTTCCACGTGACCGCCTTTGTCGGCGTGCCCACCATGTTTGCCCGCCTTCTCAACAGCAATCCCGCCCCGTCTCGGCTCCAGAGCGTACGTGTCTGGCTCTCCGCCAGCGACCATCTTCCCTCCGACGTCCGGCTGCGTCTGCGCCGGTTTGGAGCGCTCTTCCGGCTGTTCGGGCGCTGGCGTATCCCACCCGTTCTGCTGAACGGCTACGGGATGGTCGAGTTGGGCGGCCTCGCCATGATGGGTGTCGAGCTGCCGTGGCTGCCCGGCAGCGGCGACCTGTGCTTCCCGGTGCCGCCATTTCGCATCCGCCTGGTTGATGAGAACGGGCAAATCGTGCCGGCAGGTGTCGCGGGCGAATGCCAGATCCGCCGACGCGGTCTCGCTCCGCACTATTGGAAAGACGAGCGGCCAGACGAGCGCAAGAACAAGCGGCACGACGAGCCCGGGGCCGAAGCCGGGAGCCTTCTGACCGGCGACGGCTGGCTGCGTACCGGGGATCTGGCCAAGCGCAACCGGCTTGGACTGATCCGGCTCGTAGGCCGCACAAAAGAGGTGATCAAGTCGGGCGGCTACTCGGTGTATGTGCGCGAACTGGAAGAGGCGATCCTGACTCACCCTGCCGTGGCTCGCGCCGTCGCGTTCGGCCTGCCGCACAAGGAGAAGGGCGAGATCCCCGTGGCCGCCGTTGAGTTGCAGGCTGGTTCCTCTTCTGAAGAGGAGGACCTGCTGGGCTGGTGCCGCAGCCACCTTGCGGCGTACAAGGCGCCGCGGCGCATCTGGGTTCTGGCCCCCGGCGAATTGCCGCAAAATCACACCGGTAAGTTTCTTCGGCGGGTGCTACAAGAGCG
>CAXUDF010000037.1:18283-24097 GCA_964249695.1 uncultured Acidobacteriaceae bacterium
GATCCGGGGCGGCCATGAACTTTCACTTCAACCTGCCTGGCCGACCAGACTCCACCGGACTGGCGCAGACCGAAGGACGTGAACTCTTTGACGGTGTCCGCCCCTTTCAGCGTTTTCTCCACGTAAATGGGATAGCCGGTCGTGTGGTCGAACCACGTTTGAACCTCGGCGTAATGCGAACGGTCCGACGCGCCCGGTGCGCTCTTCAGCACATCGCAATCATGAGAGCCAAGCTTGGCGCTCTTGAGAAAGGTCTGGTTCTGCCAGTAATCCTCCGGCTGAAGAAAATCCTCATAGTTGAAGTCGCTGTCATCGACGCTCTCACCCCATTTGTCAAAAGGCAAGGACGCCGGTGCTGACCCGTGTGGAGGAAAGACCCGGATCGTACTCTGGCCACTGGGCCGCATTTCAAACAAGATACTGGTGCGCTCATTGTGCGGCGATTTCGAGCGCGGAACTTCCACCGGAGCCTGCGGTGAAGTTGTCTGAGACGGTTCTGTCTGGGACGCTTCTGTTTGGGACGGAGCGGGCTCCCCGGATGGGTCGACCTGGAGGAGCACGCGCAGGACGCCTGGGAACCAGTGGGCCTTTACGGCAAAAGCGTGGCTGATCCGTTTTCCGCTTGCGTCCACACGGACCAGGTGCCCGGTGGCACGGGAGTCCTCAACCTCGATACCGTGACGCGCGACAGCGACCAGCGCCCGCACGTCTCCCGCGTCCGTTGCGCGGGCAGCGGTCCCGAGCAATAACATGGCGCCAGCTATCGTCGATGCAAGTCTCATGGCACGATCCTTCCATCATGAACGCGGATGTGACGCGGCGCGGAGTTCGCAATCTCGTCCTCGTGTGTGATGACGATCAGCGTCATACCGCGGGTTTTTTGGATGCCGGTCAGAAGCTCCATAATGCGCGCGGAGTTTACACTGTCAAGATTCCCAGTAGGCTCGTCCGCCAACAAAATTGAAGGATTGTTGGCGAGCGCTCGAGCGATGGCTACCCGTTGCCGCTCTCCTCCGGAAAGCTCATTCGGGTGCTGACGCATCCGGTGCTCCAGCCCTACCTCGCGCAGCAGTGCTTCGGCACGTTCCGCATGATTGCCGCCGCCCTTGCTTGTGGCAAGCATGGGCGCTTCCACGTTTTCACGAGCACGCAGCGTGGGCAATAAGTAGAAAGACTGAAAGACAAATCCGACGTGGTGGCATCGATACTCGTCGAGGCTGATGGAAGAGCCCAGAGCGGCACCATGGAACAGGACTTCGCCGCTGGTGGGGATATCAAGCCCGCCCAGCAGGTGAAGCAGGGTAGATTTACCGCTGCCGCTCTGTCCACCGATGGAGACAAATTCGCCGGCGTTGATCGAGAAATCCACACCGCGAAGAGCCTGAATGCGCCCTTCGTCGTACTCTTTGCGCAGATTGCGCACTTCCAGAATGGGCTGGACGATGGAATCAACCATGGCGCAGTTCGTGTGATTGACGCCTTCGATTTTCCTGATTCCTACTTCTCATCACAAAAGCTGCCTTGCCCGAATGCATTTGCGTCAAGCTGCAGCTCCCGCCGAGTTTGCGGCAAGTGGTTCTCAGTTCGGTGATGTTACCCCACTCTGGCACCCGCGTCGTCAACTGGGTCCTCCGCTTTCGCAAAACATTGCACCAGGTAAATGAGGAATCAAGTGGACGAGAGACCAGGCGGACGGGCAGACTCGAAAACGCAGCAAAAGCTGAAGTTGCCTGGCGCGGTAGTCTCGAGATCTGTGAAAGTCCTGGAAGATTCATGACGGCACTGCTGTTCCGCCGCATGTAGTAATGACAGAATGAGGTGTCGCTTGTTCGCAGCTTCGGCTCCAAGGCTTGCACGGGAAGACTTCCATCTTATCCGCCTCATCGGCAAGGAGAATAGTATATGGTCCGCGTGTTCTGGCTCTTGCTCCTGATTCCCATCATTCCGGGTCTGGGGCTGCTGTATCAGTGGGTTGGGGCGCGGTTTGACCGCAGGCGTTTTCTTCGATTGGGCCGGTTGGTGGACATCGGCGGCCGCCGGCGGCTGTTCATGATGGAGATGGGCGAAGGACCTGGCCCGTCGGTGATCTTCGAGTCGGGCATTGGGTCCACGAGTCAGAACTGGGCCAAAGTCCAGGAGTCGGTAAGCGAGTTCGCGCACACAGTTTCATACGACCGGTTGGGGCTTGGCTGGAGCACGCCGGCGGTGTCGGAGCGCATTCCTTCAAAGGTAGTGGAGGAGTTGCGGGCGATGCTGCAGGCTGCCGGCGTTGCGCCGCCTTACCTGCTGGTGGGCCACTCGTATGGCGGACTGGTGGTGCGCTATTTTGCTGCTGCACATCCCGGCGAGGTAGTGGGCGCGGTACTAGTCGATGCAATGCGCACCGACGAGTGGCCGCCGGTAGATGAGTCGCAGCGAAGGCTGTTGAAGCGGGGAGCGCAGTTAACGCAGTGGGGTGTGCCGATTGCGTATTCCGGCCTGGCGCGGCTGACGACTATGTCGTTTTTCTGCCGATCCGGCAGGTTTACTAACCTTTTCACGCGTGCGACCGGTGGGCAAAATGTGCTGGACCGGATTACAAGCGAACTGCACAAGATGCCGCCGGCGGTATGGCGGATTGTGGCGGCGCATTGGTCAAATCCGGCCTTTTTTCGCGGAATGACGGCGCATATCTTGGGAGTGCCGGGAACTGTGACGGAGATGTTGGATGCAACGCCCATCGTGGGCATACCGGTGGTGCTGCTGACGCCGGGGCATCCGAAAGCAATCTCGGCTGCGGATTTGCAGAAGATCGGACCCAATGCAGAGCAGTTGATCGCGGAGAAGAGTGGGCACTGGGTACATCTGGACGAGCCGGAACTGGTGATCGAGCAGATCCGCGAAATGATCACCGCCGTACGCGCCGGACTTTCCTGCGAGGCGATGATGCCGGAGAGCGTCTCAGCCGATTGATGAGCGCGCCGAACCAGATCTGCGCAAAGCTTTCAGCAGGCAGACGTCACCAACTACGGTCGAGCGCTGCAAGGACGTGGATAGTCCGCCCGGGTCGTTAACGAACAGTAGTGGGACAAAGAGAGCCAGGCGGACAACTCCTGTCAGCTGTTCAACGACTCCTCATTTGCTACTTGGTCGTTTAAGCAGGAAGGCGCTACAGCAATTCGGCTTCTTAAGCGTATAGCAATCTTCAGGTCGCTTGCGCTGTCTGCCTTACCCGTTCCTCCCTGATTACTCATGCGAAGTTACTAGAGAGTCCCTTACAAACCTGTCGTGACTGCTCGTACGGAATCCTGATGTTTTGCCGTCAACACGGCTTGAAGATTGCTGGCGCTCCTCCCGGATCTGCGATGAGCCATCTTGCGCACCAAAGCATGGCAAACGTCCCCAACTACCGCGAGCGTTCGTGGATGCGCCGCCCGCCGAAGAGTAGTCATCGCATGCTGCAGTGCGCTGCTTCGCGCTGGACGAGCGGCTGCACGCGCCGCAAACTCCTGCTCGCCCGCTTTGATGAAGACGCCGCATCCGGATCGAGGGCTCCCTTGAACTAAGCTGTGGAAGGGGTTATTCTCAGAGATCAGGGCTCAGGCTCGCCGCGCAGTGCGGGTTGGCTTTTCTTTCAGAATTTGACCGGTTCCGCGGAGCCGGTCCGCAAGCTTCCCC
Organism: uncultured Acidobacteriaceae bacterium; assembly: GCA_964249695.1. Classification (GTDB taxonomy): domain Bacteria; phylum Acidobacteriota; class Terriglobia; order Terriglobales; family Acidobacteriaceae; genus EB88. Next base: position 21,941 of record CAXUDF010000037.1, read on the forward strand.
GTCAAGGGGAGTGTAACGCTCGTGAAAAGACAGACTTTGATTCACATCTTCGGACGCGGGTTCGACTCCCGCCGGGTCCACCAGAGCACTTGGGCAGTGTGCTTCGAGTGTTGTGGTGGGCCCGTCACGGTTTCGACGGGGGTGGTGGGTGCAGAGCTGACGAGCCGGGTGGTGTGGCCTCCGTTACCGGACACACAGACGACACATGCCAACAAGGGTGTTTTCGCCAGCAAGGCCAATGTTGTGAGCTTCCCGACCAAGTCGGTGGCCCCAGCGTTCGCACTTGCTGCCTAGTCTTTACCGACTAGACCAAGTCAGGGAGTACTTGGTTCCTCAACCTCCCCATCCCGGTGAAGCCGGGTTTATCTTTCGTCTTCCAAGAGAGAGTTCAGACCTCTTCCTCGCGAGGGGGGTTACAGCATCCCGTCAAAAGAGCAAGCGGTGGAGGCGGCGCATCGGAGGTCTCCGATGCGCTCCCGATTCTCTGCCGCCGGTCAGATATCCTGAACCGAAATATGATCTGTAAAGCTGTATCGATGTCGCGGCCGAACAAAATGGAGCTGCCCTGCTTCCAGATCTGTCCGGCTTACCGCCCTTCGGACGGGTCTGCGCTGCGTGCCGTGTCCATATCCAGGAAGACGCCTGGAGCGCCGGGAGCATAACAATTCCCATCTGCGGCATAACTGGCGGCACAGCTCTTCGTAATCTCGGGACGGCGCGGGGATTGCGCAAATTGCCAGGCGGTAAGATCAGCGTCGAGCGAGGCACTAAGTGGTTTAGCTTGCACCACACACCCCGGGGCGGGCGGGCATTGGTCAAGGGCATCGAAAATTGCAATCTCATGCAGACCGCCGGCTTGTACGCGGGCGCGAATATCGCGGATTGTGTCGATGACGGTGCCTGGTGCATCCGGCACCGGCTGGCCGCTGGCATACACACCCGGGCGAAAACCACTGGCAGCGACCGCCTCAGTCCAACCTAGAAGATAGCTGGCTTGCTCTGCTAGCAGACGACCACCTTCTTCCTGATCAAGAAAAAGAATGGTGTGCGGAGGAAAGCCCTCACGGCGAGCGCTGCCTACCGCAGCTGCTGCATCCTGTCTGCCCAGGGAGGAGGGCGCGATGCCGCGATGGCTGGCCTTCTGTATCTCCGCATCCAGCTTTCCATTCGCGAGCACGAGAAACCCCCATCCCTGTTCACGCAGCAAGCGTCGTTTCCCAATCCAGGTGTTGGTGTTCTCACCAGGAGGGCTGGTCACCCAAAATCCGGTAAAAGCGAAGGTGCGGTGCAGGGTGACCATCATGGCATCGCCTGGATAGTCATTGCGGTCAAAGCCCAACGCTTGCAAGGGGCCAGCTCCTCCAGATTGGGCAAGCGCGCCAGAGGCCGGACCAGCTGTACAGATAAGAACTAACGTCAGTAAAAGTAGTAGGCGTTGACGGCACACTAGCATCAGCTTTCTCCCGAATAGAACTCTAGCCTATGGCTGCGCCAGCGGGAGCGCATTGCTCCATATTCCTCTTGGCATACTTATGACACAGGAAGCAGGCCGTAAGAGATCGTCAACATAAGCTCTGTTGTAGGTTCGCGCCCTATGCCACCGACGCCATCCCAGGCCCGAATAGTACCTATGTCAGGACTTCACGTAGGTCCTCCAACGGCAGCTTGCGGGCGGCGCCGCCTCGGTCAAAACACGGCTCGGCTTAGAACAGTAATTGTATCCGTTGCGGGGCAGCTGCGTTTCGCAGATGCAGCAAGAGCGTCCGATTGTTTAATTGGTAGCGCTCAGGGTTAACGGTCTGGCCGTTGAGGAGCACGGCGCTTACTGGTTTCAAGATAAGGACGCGGATAGCCGCTTGCGTCTGATCGATGCCCTGGAATTCGAAGGACAAGCTCCCTGTCGCGGCAATCTCACGGGAGATCTTCGCAGAAGCCGCGAGCACCCGCGGTGCGGAGACGTGTACAGCATCGAGATCGAGCCGAAGCGCGCGTGTGTTCGGGTCGATCTCCAGGTGATCGCTTTCTCCCAACTCCGGGTCGAATAAGTCGATAAAGTCGCCCTTCAGGATGGTCGGTTCGGCTTGCTTTGGGCTGCCGGGATCTGATTGATCGAGCCCTGCGGCAATGACATAGGGGCCGCGCCTCAGGACGAGGGAA
>CAXUDF010000038.1:0-23530 GCA_964249695.1 uncultured Acidobacteriaceae bacterium
CTGTCACGGCAGAGGTCGCGGGTTCGAGCCCCGTCGTCCCCGCCACTAAATCTTGTAGTTGACGGTTTCGTGGCACCAGAACTAAGTGACAGCTACAGAAGGTAATGCTGCATATCGAAGCCTTCTTTTCTCTATCTCCGACAGAAACAGAGAAGTTACTTCCAGAAGCTGCCAAGAACGTGCGCGAGCCTACTGGCGCGGTTACGCGAGGCGCCCCTTCTGCGACATGCTGCCTAAGTCACGATAGATTGGATCACTGGCAGTAACTCCCATGCATCTCACTGCGGGTGCATCGGGAGTAGGAAGTGCGCTATGCACCATGCTGCGTGCACTTCGCCGGTTCAGTCGTGTTCGGCAGCGCCCGATGCAACAGCTTTGCGCGGACAGCGCGGCATACAAGAGTGGAGTCGCATTGCGATTAGGTTTGCTAAGTCTTCCACTGACCGGCCATCTGAACCCGATGCTTGCCCTCGCGAGAGCCCTTCAGGAGCGCGGTCACCAGGTCCTCTTCTTTAACCTTCCCGATATTCGATCGGTCAGTCTCGCTGCTGGCATCCCTTTCATCCCTTTCGGTGGCGAAGAGGCTCCGGTGGGCTACGTTCCGAACTTGCTCAAGCCGCTCGCCACCCTGTCTGGCCTGCCGATCATCGAAGACTGGTTTCAAAGACTCCTGCCGGACTTGCTTGGAATCCTTTTCCAACACCTGCCCGACGCTCTCACTCACAATCCAGTGGATGGCCTGATTATCGACGCTGCTTACAGGTCAGCGCCGCTCGTCGCAATGCAGAGGCACATCCCGTTTCTTCAGATCTGGCTGCCCATGCACTACGACCTGTCCGGCTCGACGCCTATCCCCACGTTCAGTTGGCCGCCTGAGAAGACCCCGGAAGCACTTGCCAGGAACAAGGAGGCGCTGCAGCAGCTGGCGCAGCTGGCGGCCAGGACTTCCGCCATGGGTGCCGCCTATGCTGAACAGGTCGGCCTGGAAATAGATCTACGCGTCCCCGCCGCACTCGCCTCACCTCTCGGCATCCTTACGCAAAGCCCTCAGGAGTTCGATTTCCCAAACAGCTCCCTGCCCACGCAATTGAGGTACGTGGGTCCTCTGCAGCATGACGCCACTCGCGCTTCCATCGCGTTTCCCTGGGACAAACTCGACGGCCGACCGTTGGTCTACGCTTCATTGGGAACGCTGGTCAATGGATCGGAAAACGTCCGGAACCTTCTGCTGCAAGCGATGAGCATGCTTCCGGAACTGCAGTTTGTGCTGACCCTGGGCGGCTCGGACCCGTCCGCGACTTCCGGCAAGCGCCCCTCGAACGTCATGGTCGTAGAAGAAGCGCCCCAGCTTGAAGTGCTCAAGCGTGCCTCGCTCTGCATCACCCATGCCGGCCTTAACACCGTGCTGGAATGCCTGCGCCTCGGCGTCCCCATGGTTGCCGTCCCCATCGGCTTCGACCAGCCCGGCGTCGCCGCCCGCATTGCGTATCACCAGGTCGGCGAGAAGATTGAACTAGACGAGCTCACCGCTGACCGCCTCATCCGCACAATCCGGCAGGTACTCCACGATGGGAAGTATCAAAGCAACGCCGCACACTTCAAAGCTGTCCTGGCAGAGAACTACGCCCTCGACAAAGCAGCCAGGCTCGTCGAGGATCTGTTCGCCCAGAAGTAGGATTCGTCCCGAACTCGCCACATTCCGGGGCGTTCAATGTAGATAGCGTTCTGGAGCGTCATTGCAGCGGCCTATCGCAGCCGCACCGGAAACTCCGATGCGACGGCGACCAGGCCCGCCCCTTCGCTATTGGCCGAACACTTCCAGCTCACCCACCGAGATGAAGTACGCGCTCCCGCCGGGCGGCCCGTCCAGACGAATGGCCGTACCGGCAATCGGGGTAAAGGTCAGCGTGTAAGTAACAAAGCCCTGGCCGTCGTTGCCGGTGTAGACAGGCGTGGACACAAGGTTTGACACACTCACCCAGGTGCCATTCTGCAGGACCTGCACATTGCTCGTGGTGAACCAGCCGCCGTCCGCGAAGTTCTCCCCTTCTTGGAAAACGACTTTGGTAAAGGTCTGCGAGGCGCTGTACTGGTAGCCGATCCAGACATCACTGGAAGGCTGGCCGCCGGTGTAGGTGTCGTACTGACGGCTCGGATCCCTGGTTCCCGCGGGCGGCAGATCGCCGTCGCGGATGACCGCAAGATTCTTGTTGCCCGAGCCGGTCGGTGCGGTGACGCTCGCAATAATGGTGCCGGTCTGCGTCAGGTTTGGTACCGGTGCCTGGTTGATGGTGAAGGTCGCGGCGGCGGAAGAGGCGGCGGCACCCGGAGTCGCCACCGTGACCTGCGCCGTGCCGATCGAGGCAACATCGCTCGCAGGGATGGCGGCGATAACCTCCGTGCTGCTGACCCACGTCGTTGGCCGGGCAGACCCGTTCCATTGCACGCTGGAGCTGGAGGCGAAGCCGGTGCCCAAAACCGTCAGCTTGAACGGCGCGTCGCCGTTGTTAGCCGTGATTGGAGTAATGGAGGTAAGTGTCGGCGTCGGGGATGACCCTGGAGGGGCCGGCCCGTAGACCTCCATCTCGCCTACCGAAAAGAAGTACGCGCTGCCGCCCGGCTGGCCGTCGATGCGAATCGCGTCGCCGGTGGCCGGGGTGAAGTAGAAGGTGTAGGTGACGAACCCGGAACCGTCGGCCGCCTGGTAGGTGGGCGTCGCTGTGGTTCCGCTTACGTTGATCCACACGCCGCTCTGCCGGACCTGGATGACCGGATTCACAAGCCAGCCGCCGTTCCCAAAGCTCTCCCCCTCCTGGAAGACAACCTGGCCAAAGGTCTGCGGGCTCGTGTACTGGTAGCCGATCCAGCCGTCAGTGGACGCTTGGCCGCCGTTGTAGGTGTCGTACTGCCGGGTCGGATCCTTGGTGCCGATCGGCGGCAGGTCGCCGTCGCGAATCACGGCAAGGTTTTTGTTTCCCTGGCCGGCCGGCGCGGTGACGCTGGCGATGATGGTGCCCGTCTGCGTCAGGTTGGGTACGGGCGCCTGGTTAATGGTGAAGGTGATCGCCGCGGACGAGGAGGAACCTGCGCCGGGTAAGGCGACCGTTACCTGTGCTGTGCCGACCGCGGCCACGTCACTGGCCGGGACGGCCGCAGTCAGCTGCGTGCTGCTCACGTAGGTCGTCGGCAGCGCCGTGCCGTTCCACTGCACGGTGGCGCCCGAGACGAAGTTTGTGCCGGTTACTGTCAGCTGGAACGGTGAGGCGCCATTATTGGCGGCGCTGGGCGTTATCGCGGTGAGCGACGGAGCCGGCACCGGTGCTGGAGGCGGAGTGACGCTCCCGGCCGGTGCACCGTACACATCCAGCTCGCCTACAGAGAAGAAGTAGGCAGAGCCGCCCGGCTGCCCGTCGATGCGGATGGCATCGCCGGTTGCCGACGCGAACGAGAAAATATAGGTGACAAAGCCCAGGCCGTCGTTCGCCTGGTAGACAGGCGTTACCGTGGCCCCGCTCACGCTGGTCCACACGCCGTTCTGCCGCACCTGGATGGTCGGATTGATCAGCCAGCCGCCGTCCACAAACGACTCGCCCTCCTGAAAGGCGACCTGCGTGAACGTTTGCGGGGCAGAGTACTGGTAGCCGATCCAGGCATCGGTTGAAGGCTGGCCGCCATTGTAGGAGTCGTACTGGCGCGCCGCATTCTTGGTACCTACGGGCGGCTGGTCGCCGTCTCGTATGACTCCCAGGTTCTTGTTGCCTCCCCCGGTAGGCGCAGGCACGCTCGCGATAATGGTGCCGCTTTGCGTGAGGTCAGGCATGGTGGGCGCAAACACCTGCAGCTCACCGACAGAGGTGAAGTAGGAGGCGCCGCCCGGCGCCCCGTCAATGCGAATCGCGTCGCCGGTGATGGGCTGGAAGGTCAGCTTGTAGCTTTCATAGCTGATGTTGTCGTTCGGCGGGTAAACGGGCGTGGACACGAGGTTGGCCACGCTTACCCAGCTGCCGTTCTGGCGCACCTGCACGTTCAGGTTGTTGAAGTAGCCGCCATCCGCAAAGTTGACGCCCTCCTGGAAAAGCACCGTGGCAAAACTCTGCGGTGTGACGTACTGGTAGCCGATCCAGTCATCGGTCGCGGGTGCGCCGCCGCTGTAGGTGTCGTACTCCCGGCGTGTATCGGCTGTGCCCACCGGCGGCAGATCGCCGTCGCGGATGACCTCCAGGTTCTTGCTGCCCATGCCAAGCGGCGCGGTGATGCGCGCAATAATCGCGCCGGTCTGGGTCAGATTTGGCGTCGGCGTCGGCGTGACAGTCAACACCAGCGGGGCGGAGTTGCCGCCGCCGGGCGAAGGCGTAAATACCGAGATGACGCTTGTGCCGATTGTCGCCATGAACTGCGCCGGGATGACAGCGCTGATCTGGGTCGGGCTGGTGAAGGTCGTCTCGAGCGAGGTGCCGTCGATTTCAACGGCGGACTCGCTGGTGAAGCCGCTGCCGGTCACGGTGAGTACCGTCGGCGAGCTGCCGACCGGAACCGCGCCGGGCGCAAGCGAGCTGACGACTGGCACCGGGTTGTTGGCCGCGGTGGGACCGAGATGGACGATCGAGGCGACCGACGGAACGCCGGTGTTCAGCACGAAGAGCATGTAGTAGCCGGGCGGCATGGTCGGGTCATTGGGCGCGGTGACCGTGATGCCCGCCGCACTCCGCACGACGTTGGTGGAGCTGAAGAATGCCTGGCTCATGCTGTAGGTGTGGGTGACTGACGGCATACGAACCCAGGAGACCTGGGTGATGTTGGCCGCGTCCGGTGTGCCCACGAAAAAGGTCTGCCCATTGCTCACGCTTGCCGGAGCAGAGGTGATGGTGGGGCGCGGGCCGGCAAACAGGTACGGCGGCGAAAAGTATTCACTCTGCGTGTAGCTGTTGCCGCCGGTCGAGAGCACCCGCCCGTCGGGCAGAAGCATGGAGATGGAGTGGTACAGGCGCGGCACTGTTGCGCTGGCAAGCGTGGTCCAGTGCTCGGTCGCCGGATCCCACTCCTCTGCCGCGTACACCGCAAGCGTAGGGTCGGGGTTTGAGAAGCCAGGGCCGCCGGTACCGCCCGTGACGAGAACCTTGCCGTCGGGCAGCATAAGCGCGTTCAACTGCCGCCGTGCATAGCTCATGGCCGCCGTATTGCGCCAAGCCGGCGCGGCCTGAGTCAGGTCGATCACCTCGGCGGTATTGGTCGCCGGGTCAGAGCCGCCCGCTACCAGAATCTTCCCGGGCTGGTACATCACCATGGAGTCGTAGTCGCGATAGCCGGTAAAGATGTGGTTGCCGACCGTGGTCCAGGCGCCCGTGCCGGTGGTGTTGAGGTAGCGCGTCGTCACCGAGGGACCCGAATTGAACACCTGGCCGTTCGGGGCAAGCGACAAAGTCGGGTACAGCCCGAGGGTGAGCTGCGCGTTGGTCAGACTGCGCCACGAAGCGCTCGCTGCCTGCCACACCTGGGGCAGTATGTCTTCTCCGACGGTCAGGTCAGTATCGCCGGAAACGACGAGCACGTCGCCATTGGGCAGAACCTGTTCGGAGGGGTACCAGCGCCCGGCGTTCATGCTCGGCAGCTTGGTCCAGTCATTTGCGACCGGATCGTAAATCACCGCGGCCGGCAGACCGACGTTGTTGCTGATGTGACCGCCGGCAACAAGCATGCGGCCGTCCGGCAATATGCTCTGGCCGGCACAGAAAATGTCATATCCCGGGGCTGTCAGCGAGGTGACGGTGCCGGTCACTGGATCCAGCTGCCGCGGATCATTGCCGCTGACCCCTCCGTCGCCGGGCCACATGATAATTTTGCCAGTCGGCATCATGCTCATATGGACGGGGAAGTAGGGAAGGTTTGGGCCGTCTTGCCACTGGCCCGTGGTGGCCTGCGCCGCAGCGGAGAGGGTGAACAAGGGCGCGGCCAGCGCAGAAGCAAGTGCGGCGAAAGTACGTGTTCGCATGAATCTACCTATCGGGGAACTGACAATGAGGAACGAATGCCCGGGGGGCGTTGAACTACTTAACGGGGGTCAGCAGGACGATGTGGCGCGGCAACTCGCGCTCTTCTACGTGGCTGGTAGCCACCATGGTGCCCATGGCGTGCATCGGCGGTGCATCGCTTACATCAATACCGATGGCCACGATGACTCCCTGCTTGGTGATCGCGATCGCGTCCACCAGGATGAGCGTGGTATTGATCGCCAGGGTATTCAGATCGACCATGCCGCTGCCTGAAGACCAGATAAATGCCCGGTTGCCCATGCTCGAGTCGCCGGTACCGACCACCAGGTCATTGTCATCCACGTTGCGGGCGCGGCTGTTTGTGCCGCCTGAAAGCACGCCGAGATCCTGCGGATTTGTGGTGCCTGCAGGCCATAGCGTCGCGTGCATCCGCGTCCCAAAGGCCTGGACCGAGGTCGACGCGCCCACCACGTCGCCGCCCGTGTTGATGCTGTCGCCCTCGCTGCTGGTAAAGCCGGCAAGGGTATCGAGCGGGATGATGCCGCCCTTGTTTACCCAGCGCACCGCGGTGGTATCGCCATCGCCGGCAGTCCCGGCGAGGTCGCCCTTGTCGTTGATGGCTACGGCTTTGGCGGTTGTACCGCCGGCAGGGGCGCCGAGCTGCGTGACCTGACCCTGGCGCGTCCACCATACGGCATGGATTCCGGCAGCGCCGGTCGTAAAGCCGGCTGCCTCACCACTCTGGTTGATCGCGTAAGCCGCGCCGCCCGTGTCGCCGGGCAGCAGCGACAGTCGCTGGAATTGGGCGTGCTTGACAGACCGAAATGGCAGCACCGAGTTGGGCCCGTTGACCATGCCAACAATCTCGCCGCCGTCGTTGATGCCGTAGCAGACGCCGTAGTCGGCGCTCAGCTGGTTGGTGATGAGCGAAAAGCCGGTGCTGGAAAGAATGAAGCCGCCTGCGGACTGGAGCGGCCCGCTGCCCTGGTCGCCCCCGACGACATTGCCGAAGGAATCGCCGGCGCGCACGACGGAGCTGGCGCCGGGGTTGGTGAGCACGCCGAGCGCGGTCACGGTGTACTGGGTAGGCAGCACACCTTTGGGCGCGGCCAGAGCCATTGGCGAGAAAGCAGCCGCCGCGAGCATGGTGAGAACGACAGGCGGGGACACCGGGAAGGAGGCGAAGCGGCGGGATAGGGAAGGAAGCGACATCTGGGAGCACCTGACTTGAAAGAAACGACTTGGAAATGAAACCGACCCGGACCGGAACCGTGCCGAGAAGTTAGCGTCGGGTGCGCCTCCTGGAGGCAGACCCGGACGCCAGCTCTCTTTGCATGCAGCGGTTCAAAGAAAGCAGGACTGACCGAAAATCGGTCAGCCCTATTGCAACACGGTATCTCCCATCAAGGAAGTAACACATTCGTAACTAATTAAATCGGTGACCTTTGACAGGCGTGCAAGAAAGGCACGTAGATAGCTTGCCGGGTCGGGTCAGGTGGAGCTAAGTCGGCATGTCGCTGGCTTTACATCCGCGAGAACAGTACGTCCTTCCATGCCGCCCCGCCTGCACGAGACTCCGCGCCGGAGGGAGCCGGGCGGTGGAGTCGTTCAGGTCCCCCCAACGGTGTGCTACAACACACTCGTCAGCAGACGGCCATTCCGGCCACATCTCTTCGCGGGGCATTGCGCCTGTGATCCCTCTTCGCTATGTCATTCCCGGTCTGCTTGGTCTCGGGCTTTCTGTTCAGGCTCAGCAGCCGGATGCTGCCCCTGTGAATCTCGAAGCCACACCCGCTGCACGTGCGCTGCTGAAGGAGATCGACTCAATCGCCGGTAAGGCGACGTTGAGCGGAGAGCATAATTTCCCGAACACAGTATCTCGCTACAGCGATCGCGTGTATGAGTTGACCGGGCACTACCCCGCGGTCTTCGGACAGGATTTCGGCTTTTCCGCCGGCGAAGACAAGGATTCCACTCTGGGCCGCGCCTCCATGGTGCAGGAGGTGATCCGCCAGTACCGCGCCGGCTCCGTGATCGCGCTTTGCTGGCACGCTGTGCGCCCCACCGAAGATGAGCCCGTCACGTTTCACGACAGCGTACAGGGCAAGCTCACGGACTGGGAGTTTCAGCAGGTGCTTACGCCTGGCACCGACCTCCACGCGCGCTGGGAGCAGCAGGTGGACCGCATCGCCGGCTACCTCCGCGAGCTCCAGGACGCCGGAGTGCCTGTGCTGTTCCGGCCTTACCACGAGATGAACGGCAACTGGTTCTGGTGGGGCGGTCGACCCGGACCGAACGGTACCGCGGCGCTGTACCGCATGATTTATGACCGCTACGTGCATGTGCACCATTTAAATAATCTGGTGTGGGTCTGGAACGTGAATGCCCCATCGGCAAACGCAGGCCCGGTGGACCAGTACTGGCCCGGGCCAGACTACGCGGATGTGGTCGCCATCGACGTTTATGGCGCCTTTGAACAGAGCTACTACGAGAGCATGCTGGCGCTTGGGGGCGGCCATAAACCGGTGGCGTTGGCCGAGGTGGGCGCGATGCCCACGCTGGACGTGCTCGGCAGGCAGCCGCGCTGGGCGTACATGATGATGTGGAGCGGTTCAGCCGAGGGCGCAAACTCCCCGGCACAGTTGGAGGCCATCTTTCACGCTCCCAATGTCGTTGATCGCGGGGATCCGCGCCTGTCCCCGCCGCTGCCGCCGACGCTCGGGCCGCCTGCTCCCCAGGACCTGGCGGCGAGCTCTGCCACGCGGGCGTTGCTGGCAAAGTTCTCTGTTTCCTCTGCCGCCATGGGCGCAATGCCACTGTCGGGAGCCAACCGCAGACAGCCGCCGCAGGTCACAGCGATTGCGATCGCGGAGACAAACGCTCCCGACATTGTCGAGCGGGTGCGCAGTGTGAGCAGGAGCGGTCAGGTGCCGCTGCTGCGCTGGACGCCGCCCTCACCCACGGGACAAGACAGCGTACCGCTCGACGACTTTGAGTGGAACGAACTGCGCCGCCCAGGGACCGCCCTCAACCTGCAGTGGCAGAGCGAGATTGAGGGCTTTGCCCGCCTGCTGGGGCAGTTGCAGGCGGCGGGTACGCCGGTGCTTCTGAGTGCAATGCCTGCGCCGAACAGCGAAGCGCACTGGTGGGGCGCTCACCCGGGTCCTGAGGGTTCCGAGGCGCTGCTGCGGGACATTCACCGGAACTTTGCCATGCACTACCTCGACAACATCGTCTGGGTATGGGAGCCTGCGATGGCAGCGCCCGCGCGGGACGCCTCGAGCCGCGGAGCCCCGTTGGACGCGTTCTACCCTGGGCCGCTGAGCGTGGATGTGATGCTGCTGGACCAGGCCAATCCTGAGAAAGATCCGGGCTGGGGCCTGCGGATGGTGCGCCAGCTTGGCGGACCCAAGCCCCTGGGCGTTTTCACCTCATCGACCGATGCCGCAGCGGCTGAAAGATTTGACTTCGTCGTCGCCACACCGGCCGCCAACGACGTTCCCTCGACCCACTAACGCTTACGGAGACCCGCCCGCACATGCCGCAGCTTCGCCGTCTTGCGCCTGCACTTTTACTGGCTTGCCCTCTTGCTTCGGCGCAGGTCCACTATGCTCCAAGTCCCGCGGCGATGGTCCAGCTTGCCGGCGGCACACTCCAGGGTGCGGAACCGGCTGCCGGCGTGCGCGCGTACCTGGGCATCCCCTATGCGAAACCCCCGGTCGGCGCGCTGCGCTGGCGGCCGCCGCAGCCATTCGGCCCGCTGAGCGCAGTCGCCGGCACGCCGAGGCCCGCGGTGGCGCATGGCGCCCCGTGCGCACAGCAGAAGTTCGGGTGGAACGACGGCTCAGCCGAGCATGGCACCGAAGATTGCCTGTTTCTGAATGTGTGGGCGCCTGCCGCAGGCACCCGGCATCCAGTGATGGTGTACATCCACGGCGGCTCCAACACCGCCGGCAGCGCGGCGGAAGAGCTGTCGAACGGGCTGCAGCTGGTGCCTCGCGGCGTCGTACTGGTCACGCTCGATTACCGGCTCGGCATCTTTGGTTTCCTCCGTTCGGAGGCGCTCGATGGTGCATCCGGCTATGGCGGTTCGGGCAACTATGGCCTCCTGGACCAGATCGCCGCATTGCGGTGGGTGCATGACAACATCGCGGCTTTTGGCGGCGATCCGGCGAACGTGACTCTCTTTGGACAGTCTGCTGGTGCGGTCGACACAGGGCTGCTGATGACCTCCCCGCTGGCCCGCGGACTCTTCCAGCGTGCCCTGGAGGAAAGCGGCCAGGTCCTGGGACTGATGCCTACCGCCAGCCGGCAGCAGTCAGAGGACGCCTGGGCACCCGTGGTCAAGGCGCTCGGCCCTGACCTGGCGGCGATGCGGCAAGCGTCCACAGCAGACGTGCTCGCCGCCGAACACAACGCCCCCAAACCGCCGCCCGAGAACTTCTGGGGCTACCGCGGCGCGTCGGTGGATGGCTACGTGCTGCCTGCGCTGCCGGCGCAGATCTTTGCTGAAGGCCATGAGGCGCCAATCCCGCTGATGATCGGCTCCAACGTGCAGGAGATTGTGCCTCATGCGCAATCGCCGGCACAGACAAATCACCTCATCGAGTACGCCCTGGGCCCGCAGCGGGCACCTTCCTTGGAGGCGATTTATGCACAGCCGCCGGCCAATCCGCTGGAGGGCGATGCCGGCGCGCGCTTCCAGACGGACCGTGACTTCCGATGCGCTGTTCGGCAGATTGCCGGCTGGCATGCAAGCCATGGTTTTCCGACCTTTGTGTATCAGTTTGATCGCGCAGCCGGGTCGACGAAAGCCGCGGAGCACTCGGCCGAGCTGCGCTTCGTCTTTGGCTTCCCGGCGGCAGCGCCGAACGCCGCTCACGGCCCAACCGACGACGACCGCGCTGTTTCGGGCGAGGTGCAGGCCGCCTGGACGACCTTTGCCCGCACCGGCGCGCCCGCGCCGGGCCTGCCTGAGTGGCCGCGCTTCAACCCGGCGCAGGGTCGCTACGTCCACTTCCTGTCCGGCTCCACGCAGCCGGTGATTGCGGACGGTCTGGGCGGCGCGTCCTGTGCGGTGCTGAATGGTGACGTTCTTCCCGGGTCTGATCCGGGCTGATGGCTCTTCCGGGCTGATGGCTCTTCCGGGCTGATGGCAAATAGGAGTGGCATGAACCGACGAGAGTTTCTGTGCCGGGCATCGGCCCTGGCTGCTGTCAGTGCGGGAAGGCCGATCTTCGCGAACGGTGCAGGCGGAGTCAACGCCCCGCTGGCGGCACCTTCCCGCCTTCCCACGGATTTCGCGCCTGTTGCGGCCAGCTATCGCCAGTACGCGGCGGCAGCGGAGTCCATGCTGATCCATGATGTGCTGGACCCCTGGTATCCGCGCACGATCGACAACGAGCATGGCGGCTTTTATGCCGATTTTGATCGTCAATGGAGCCGCCTGCCGAGCCACGGAAAGTTCTCCGTCTTCCAGGGCCGCATGACCTGGACCGCAGCTACCGCTGCCGAGCGCCGGCCTGCGTTCAGGACCCAGTACCTGCCGTACGTGCGCCATGGCGTGCGCTATCTGCGCGGCACCATGTGGGATGAACGGTACGGCGGCTTCTACTGGGGCCTTGGCGACGATGGGCGGCCTGCGCCGCAGTTTGGCGATGGCAAGCACATGTACGGCATCAGCTTCTGCGTCTACGCCCTGGCGGCCGCGTACAAGGTAGACCCCGAGCCGGCCACGCTCGCGTTTGCGAGGCAGGCTTTTGCCTGGATGGAGGAGCATGCCCATGACAACGAGCATGGCGGCTACTACGAGTGGCTTACGCGGGAGGGCAAGCCAGTCCTGGTTCCGCGCTATACCGCCACGCTCGAGTTCCGCTACGGGGCGGACTCGCCGGTCGGCTACAAATCCATGAACACGCACATTCACCTGCTGGAGGCCTACACAGAGCTTTACGGCGTGTGGAAGGACGAACGCCTGCGCAGGCGTGTGCGGGAGCTGCGGGACATCGTCCGTGACACGATCACGGTGCAGCCCGGCGCCATGAACCTGTACTTCACCCCGGACTGGAAGGCGATCCCTGACCATGACAGCTACGGCCACGACGTGGAAGCGGCGTACCTGCTGCAGGAAGCCAGTGATGCTCTTGGCGAGAGCGCCGAGCCGACCACGCGCGCAGTGGGCCGCATGCTCGTGGACCACGCCCTCGCTTACGGGTGGGATGGCGAGAAGGGCGGCCTTTTCCACTCAGGTGCCGCGTTCGGCAAACCCGATGACCTGCTGAAAGAGTGGTGGGTGCAGGTGGAGAGCTTGAACGCCTTGCTGTTGATGCACCAGCTGTACGGAGCCGAGGACGATCGCTACTGGAAAGCCTTCCAGCAGCAGTGGAGTTACATTCGCACCTACCAGGTAGATCCGCAGTTCGGCGGCGAGTACAACCTGGTGCGGCCCGACGGGCAGCCGGTCTCCTTCAACAAGGGCAGCATATGGAAGGGTGCCTACCACGACGGCCGCGCCTTGATGAACGTCAGCGACCGCCTCCGCGCCATGAGCGGCGGCGATGCAGCGGGCCGTTGAGCGCGATGATCAGGGATGCACCAGCGACCCGCCCAAAGCACTCGACTGTGGGACACAGGATCGCAGGGAAGTGCGAGGTCTGACGGTTGGCCGTTGCCCGAGCGCAATCCACTCTCTCCTTGCGATCGCGCCTGGTTGTCGCGCTTGCCAATCTTCACCGTTTCCCTAGAGGATCAATGCCTGTCCTGACTTCCTGCTATGGAGGAGCGCGTGCGCCTGAATCAACTCTTTCGCTGGACCGGCTTGTTTGCGTTTGCGGTATGCCTCGGCATGCCCGGTACGGCCCCTGGCCAGACCGGCACGCAGGCTCTCGGCCAGCTTGAGGGGCAGGGTGATTTCGGCACCATCCTCCACCCCGGAAGCGGGCGATACGAAGCGTCCAGCGGGAAGTACCTGGTTTCCGGCAGTGGTGCCAACCTCTGGTTCGGCGTGGACGACTTTCATTTCGTCTGGAAGAAGATGTCGGGCGATGTTGCCCTCAGCGCCGACATCGACTTCGTCGGCGAGAAGGGCAATGCGCATCGCAAGGCAGTGCTGATGATCCGGCAGTCGCTCGATGCCCACTCCGTTTACGCCGATGTTGCCCGCCATGGCGACGGCCTTACCTCGCTGCAATACCGCGACGCCACGGGCGCCGATACCCACGAGATCGAAACCTACGCCAAGGGACCACACCGCGTACGTATCGAGAAGCGCGGTGAGTACGCCTATGTATTTATCCCGGACGCCAACGGCGCCATGGTGTCTTCCGGCGCAGCCATGCGAGTCGGCATCACCGGTGATTTTTATGTCGGCCTTGGCGTTTGTTCGCACGACGAGAACGTGACGGAAACCGCGGTGTTTTCTAATTTGAAGATCGAGCCTTTGCCGGCTGTGACCGGCCAACCGGTGCTGCACAGTACTCTTGAATCGGTCCTTGTGGCCTCGACCGACCGCCGCGTGCGGTATACCGCGCCGGTCCGTTTTGAAGACCCGAACTGGACGCCGGACGGCACGGCGCTCATCTTCGACCAGGATGGAACTCTGCAGCATTTTGTGCTGGACAATGGCATCCACCCCATCGACAGCACCATCCCGCGCTCCGCTGTTTCGACTCTGATTCCAACCACTCCGGAAACGAAGCTGAACGGGGATCATGGCATCTCGCCGGATGGCAGCCTGATCGCCATTGGCAATCAGGACCCTGACGGGCAGGCGAGGATCTATGTCGTTCCCACGGCGGGCGGAACGCCCAGGCGCGTTACCCCGAGCGGCCCGGCGTTCTTCCATGGCTGGTCACCCGACGGCAGAACCATCTCGTTTACCGGCCAGCATGGCGACGCTTTTGACGCGTATACCATTCCGGTTGCCGGCGGCCCGGAAAGCCGGCTTGCGCCGAAAAGCGACGTCGCGGAGTTTTCGCCGGACGGTCAGTGGGTGTACTTCCAGTCAGACCGCAGCGGCCACATGCAGCTCTGGCGCATGCACCCCGATGGCAGCGCCCAGGAACAGCTCCTGGTGAGCGACACCAGCGACTGGTTCCCGCACATCTCGCCTGACGGTACGATGATCGCCTTCCTCGCGTACAAGGCAGGGACGCAGGGTCATCCGGCCGATCAGGACGTCGAGATACGGGTACTGAATGTCTCCGACAGAAAGGTGCGCACGCTCGCCAAGTTGCTCGGCGGCCGCGGAACGATGAACGTTCCGTCCTGGTCGCCGGATGGCAAGATGCTGGCCTTCGCCAGCTACGAATTCCTCCCGCAATAACGATTTCGGGCTGCGAGCGATCGCGGCCTTGCAAAGGAAGTGAACGTGCTGGAAGGACTGCGAACAAAGGAGCAGCAAGTGACGCGACGGACCCTGCTGGGCGCCCTTGGCGCCGTTGGGCTCGCCTGCGCCGCGCCTGGGAGGCTTGCCGCCCAGACAGAAACAGCCGCGAAGCGCATCGCGGTAGCTGTGGATCGATCAACCGTGCTGAGCAAGGTACCCAGAACGTTTGCGGGGCTTAGTTATGAGTCGGCGCAGCTGATGCACCCGGGCTTTTTCGCCGCAGGCAACCAGGAGCTGGTTGCGCTTGTGCGCACGCTGGGGCCTGCGGGAGTGCTGCGCATCGGCGGCAATACCAGCGCGTTTACCACCTGGGTGCCGGGTGGGGAAACGACCGCGACGCGCGATGCGGCGGGCTATGGGCCTGACCGCGGAGCGAAAGCAACCGTGCAAACGCCGGGGCTGTACCGGATTACGCCGCAGGCAATCGACAACCTTGCCGGCTTTCTGCGGGAAACCGGCTGGCAGCTGCTCTACGGCCTGAACCTGCGGCATGGCACGCCGGCTTTAGCAGCAGAGGAAGCGGCTTACGTGGCAGGGGCGTGCGGCTCGATGCTGCTGGGGCTGCAGCTCGGCAACGAGCCGGATTTATTTCGCCATGACGACAGTGGCGACGGCGGAAAAGGCAGCCTGTGGACCTACGAGGAGTTCCTGCCGCAGTGGAAAGCGATGTATGCAGCGGTGCATGCGCGCCTTCCCAGCGTCCCTGTAGAAGGGCCGGACAGCTCGGAAGGCTGGGCAGAACGCTTTGCTGCGGAAGCCCACGGCAGCGTCTTCGCTCTCACCGCACACTACTACGCCGGCGGGCCGCCGAGCGACCCCAGGATGACGATCGAATCCCTGCTCCATCCGGGTGAACGCCTGGAACGCGATGTGTACTCGGCGCTGGCAGTGGCAAAGACCTACGGGCTGCCTTTCCGGATGGCAGAGGCGAACAGCTGCTATAACGGCGGCAAGCCCGGCGTGAGCGACACCTTTGCCTCTGCCTTGTGGGCCGGCGACTTGATGCTGGACCTGGCAAACCGGGGAGCAGTGGGGGTGAACCTCCATGGCGGCGGCGTGGGCGTGTACACACCGATTGCGACGGACAGCATGGGGCAATCGAGCGCGCGGCCGGAGTACTACGGCTTGTGGCTGGCAGCCCAGTTTGCCGGGGGCGAGATGGTGCGCGTGGACGCCCCGGAGGCCAAGGCTGCAAACGTGACCGTTTACGCGGCCAACACGGGAAAGGGACTGCTCCTGGCGGCCTTGAACAAGGGGCCGCAAGCGGTACGGCTGGCATTGAGCGGCACGCCGACGCAGGGGCAAAGCACCCGGCTTAGCGCCCCGTCGCTCGACAGCACAACCGGCGTCGAGTTTGGGCAGGGCGCGCGCAAGGTGGGAGTGGCATGGGCACTGGAGCCGGACAGTTCCTTTGCTGCAAACGCGGCCGGCGGCGGCGCAACGATGCTTCCGCCGGGGTCAGCGCTCCTGCTGGCACTGAGCTAGTGATTGCTCGAGTCATTAAATAAAACACGATGACGAGCGAGCGCCTGGCGCCTCGGGGAAAGTATCGTGTGGCGTTGGGCAGTGGCTAACGCCGCGCGCAGGAGCATCGATCCAGTAGTGATGAGCTTGAGGACGTCAGCTCCAAGCGTAAGTCCCAATCCTCAAGAAAAGAGCGGGCGGCCGCCGTGCGATACTGCGCTTTCATGCAGCCCGCGGCAGCGCCACGCGCTGAAGCTACCCTGTTTCCCGCCGATAAGGAGCTCCATTCTCCATGCCGCTTGACCGTCGTTTGTTTCTCGCCGCTTCCGCCCGCTGGGGCTTTGCGTCCACGCTGTTTCCGGGCGCGCTGTATACGCTGGCGCAGCAGGCGCCTCAGAACGCCGGTGTGACCCCCGAGATGATCGACCAGGCGGCCGCGCTGGCCGGGGTGCCGATCGAGCCTGCGCAGCGCGCCGCCATGGTGGAGGCGCTCGGTGAGCAGCGCGAAGCCTACGGGGCCATTCGCGCGCTGCATCTCCCGAACTCGGTCGCGCCGGCGTTTGTTTTTGATCCGCTGCCGCCGGGCGCACAGCTGGACACGAAAACGGTCCCCGCTGTCTACAGCACGTCCCGGAGTGCCGGCCCCCCTACAGCGCGCGGGCCGGCGGCCGTGGAAGAGCTCGCGTTTCTCTCTGTCATGGAGCTCGGCGCGCTGATCCGGCAGAAGCAGGTCAGCTCTGCCGCGCTGACCGAGATGTACCTGGACCGCCTGAAGCGCTACGACCCGCTGCTGCACTTTGTGGTGACCCTGACCCCGGAGCGCGCGATGGAGAAAGCCCGCGCCGCCGATGCCGCGCTCGCGCAGGGCCACTATCTTGGCCCGCTGCACGGCCTGCCCTGGGGCGCGAAAGACCTGCTCGCCGTCAAGGGGTACCCGACGACCTGGGGCGCGGGCGGGTTCGAGCACCAGGTAATCGACGAAGATGCAGAGGTGGTGCGGCGGCTGGACGCAGCCGGAGCCGTGCTGGCGGCGAAGCTCACCCTGGGCGCGCTGGCGATGGGCGACGTGTGGTTCGGCGGGCGCACCCGCAATCCCTGGAACCCGAAGCAGGGCTCGAGCGGGTCGTCTGCCGGCCCCGCGTCTGCCACCGCCGCAGGCTGCGTCGCGTTTTCGATCGGCTCGGAGACGCTCGGGTCCATCTCCTCCCCATCCACGCGCTGCGGCACTGTGGGGCTGCGGCCGACCTTCGGCTTTGTGCCGCGGACCGGTGCGATGGCCTTGAGCTGGACGATGGACAAGCTGGGGCCGATTTGCCGCGGCGTGGAAGACTGCGCGGCCGTGCTGGCGGCAATCTGTGGGCCGGATGATCAGGATCTGTCCGTTAAGCCTGCCGCCTTTAACTGGAACGCCGAGGCGGACTGGCGCAAACTGCGGGTGGGCTATCTGGCAAGCGCCTTTGAGGAGCCCAAGCCGGAGCCCCCCACCGGCTCGACCGGCAAAGAGGCGAGCGCGCCGCGTACGGAGGCCGAAGAAAAGGCCGCGGCTGCCCGCGCCTCCGCCCAGACCGCCAACAACGCCCGGCGCCGCTACGACCACAGGTATGACACGGCCGCGCTGGCTGCCTTGCGCAAGATGGGCGTCGAGCTCGTCGCCGTGGAGCTGCCAAAACTGCCCTACGCCGCGATGGTTCCACTGCTTACCGCCGAAGCGGCCGCGGCCTTTGACGAACTGACGATGACCGGCCGCGACAAGCTGCTGACCGCGCAAAGCCCGTACGACTGGCCGAACAGCTTCCGCGTCGCGCGATTCTACCCGGCGGTGGAATACATCCAGGCCAACCGCGCCCGCTCGCTTGCCATCGAGCAGGTCTCGCGGCTCTTCGACCGGGTGGACGTCATCGTCGCACCTACCGGGGGAGAGCAGCTGCTGGCAACCAACCTGACCGGGCACCCTGCCGTGATTGTGCCAAACGGACTGCGCGGCCCGGATGCGCCGCAGCCGCCGCACACCGACGCGGGCGACGACGACTCGATCGGCGGCCCAGGCACGCCCGTGAGCCTGACCTTTCTGGCTGCCCACTACCAGGACGCGAAAGCGCTGCTGCTGGCGCGTGCCTATGAGCAGGCGACCGGCTTCGCGCAGCTCCACCCCAAGCTGTAGAGGGCTCGGCTGGCTCTAAGCGAACTGGCTGGCAGCGTGGCGCGGCGACGGCAGCAGGTCCTCGATGCGCACCGGCAGCTCGCGCTTGCGCACACCCGTCGCCTGGTAGATGGCAGCGGCAATGGCGGGTGCTACCCCGGCAAGGCCTATCTCGCCCACGCCGCGCGCGCCGATCGCGCTCAGGTTGGTGTCCGGGTAGTCGAGGAAGTGGATGTCCATCTCCGGGGTGTCCGGGTTGGTGCTCAGAATGTAGTCAGCCAGGTTGTTGTTGGTCGGGCGGCCGTTGCGCGGGTCGTACTGCGTCTCCTCAAACAGCGCCATGCCGACGCCCATCACGATCGCGCCTTCCATCTGGTTGCGCGCGGCGCTCTGATTAATGACCTTGCCGACGTCGATCACCGAGGTGATGCGTGAGACGCGAAGGCGTGCGATGCCCGGGTCGTATTCGATCTCGGCGAAATGCGCGCCGAACGAGTGGAAAGAGAACTTCTGCGCGTCCTTGTCGCGATCTGTGCCTTCCATGTTGCCGTCGCTGGTCACCGAGCGCACATTCTCAGCCTGCAATATTTGCTCAAACGGCACGCCGCTCGACGGCGTGGACCCTTTGAGGTGGATGTAGCCATCGGAGAGCGCGAGCTGGTCAACAGGCTTGCCGGCAAAGGCGCCGCTCGTGCTTTTCGAGGCGACTTTCAGCATCTGCTCCGCGGCTCCCTTCGCTCCCAGGTCGACCGCCGGAACGACCGAGCCCGTCACGACCGAACCGCCCGACATGGGGCCGGTCGGCAGCTTTGTATCGCCAAGCACCACGGAGATGCGGTCCATGGGGACGCCCAGGCGTGCGTGCACTACCTGCGCAAAGATCGTGTAGGTGCCGGTCCCGATGTCCTGGGTGCCGCAAACGACGCGGACAGTGCCGTCATCATTCATGCTGACGCGCGACTTGACGCCGGCGCGTCCGGAGCCCCAGGAGGCGCAGCCAACGCCCCAGCCGCGTACCAGGCCGCCGCGCTTCATGCTCGCAACCTCGGGGTTGTAGCCCTGCCAGCCGAAGCGTTCCGCGCCCACGGTGAGGCACTCCCGCATGTGGCGCGAGGAGAACGGCTTGCCATTGCTCTCATCGAGGGCCGGCTCGTTGATGAGGCGGAGCTGCACCGGATCCATGCGCAGCTTTGCAGCCAGCTCGTTCAGGGCGGACTCTGTCGCGAAAAGCCCGGGCACGGCGCCCGGCCCGCGCATCGCCATCGACTGGCCGATGTTGCGCGTCGCAAGCGTATCGCGCACCAGCAGGTTGGGCGTGCTCCACAGGCTGGGCGTGGCCTCGCCGCAGCCTTCGCCGGAGTCGTCCGGCACAAAGGAGGTGTTGCTGACGTAATCGTGCCAAATGCAGTTCAGCTTGCCGTCCGCGGCAGCGCTTAGGCGCACACGCTGCATGGTGCGCGGGCGGTGGCCGACGTTGGAGAACATCATGTGCCGGTCCACTACCAGCTTGACCGGCCGGTTCAGGTCGCGCGCGGCAGCAGCAGCGAGAGGCGCATGCGGCCACGGGGCCAGCTTGCCCCCGAAGCCCGAGCCCAGAAACCGCATGACGATCCGTACGTTTTCAAGCGGCACACCCAGCATCTGCGCCATCGCGACCTGCGCGTTTTCAACGCCCTGGGTCGACTCATACAGGGTAAAGTTTTGCCCATCGTAGTCGGCGACAATGGCGTGCAGCTCGATCGGGTTGTGCGTCTCGACGGGCGTCACGTAGGTTTCGTCAACCGTAACCGGACCAGTGGCAAATACTTTCTCGGCGTCGCCCCGCTGGCTCTGGATCGAGAGCTTTCCCTTCAACTCCTCGCCCATGTCGAGCGATAGCTTCGACGGAGTCGCAGCATACTTGACCTGTACAGCCGACGCCGCCTGGCGGGCCTGGTCCATGGTTTCCGCAACCACCACGGCAACATACTGGCCGTTGTAGAGGATGGTCTCGTCCTCGAACGGCATACGGCTTTCAGAGATCCAGGCTTTGCCGGCCGGGTCGGGGCGGTAGAGTTTGGGCACATTGCCATGGCTGTACACCTTGAGCACGCCGCGCATACGCTCGGCCCGGCTCGCGTCCAGGCTAACGATGCGGCCGCTGCCGATGGTGGCGCACACGGGCACCGCGTAGACCATGCGCGGCAGGTTGAAGTCGGCTGAGTAGCGCGCGATGCCGCTCGTCTTGAGCGGCCCGTCGATGCGGGGGACAGCTGCGCCCAGAATCTTCGCGCTTCCGGTCGCTGCGGATGCACTTGCCGGGGGATTGCTCGTGGTCGCCATTGTTCTTCTCCGCTATGCCGTCTGGGTGGTCACGTTTGTGAGCGCGCGCACGATGCACATCTTGGCGAGCTCAATCTTGAAGCCGTTTTCGCGGTAGGGCTTCGCTCCGTGCAGCGCTGCTTCGGCCGCCGCGCGGAAGTGCTTCTCTTCCGCGGGCTTGCCGGTCAGCATGCGCTCTGCTTCTTCTGACCGCCAGGGTTTGGTGCCGACGCCGCCCAGCACGATGCGCGCCTTACGAATGCGGTCTCCGTCAAGCTCGACCGCAACCGCCGCACTCGCGAGCGCAAACTCGTAGGCCGCGCGGTCCCGCAGCTTCAGGTAGAGCGAGCGCGCTCCGGGCGCCGGGGCCGGCAGCGTGACATACGTGATCAGGTCGCCCGGCTCCAGCACGTTCTCAATGTTCGGTGTGCTGCCCGGGAGCTTGTAGAAGTCAGTAATCGCGATCTCGCGTTCGCCGCGCACGCCCTGTATGTGAATGCGCGCGTCAAAGGCGGTCATCGCCACCGCCATGTCAGAGGGGTGCGTTGCGATGCACTGCGTGCTGGTACCCAGCACGGCGTTGATGCGGTTGTTGCCCTCGATCGCCGCGCAGCCCGAGCCCGGTGTGCGTTTGTTGCACTCGGCGAAGGTGGTATCGCGGAAATACGTGCAGCGCGTACGCTGCAGCAGGTTGCCGCCGGTCGTCGCCATGTTGCGCAACTGCCCGCTTGCGCCGGCCAGCAGCGCCTGCGAGAGCGCCGGATAGCTTTTCACCACGTCTGCGTTGTAGGCCAGGTCCGCATTGCGCACCAGCGCGCCTACCCTCAGCGAGCCGTCGCTGTTTCGCGTGATCTGGTCCAGACCGACGCGGTTAATGTCGATGACCTGCCGCGGCTGCTCCACGTCAAGCTTCATCAGATCGACCAGCGTGGTGCCGCCCGCGATAAAGCGGACGTCGGCCCCTTGCTGCGCGGTCTGCGTCTTCGCGCCCAGCTGTACGGCCTGCTCAGGGTTTGCTGCTTTCGTGAGTGCAAAGTCGATCATGCGCGCCTCCCGACGGACGTGCCTGCCGCGGCCCGGGTCGCGTTCAGCGCCCGGGATGCGTCCATGTGCTCCCGCACAAACGCGCTAATGGTCTGGTCCTCCGCGGAAACCTGCCCGTTGCGCGCCTGCTGGATGGCCGCGGTGATGTTCTTGTACGCCCCGCACCGGCACAGATTGCCGGACACCGCTTCCCGCACTGCGCCGTCGGTCTGGCCTTCCGGCCCGGTCAGCGTCGGCTCCTTGAGCGCTGCCGCGGCCGACATGATCTGGCCCGAAGTGCAGATGCCGCACTGATATGCATCATGCTCGATGAACGCCGCCTGCACCGGGTGCAGATTGCCGGGCTGGCCCAGCCCCTCGATGGTGGTGATCTCATCGCCCTCGTGCATCGCGGCAAATGTAAGGCAGCTGTTGACGCGGCGGCCGTTGATGTGGACCGTGCAGGCGCCGCACTGGCCGTGGTCACAGCCCTTCTTGGTGCCGGTCAGGTCCAGGTTTTCGCGCAGGCAGTCCAGCAGCGACACCCGCGGCTCAATGGCAACGCTGCGCCGCTGCCCGTTCACCTGCAGGGTGACGGTCCGGCTGCCCGGTGCGATCGCAGGCGCCGGCGCTTCCGCTGTGGCCTGCGGCGTGGCACCCAGCACCGGCTGCGCTGTGGCCGCGATCCCGGCCGCACCCAGGTGACCCAGAAAGCTGCGGCGCGAAAAGCCCGGCTTCTTTTCAGGTTCCTGCAACTGTTCGGATGATTCGGGCGTGTTCTTGCTCATCGGCGAAACCTCGGGGGCCGGCCCGCGAGCACGGCCTAAACATGAGTGGTGCATCAGCCGCGCGGTGGCGCCGCTTAGCCATAAGTTTACGCCTAAAGAGGAAGCACGGGTCGCGCTCGAAAGCTTGTCCGGCGGCGGACTGCCAGGCTACTCCGGCAGGTCGAGCGTCATTTGGTCGAGGTAGCACCAGCCCCAGTGGTCGCCCTTCTCGATCGAGCGCATGACCGGGTGCTCCGTCGCCTCAAAGTGCCGCGTCGCATGCTTGCCCGCCGAGCTGTCGCAGCAGCCCACATGGCCGCACACCAGGCACATACGCAGGTGCACCCACGCGCTGCCGCTGAGCAGGCACTCCGCACAACCGTCGCTTTGGGGCGTTACAGGGTGGACTTGATCGAGATAGGTACAGGCAGCCATGGAGCGTTCCCCGCAGGTAAGGGCTTCGCCGCGTGGAGGCGAAGCAGGGTGTGAAACAGGCCCGGCACATGCGCCAGGGCAGCCATGGAAGCGCTGGCGACCGCGGGGTGCGCGGCCATGGTGAGCAGGGCGCGCGAAAGCACCCGCGCCGGCCGCAGCAGGCGGGCATGCGCCGCCTGGTACAAGCGCAGGTCACCTGCTGCCAAAGCATCTGCCAGCGCGAGTGCCTGACCGAAAGCAAGCGACAGTCCGTCACCGGTAATTGCGTCCACGCCGCCCCCGGCATCGCCGACCAGGGCAACCGCGCCGCGCTGCACTGCCCCGAGCGTTCGGTGGCTGGAGACCGCGCCGCGCGGCCTGGAGACAGCCGCGGCACCCGCAAGCAGAGCGTGGAGGGCAGGGAAGCAGTGAAGCGCGTCGGCCATCGATGCGAACTTGTCCCGCGACACGACGGCGATGCCGATATGCCCGTCGCCGACCGGCGTGACATAGGCCTGCGCGCCGGGCGCCCAGTGGACCCACACGCGATCCGGCGTGGGCGTGCCCGCTCGCAGCAGGAAGTGCTGCCGTACCCCGAAGCGCTTCGAGGCGAGCTGGCCTTGCTCAAGGCCGGCACTGCGCCGTACCGCGGACTGTGCTCCATCGGCCCCGATGATCCAGCGTGCAGGATGCTCCCGCCCGTCGACCACCGCCGCGGACGCTCGCCCGTCTACCACGAGGGCCGCTTTGTGAGGCACCATGCGTACGCCCAGCGCCTGCGCGCGCGCCAGCAGCAGCGCGTAAAGCGTGGTTCGTCGTACCCCGAGCGCCGTCTGCCCGGGCTCGAACGCCGCAAAAGCTCTCTCGCGATCTCGAGCAAAGGCAATGCCCTGGATGGGAGCCCCGCACGGTGCAAGGCTCTCCAGCGGAATGCCAAGCCGCCCGAGAGCGGCGATCGCGGGCGGCAGCAGCCCTTCTCCGCAGCACTTATCGAGCGGCCCGGGGCAGGCCTCGGCGACAGTGACCCGCAGGCCGCGCTGCGCAG
>CAXUDF010000039.1:0-23163 GCA_964249695.1 uncultured Acidobacteriaceae bacterium
GGGTAGGACACTGCTCAACATTTCCCGCCGTGTTCGATAGCTGCTTCTGCCATTTGGGCGTGTTGAGGTGGAAAAATGACCATGGTAGTTTGACCAAAGTGAGGTAAGGACATGCAGACGATAGCAGCGGTGCTTTCAAAGCCAAATGCCTGTCCATCATGGACGAAGTGCAAGCAACACATGAATCCGTCCTGATTACCAAGAACGGCAAACCGGTCGCTCGCCTTATCCCGATTGAAGAAGAACAGGACAGCATCTTCGGCTTCTATGCAGGGAAGCTGCAGATTCACGGCGACGTGGATACGCCTACGATTCCTAGTGAGGCGTGGCAGCGCCTCAGGTGCTTGTCGCTGACACCTGTGTCGTGATCTGGCTAGCGAGCGATCCGAGCCGGCTATCGAAAGCTGCAACAGCAGCAATCAAGACGGCGCGGAAGCGCGGCGGCGTGGCAATTTGCGACATGACGCTCTATGAAATTGCCTGGCTCGCTCACGCCGGGACGCATCTCGGTGACAGGGCCAACTGAAGCGTTTGTGGCCGAGGTTGCCAGGCGTTTCGTTGTGCTGCCTGTTACCGCTTCGGCAGCCTCGCTGGCAGTTGGGTTCCCGTCCGAGTATCCGGCTGACCTATGGACCGTTGATCGGCGCAACGGCGCTGGACCGCGGGCTGGCGCTGGTCACCGTAGACAAGGCCATCCGGAAATCGAAGCTGGTCGACACCATTTGGTAGAGATCCCCAAACGGCTGGGGCCCGTATGAAACAGATGCAGAGTTCGCCGCGGTCCTCGGGCAGCTCCAGGCGCGCGAGCCGATCTTTCGTCGACCGGAACTCGGTACGTTGCGGCAGGATTTCGAGCAAATGACTACGGAGGACTTCTGGGAGATCGGTGCTTCCGGGCGCATCTACGATCGCGTTTCTGTGCTGGATTGTTGGAACACCGGCACACAACCCCGCAAGTTCGCCCCCAGGATCATCAGCTGCAGGCTTCAGAGTTTCGCATCTGCGCTCTCTCGCCCGACACGTACCTGAACTAAACCTGCTGCAAGGCACACGAAAAACGCGGGGCACTACCGCGTAGCGGCAGGCTGTCGATGGCTGGAAGATCATGTTTCATCAAAGGACGGTCGTCAAAAGCGAGTGATCGCTGCCAGCTGGCGTGTGAACTTTCCAGGAACCCGACACTCCCGGGACTCTGCACCCAGACTGAACGGTCGGCGAGAACTCAGGATTGGACGACGCCAGGCGGTGCAAGAAACAAACACACAACCCACCCCACGGGGCCGTACGCTGGCTTGCCGGTGAACCCGTCCTAAGACGGTGGGAACTCTCCGCGGCTCTTTAGGCATTCCGAACTGGCGGACACTGCGCACCGAGCCGATTGTCGAGTCGAGCTCCCTTGTTCAATGAATTATAGGTTCAACCGGCTTGACCGAACATACCTGCTTTGCAGGGCGAGTCATGCTGAGAGGATGCTAGCTGCCCGCCGTGGGGATTGCAAGCCCGGCGTCCTGACCAAAGTAAGCAGCTTTTTATCTGACGCGCTTAAAAGTTTCTGCTGATTCTGACGGGCAGGCTGCCAGGCGCCTTCTCCTGCTATCCTGTGCGGCGCTGCGGTTCCGCAGCGCCGTCGAGAACCTCGTCAAGCAGCCCTGTCAGCGAGTGCGCCCGGGTGCGCTTGCTCTGCTCCGCGCCAGTCAGGGTATCGAGCTTTGCATGGGCCAGCTGCAGCTCGTCCGCAATGTTAAGCGCGGCAAGCACGGCAACGCGCAGCGAGTCTACCGTCGCTCCATGGGCGGCGACGGCGCGCATTTTCGCGTCGACCACGGCGGCCAGCGCTTCAATATACGGTGCATTGTGGCCGCGCAGGTGATAGGTCTGATCGTAGATGGAAACGGTGACGTATTCGCCATCCGCGCGTTGTTGGAAAGCGCTCATCGTGTACCGCCAGATACCGCAGAGTTGACTTGCTGAAAAAAACAAAGTGCTGAGAGCAGGTTGCCGAAGGCGGTCTACCGAAGCTTAGGACCCGAGGTCGTCGAGCTGTTTCAAGAGCCGTTCAACGCGCCCGCGCACAAGGTCCCGCTCGCGCCCAAGCTGTTCGAGCTCGCCCTGGGCGCGCTCCAGCTGCACGCCTTGCTCATCGAGCAGCTGCTGCAGTGTGGACGCGTTTTCTTCGGTCTTTTGCCGCTCGCGGCGTTCGGTCCGCAGCAGCTCCACCATGCGCATCACGCGCTGTTCCAACGCGCCAAAATCGTCTGCTTGGTCGTGCTCATCCGCGTGCAGTTGCGGAGCGGTCGCCATAGTGAATCTCCAGCAGAAAGTATAGCGCGCGTCCTCACTCGATCCGTGCCGCGGCAGCCTGCTCCCGTAAGCCCGCGCTGGCGTCAGCGTCGGGCGTGCTTGCGGCTTGCACCGGGAGGAAGAGCTCCGGCCCGGTCTCCACAAAGGGCGTCTCCTGCTCCGGCGAAAGCATTCAGGTGCCGTGGATTTGCGTTCCGAGGCGAGCGCGCGAAGATGCGCCCGCCGACGCGAAAATCGGCCATACTCATACGCGAGCCCGGCCACGACATCCGGCAGCCTCAGCGCGACGCGGCGAAAATCAGCGCCTGTCGCCTGCCTCAGTGCCCGGCATCGCTCATCGCGCATGCTTCCATGCACGCGGGTCGCGCCGCGGAACGCACGCAGGTAATCGAGCAAACCGCTCGCTTGAGTTACGAAGGCTACCTCTTCTCGTAAATCGCTGGGAGAGCGCGTCTTCTCCTATGGCCTTCCCAAGCTGCCTTCGCTACACTCCATCTGTCGCTGAAGCTCGCCCCTGCCGCGACGCCTTGGCGCATAGATTAGCGGTACCTGGCTCCCCTGAACCACTCCCATGCATGCCTGGCCTGACGCTTGCCGGATCAAGCAGGAACACCTGCAAATCCATCGGTGAGTTTGAAGGAGACTATGGACGCGTATCGGCAATTCCGGGCACATGCCACAGACACCCTGGTCCTCGACAGCCTGCGCTCGACCCGCGTGGGAACGGATCCGCCCGGAGGGGCGCATGCCATTGCAGGCCAATCATGGGTGATCCGGAAGTTCACGGGAACCCGCTCGATCCTTGCGCAGCAATCCCTGCTGCAGTCGCTGGCGGAGCGATGCGGGCAGGCCGGGGAAATGGACCAGCTTCCGTATCACCTCTCCGCCGCGCGGGCGCTGTCGAGTGCGGCGTCGCTTCGCAGGCGGGCTCGGGCCAAGCTTCCTCACCTGCTGCTGTTCGAGACCCGAGGCGGCGAGCCCTCGGCCGCGGTCCTGCTGTGCGAATATCTCGCCGGCTTTCTGCCCTCGCGCCTCGTCGTTTCGCTGGACTTTACAGGGCAGCGCACCGTCATTGCGCCGGCCCATCTCCGCGCCGCCGTTGCCGCCGCTGCTGCGGACTTTCTTCTCAAGCGGGGTGCTCTGGTCAGCCTCGTCTCGGTCGGCGGCAGCGGCTTAGCCGACGCTCTGCACCGCTGCCGCGGGTATAACCAGGCGGTGCTCGATCGCCCTATTCAGCAGCTTTGGGAGCTTGGGCGTGACTTTGATGACACGTTGTCGCGTCTTGGAAAGCACACGCGCCGCAACTTCCGCCTGTATCTGCGCACCCTTGGGGCAGCAGGCGAGGCGGCGTTTGTCCCCGATGCAACGGTGACCGAGCCGGAGTTCCAGCTTCTGAACCGGCATTGCACGCACCGCGTCAGCGATGCTGTTCTGCGTTGGCGCTGCCTTGCCGCGCGAGAGTTCCCAGATACCCGCCTGGCCGGCCTTCGAGCCGCCGACGGCCGCTGGCTTTCGCTGGCCGGCCTCCGCAGCCGGAATGCACTGACGGATCTGGATTGGCAGATGAACCTGCCTGACATCCAGGGAATCTCGCTGGTGACCGCGCTGCGTGCTTACCTGCTGCGCGATGAACTCGCTCGCGGAACGCGGTTTCTGCGTTTCGACGGGGGCACCTCGCACGCGATGCAGTCGAGCTTTCAGGTACAGCCGGTAAGCCACCTTCTTCTCACCCAGGCTCGCCTAACATCGGGGCTTCTTCGTGCAATCGTCGAGCGCATCCTTACCCCGGAAAACCCCTTGCGTAAGGTGATCGATTCGCCAATGCTCCAGTGGCTTGCGCCATGGAGCGCTGCGCGGCCGGACGGCGACTAGGGCTTTGCCGGCGAATCGCTCGCGACCGTAAACCCGGCCGGCACCTGCCAGAGCGACGGGTCCGGCGCGTCCCGAGAGAGTTCCGTGACCGTGAAGGTCTGCTTGCCCGAGCGCGGGTCGTCGCGGACCGATCGCAGATTGATGCCGAGCGCCGGACTGTACCAAAAATCGCGGGTGACGGTCATCGGCTTTGCATTGCCAATTACCCCGGCCTCGATCACGGTGTCGACATGCATGCCGGTGACATCAACCCCCTGCATGAGGTCGCGCCCGAGATTTGTGCGCTGCTCGATAAAGCCTTGGTAGGGAGTCGTGCCGCTCTCCAGGTTGGGCGGCGCAACTGGCGGGTCGTACTTGTTCGGACGGCATACCTTTTGCGCGGTGAAGCAGTTCAGGTAGGTGTGCGTCGCAGGGTCGGCAATCTGGATGACGTTCACGATCCAGTCGCCTGTCATGCTGGACGGCCGCAGCAGCACACGCTCTTCATACACCCGCCCCGCGCGGTCGCGTGCGATCCTGCGCTGGTTCACGAGCGTGACCGTATTGCCGTCGGTGCCAAGCGGCCGTACCCACTCGGTCGCGAGCGTAAGCGTAAACGGCGCATCGGGAAGCGGCGGGATAAAGATGCTCTGCAGCACCTCGGTCGAGCCGCCGTCCGGAGGCGGCGGCGTTTGCGCGTGGAGGCCGGCGGAGAAAAGCAGGAGAGCCGCGCCCATGGCAGCGCAGCGACCGGCAAGCGAACACACGGCGAGAGAACGCATGGAACGAGCCTCCCTGCAGAACGCCGCCAGTATCCCATGCTGCGGCGCGCGAGGCGAGATTAAAAGGGCAGCTATCATCGAGCCATGGCGACCCGCGAGGCCCGAGTCAGCGCAGGGCGAAGCAGCCGCCGCGACGCATGGGAACTCGGGATCGGCTACGGCCTGATCCTGGCGGTGCTCTGGACGCCTCGGCCCTACCAGCGCGGGCTCTACCTCGTCGCAGCCTTGTTTCTTTCTGTCGTCACCGCGCTTGCTTTTCGCGGCTGGAGCGCGATGGGTCTACGCCGTGAAAACCTCGGGCGCTCAGCGTGGATTGTAGCCGTGGCCGCCCTGTTGGCGGCAGGGACTGTACTGGCTGCGGCGCGGCTCGACACCCTGCATGCGCCGGGCGGCTTTGGCGCCCTTGTGCGCCGCTACTGGGGCTATGCGCTTTGGGCGTTTGTGCAGCAGATCCTGCTGCAGGACTTTTTTCTGCGCCGCTTGCTGCACCTGCTGCGCGGCCGCCAGGCCGCTGCGGCGCTTGCCGCGGCCGGCATCTTTGCGTTCGCGCATCTCCCGAATCCGGTGCTGGCAACGGTGACGCTGGTCTGGGGTGCGGCGGCGTGTTTCCTGTTTCTTCGGTACCGCAATCTCGTTCCGCTGGCGATTGCGCATGCCATCTTTGGCATCACGCTCTCGGTCAGTCTGCCGCCGCCGGTGATTCGCGGCATGCATGTCGGGCTTGGCTACTTCACATACCGAGTGGCGCACCCGCATGCTCGTCCATTGCCAAGATAGCGTCGGCAAGTCAGTGTCCAGCGAGCGCCCGCCGCGGTCGTCAACTCCGGGGCAAACGCAAAGATTCGAGTAAGATAGAGGAAGCAACTCCTGCGCTCGCGCTCTTTTTACGCGCGTTGGCCGGGGGTGCGACCCTCCTATGGCAGACGACGAAATCCCCCAATTACCACTGAACGGCGAGAGCGCGGGCGATCCGCCGTCCGGTATCAATGCACCCGGTGCGCCGGGCGCGGCTAACCTGATCTCGATCAATATTGAAGACGAGATGCGCCGGTCGTATCTCGACTACTCGATGTCGGTCATTATCGGCCGAGCGCTACCCGAGGTGCGTGACGGGCTGAAACCCGTGCACCGGCGCGTGCTGTACGGCATGCACGACATGGGCCTGCAGCCGAACAAGAAGTACACCAAGTGCGCCAAGGTGGTGGGCCATGTGATGGGCAATTACCATCCGCATGGCGACGCCTCCATCTATGACACGATGGTGCGCCTGGCCCAGCCTTTCTCGCTGCGCTACCCGCTGGTGGATGGCCAGGGAAACTTCGGGTCGATCGATGGAGATCCTCCGGCGGCGATGCGGTACACCGAAGCCAAAATGGCGAAGATTACCGCCGAGATGCTGGCCGACATCGACATGGAAACGGTAGATTTTGTGCCGAACTATGACGAGTCAACGCTGGAGCCGGCGGTGCTGCCGGCACGCATCCCGAACCTGATCATCAATGGGTCGAACGGGATCGCGGTCGGCATGGCGACCAATATTCCTCCGCATAATTTGACCGAGGTCGTGAACGCAACCATCGCGCTGGTCAACGATCCGCAGGGTGGGCTTGCCGCGGTGCTCGAGCATGCGCAAGGTCCGGACTTTCCGACGGGCGGCTTTATCTTTGGCAAGAGCGGCATCGCCAACGCGTACCGTACCGGCCGCGGGCGCTTCCTGATGCGAGCCCGCGTCGGCCCTCCTGAAAACATCTCGGGCGGCCGCCAGGCATTGATCGTCACGGAAATCCCGTACCAGGTGAATAAGTCGAAGCTCATCGAGCGCATCGCCGAATTAGTGCATGAGAAAGTCATCGATGATATCTCGGATGTGCGCGATGAGAGCGACCGCGACGGCATGCGGATTGTCATCGAGCTCAAGCGCGGGGTCGAGTCGCAGATTGTGCTGAACCAGCTCTATAAGCACACGCAGATGCAGGAAAGCTTCTCGATGATTTTTCTCGCCGTCGTGAATAACCAGCCGCGTGAGCTCGCGCTGAATGACGCGATCCTCCATTTCATCGACCACCGCGTCGATGTCGTGCGCCGCCGCACGGCGTTCCAGCTGCGCAAGGCGCGCGAGCGCGAGCACATCCTTCTCGGCTACCAGATCGCGCTCGACCACCTGGACAACGTGATCCGCACCATCCGCGGATCGAGCTCGCGGGCGGACGCTCGCGAGAACCTGTTCCAGTTCTTCTCCGGCCGCACCATTACGGTGCGCGGGACTGTGATTGAAGGCGTGACGCTTGACCCGGCGAAGTACCTGAACGACGGGATCACTATCCTGCCGGCGACGCTCGTGTTGAGCTACCGGCAGATCGACGCGATTCTGGAACTGCAGCTGTATCGATTGACGCAGATCTCGATCGACGAGCTGCTCAACGAGCTGCGCCAGGTCCGCGCGAACATCGCTGAGTTCGAATCCATTCTCTCGAGCGAACCGAAGCTGCGCGCAGTCATCATCAAAGAACTGGAAGAGGTGCGCGACAAGTACGGCGACCCACGCCGCACGCACATCCTTGACGAAACTGCGGAGCTGCAGCTTGAGGACCTGATCGCCGACGAGCAGGTCGCGGTCACCGTGTCGCACTCGCAGTACCTCAAGCGCACGCCCATCTCCATCTACCGGCAGCAGCGCCGCGGCGGCACCGGCCGGCTCGGCATGAAGACGCGCGAAGAAGATTTCGTGCAGCAGCTGATTGTGAACTCGACGCACGCGTATCTGCTGTGCTTCACCAACACCGGCCGCATGTACTGGCTCAAGGTGTACGAGATACCGGACGTGGGCGCTGCCGGCAAGGGCAAGTCCATGGCGAGCCTTTTGAACCTGCAGCCAGGTGAGCAGGTGCGCAATATCCTTGCCGTCCGCAACCTGGAGGAAGAAGGCAAATTCATCTTCTTTGCGACGCGCAAGGGCACGGTCAAGAAGACCCCACTCAAGGACTTCTGCAATGTGCAGTCGCGCGGCATTATTGCGATCGGCATCGATGACGACGACGAGTTGATCGGCGTGCGCATCACCGACGGCAAGCAGATTATTTTCCTCGCCACGCACGAGGGTCTCGCGATCCGCTTCTCCGAGGATGGGGTCCGCTCCATGGGCCGCCCGGCCTACGGGGTGCGCGGGATCGACATCCAGAAGAAGGATTACGTTGTGGGGCTTGCGGCAACGCCGGCCGAGCGCACCACCGGTGACAACGGCGAGCAGGCACCATCGCTGATTCTTACCGTTACGTCCAACGGCTTCGGCAAGCGCACCGATGTGGACGCGTATCGGTTACAGACGCGCGGCGGCAAGGGCGTTATCAACCTGAAAACCAGCACAAAGAACGGCATGGTCAACGCGATCCAGCTGGTCGATGAAACCTCCGAGCTGATGGTGATTTCGCAATACGGCAAAATCATCCGCATCGACACTAAAACGATCCGAGCGGCGGGCCGATCCACCCAAGGCGTCAAGCTGCTCAATCTCGATCCTGAGGACAAGGTCGCAGCCGCGGTCGTAATCCCTCCGGAAGAACTGAAAGACGAGCCGCCGTTGTTGCAGTAAGTGAGTCAGCCAAAAGGGCGCGGAGCGATCCGCGCCTTTTCTTTTTCCCATTTTGCGCCGCGAATGAAGAGCCTCCAGCTACTGTTCATTGCAAGTTACAGTTCTGCACGGTCTGTACGCTGGTCCGCTCGATCGCATCTTAACCTCCAGAAGGCGGGCGATAACCCGCGAGGAGACAGATATGGCGTCAAAGGGATTGGCATTGGTGACCGGTGCTTCCAATGGCATTGGACGGGAGCTGGCGCTCCAGCTTGCCGAGCAGGGATATGACATCGTCGCGGCCGGCAAGGAGCAGGATCTTACGGCGCAGGTTGCGTCGCAGATCAAGGCACTCGGCGTGCAGGTGACCACCTACGTGGGCGACCTGGGCCAATTCCAGGCGAACATGGATCTTTGGCAAACGGTTCAGTCCACCGGGCAGCCGCTTGAAATTGCCTGCATCAATGCGGGCCTGGGAATGGGCGGCGATTTTGCGAAGACCCCGCTTGAGCAGGAGATGGAGATTGTTGCGCTCAACTGCGGTTCAACCGTCCACATGGCCAAGCACGTCGTGCAGCATATGGTCGCGCGCGGCACGGGGCGCATCCTGTTTACGGCCTCGATCGTGAGCGAAATGCTGGCGCCGGGCGAAGCGGTCTATGGCGCGTCCAAATCGTTTGTACTGCAGCTAGCCAAGAACCTGCGCTACGAGCTTAAGGACACCGGCGTGACTGTCACGGCGCTACAGCCTGGCCCGGTCGATACGGACTTCTTCAACGCGTCGCAGGCCGGCGACACCAAGGTCGGCACGGAAGCCAAAAAGGAAAATCAGCCGGCAGATGTGGCTCGGATCGGCCTCAAGGCGTTGTTCGCGGGTGAGGAGCACGTGTACGCTGCTTCGTTCAAGACCAAGGTTGAAGGCGCGCTCATGGGCATCGTGCCGGAAGCTGTGCAGTCCGCCATGCACAAGGGCATGATGGAGCCGGCGGAAAAGTAGCTGCTGGAAGGTCTCCCGAAGAAAGGGCGCCTTTGGCGCCCTTTTTCATTTTCTGCGAGCTATCACGGAGCCGCCGGCGCAAGCTGGAAACTTTTCCTAGCGCATTCCCACAACACCGGCTAGACTCCTGCGCATACTCTGATCCACGCGGGGAATGCCATGAGTACCGCCACGCAGGTGCAGGCCGGTTTTGACGCGAATGAACACACGCCAAGCGCATTTGAGCGGGTGCTGCTGACCTTTACTGCTCCCTCGCGCGCTTTCGCCCGCCTCGGCTCTGGCGCCAGCTGGTGGCTTCCCTATCTCCTCATCGTCGTCATAGGCTTCGGCTTCATCACGACGATCGGCAGCAAAGTCGGGTGGGAGACGGTCGCGCGCAACAATCTTGCAAACTCGCCCAAACAGCAGGCGCGCCTGGACCTGGTTCCCACGGCACAACAGGCGCAGCAGATCGCAGTGATCGCGCGTATTACCCGCATCACGGCGTATGTGGTTCCGGCCATCAGCCCCTTGCTGGTGGGGGCCGTTGTTGCCGCATTGCTGATGGCAACTTTAAATTTTGGCATGGGCGGCTCGGCGCGTTTCGGTCCGCTGTTCGCGGTCTACCTGTTTGCTGCCCTGCCGCAGGCGCTCAAGGCGCTGGCCGGCACGGCGACCCTGTTCTCCGGGCTAAGTGGAGAGGCGTTCCAGATCAACAATCCCGTCGGCAGCAATCCTGCGTTCTACCTGCAGGGCTCAGGAGCGCCGCTCTGGGCCATGTCGCTGCTCACCTGGGCTGACGTCTTCCTGATCTGGCAGCTCGCCATCCTGATTATCGGCTGCTCGGTGGTTGCCTCGGTGACGCGAGGCAAAGCCGCAGTTGCGGTCCTGGGCTGGTCTGCGATTGCAGCTCTGGTGGGTGCAGCCATGACATTGGCGGCCTGAAACCGTCAGAGCGAGGCTTAGGCGGCCCAGCGTTTGAAGACCAGCGAGGCATTGGTGCCGCCGAAGCCGAATGAGTTCGAAAGCGCATACTCCATCGCGAGCGGCTCCGGCCCGTGGCTGACATAGTTCAGCACGCAGCCTTCGTCCGGGGTGCACAGGTTGATCGTCGGCGGGGCGATCTGGTGCTTGAGCGCAAACACCGTGATGCCGGCTTCGAGCCCGCCGGCACCGCCCAACAGGTGCCCGGTCATCGACTTGGTCGAGCTGACCCGCAGCGTGTGGTCCAACGCGTGCCGGCCAAACAGGTTGCCAATCGCGGTGCTCTCGCTCACGTCTCCAAGCGGGGTGCTGGTGGCGTGCGCGTTCAGGTAGCCGATCTGTTCAGGGCGCAGATCAGCCGTACGCAGCGAAGCCTTCATCGCGCGTAGGCAGCCGTCGCCTTCCGGCGCCATACCGGTGATATGAAACGCGTCCCCGCTCATGCCGTAGCCCACAACTTCGGCCAGGATGTCAGCACCCCGGGCTTTGGCGAACTCCAACTCTTCGAGAATCAGGATGCCCGCACCCTCGCCCACCACAAAGCCGTCACGGTCCTTGTCCCAGGGGCGGCAGGCGGTTGCAGGGTCGTCGTTGCGCGTGGAGAGAGCCCGCATCGCCGCAAAACCGCCCACGCACATCGCATTGATCGCGCCTTCGGAGCCGCCGGCGATCATCACGTCGGCATCGCCGCGCTCGATAATGCGGAACGAATCGCCGATCGAGTGTGCGCCCGAGGTGCAGGCGGTCGAGGCGGTCTGGTTCGGGCCTTTGGCATTGTGGCGGATCGACACATGCCCCGCGGCCAGGTTGGCGATCATGGCCGGGATGAAGAAAGGATTGATTTTGCGCTGGCCGCCGTTCAAGAAAGCCTGGTGCTCGCGCTCAGTTACCTCAAAGCCGCCGATACCGGAGCCGATGTGCACGCCGACGCGCTCAGCCAGAGCCGGGGTGATTTCGAGGCCCGCATTGCGCACAGCTTCATCCGCAGCGGCAATGCCGAGATGGATAAAGCGCCCCATCTTTCGGGCGTCTTTCTTATCGATAAAGTCGAGCGGATCGAAGTTGTGGACCTCAGCCGCGATGGTCACCGAAAAGCCGGTTGTATCAAACGCGGTAATCGGTCCCACGCCGCTTCTGCCGGCAAGCGCGGCCTGCCACACATCGGGAGCGGTGTTGCCGATGGCGCAGATCAGGCCGACTCCGGTGACGACGACTCTTCGGGGTGACCAGGGCAAACCTACTTGCCGCCTTTCGCGTGGGCCTCGATGTAGTCGGTCGCATCCTTGACGGTCTTGATTTTTTCAGCATCCTCGTCGGGGATCTCGAGATCGAACGCTTCCTCAAACTGCATGACGAGCTCAACCACGTCGAGCGAATCGGCGCCCAGGTCTTCCTGGAACGATGCGCTGGGGGTCACCTCAGCCTCGTCCACCTGCAGCTGCTCGACAATGATCTGCTTTACTTTTTCTTCAACCGCCGCCATGCCTGTCTCCTGTGTGTGTTCGTTCCTGGGTCGTACTGAAAAATCCTGGGGCCGTGAACACGCCGCTCTGGCCACTCGACGTGGACACGGAACGCCATCCGCCCCGAAACTCCAAGTCTACTGAGCACGTTCGCGAGTGTAAAGCCGCACCGGGACCCGGCGAAGAGCCAGTCCCCTCGAGGCAAGCGCATGCCGCCGGTCGCTCCTCCATTTCACTCATTTCATCCATCTCCTTGATCTCCTTGATCAATCTCCGGGAAAGAGAACCCAAAGCGCAGGTCTGCCTGCATTGCAGTGGACGGCGCGGGCAAGAAATCCGAAACAAGCCCAGGAAAGATAGAGCGTCATGCGCGCGCACTGCCAGCCGCCGTAGCGCGGGCTGACCTTGCTGAGAGCCGCGATACGGCTTCCGGCTGAGGGGATAGGGTGAAACACGCGCTCAATCCACTTCGTACGCTCAGGTTCATCATCCTGAAAGCTGTCCAGCCGGGAGATGGTAGCGGCCAGGACTCCCGGGGTTACGCCCTGATGGAGGGCGTAGCGGTCCAGCTCCAGCACTGCCCCGCGGTTGAGAGAAGGCAGCATCAGCAGGCCGGCAAAGGACCAAAGTGTGAACCACAGCGCACACTGCACCAGTCCGGACGCATTGCCTGGAGAAGAGCCTGGCATCGTGCAGGCCAGGGAGAACCCAAGAACGTTCCATAGAAGAGCAATGAGCAAGCCGCGTGTTCGTCCGCCGGTCACTACCGCACCCTTTCGGCGGGTAATCTCGGCCGCAAGGAACTCGGGAGCGAGGTCGCGCTGCCACGCACCGGGAACGATGAAGCGCTCGGCGGTGGGGAGCCCGACAAGGCCGCCGACGAAACCCGGGTCGGAAGACTGGAAAACAGCGTTGGGCGCTTGGACCGGTGCGGACGTTTGCCCGCGCTGTCCACCCTCTCCGTTGCTTTCAGAAGTAAGTGTGAAGCGGGCCACAATTTGCGCAACGAAGGACTGCGTAGCGATCAGCACCAGCATGATCAGCGTGAAGCAGACAATTTCCGCTCCAGTGCCGCCCCACTTTCCCGCCTCGAGAAGCCCCATCGCACAAAGCCCCAAGATCAACGCTTGGGAAAGGACGCCGCGTACCCAGCCGACGAGAAAAGTCCGCGGCCCCGCTTGAGTGCGGCTGTGCCGGCGCGGCAGAAAGTAACCCCCCAGGAGATCGCTCGGGAGCGAGAGACAGATAAAGCTCAGCAAGGTCAAGGAGATCGCGGCGGGATCGGACAGTCCTCTTAGAAGGCGGTGAGGGAGGCCAAACCAGAGTGAGAAGCCCGCCAGCAAGACCAGAAAACCTACTCCTGATATGCCTAACCAGAGTCGCGACCGCGCGTATGTCATGAGATCGATTCTATGAGCCGAGTGTCGCAGCCTTCCGAGGCGGCTCGTACCGAACGCCTGCGCAAGAAGCCGCTCCAGCAGGTTTGGCGCCTATGCCGAACAGCTCGCAGACGTGGTGTACTGCCGACAATGCCGGAGTAGCCCGCCAGAAATCCCGGCCTATCGGGGCCGATACTGGTACCGGGAAGCTGCATGCTCGGCAGCAATCAGCCTGCACCAAGCTGGACTACAAGAGTCGGTCCAGCATTCGTCAGCCCTCGCCGTTCAGGAACTCGTTCGTCACTCGCCTTCCTCGCCCGCCCGGTGGCACACTCAGCTATGGCCTCATTCCCCTGGCTGCCCCTCGCCGCGCTGCTCGGCGCCTTATTCGCTCTGCTTGGATATCTGGCCGGCCGCGCTTCGGCCCGCGCCGCTTTCGCGCAGTCCTCGGCCGATGCCCGCATGGAAACCGAGCGTGCCCGCTCAGAGGCCGCGCAGGCCCTCGCCCTCACCGAGCAGCGTCTTCGGGCCGCCGAGACCGTCGCCGAAGCCGACCGCACCCGCCTCTCCGCTGAGCTCGCCGCCCTCCGCGCCGCATCCACTGCTTACGCCGCGCAGGCCTCCTCCGCCCAGGCCGCGCTTGCCGCTGCTGAAGCTGCGGCCCTGGCCCGGGCCGACCAGCTGCGCAGCACTGAAGCCCGCCTCTCCGCTGCTGAAGATCTCGTCGCCTCCCTACAGGATGAGCTCAAAACCGCCGCCGCTGACCTCCAGACTGCGCGCAAGCAGATCGACATGGAAGCAGCGGAGACCGAGAAAAAGCTGCAACTGCTGGCCGGCGCGGAGGAGAAGCTTACCAACCAGTTCAAGGTGCTGGCCGCTGACATCTTCCGCGAGAAATCACAGCGCTTCAAGGAGGAGAACGAAGCCTCGCTCGGCAGCCT
This sequence comes from uncultured Acidobacteriaceae bacterium, assembly GCA_964249695.1. Classification (GTDB taxonomy): domain Bacteria; phylum Acidobacteriota; class Terriglobia; order Terriglobales; family Acidobacteriaceae; genus EB88. The sequence continues at coordinate 14,246 of CAXUDF010000039.1, forward strand.
CCTGAACCCGCTTAAGGAGCGCCTCGGAGACTTCCAGCAGCGGGTGGAAGCCCTGCGGGATGATGGCATCAAGGGCAGGGAAGAACTGCGCCAGCAGATTGGCGACCTGAAGGAGCTGAATCAGCAGCTGTCGTCGGACGCGAGCAACCTGGCACGCGCGCTGAAAGGCTCGTCGAAAACGCAGGGCGACTGGGGCGAGTTTGTGCTGGAGCAGATGCTCGAAAACTCCGGCTTGCGCAAGGACCACGAGTACCGGGTGCAGACCTCGATGACTGGTGCCGAGGGCGGCCGCGCCCGGCCGGACGTCATTCTGAACCTGCCCGGCGGCCGGCACCTGGTCATCGACGCCAAGGTATCGCTGGTGGACTACAGCGCCTACTGCGACTGCCACTCCGAGGGCCAGGGTACAGACGAGGGAGCCCGGACGGCTTCGCTCGCGCGCCACGTTGGCTCGGTACGCGGGCACATCAAGGAGCTTTCCGCGCGTAACTACCAGAGCCTGTACGAGCTCCAGAGCATGGACTTCGTGGTGATGTTTGTGCCGATCGAGCCGGCGTTTATGCTCGCGATCGCGCGCGACGGTGCGCTATGGCAGGAAGCCTGGGACAAAAACGTACTGCTGGTAAGCCCGAGCACCCTGCTGTTTGTCATCCGCACGGTGGCGCACCTGTGGCGGCAGGAGCAGCAGCGCTCGAATGTGCAGGAGATTGTGAAGCGCGGGGGCGAGCTCTACGACAAACTGGCCGCTTTTGCGAAGGACCTCACCGAAGTCGGAGCGAAGCTGGGCGACGCGCAGAAGGCGTACGACGGAGCCTACAGCAAGCTGGCGCGCGGTAAAGGGAATGCCATCCGCCAGGTGGAGATGCTGCGCGCCCTCGGTGTGAAACCGACCAAGCAGCTGCCAAAAGAGATGGTGGATGCTGCCGGGGATGGGGATATTTCGCTATTGAGTGAGGAAGCCACGGAAGAGCCGCTTTCCTTGCCGGCGCTCGGAAAGGGCACATTGTTTCAGTAGGCGCCACACAGTTTGGCGGGGAGCAGCGCTCCAGAGCATCTCTGCCCTGGAGCGAGCCCCTTACTTCTGCCCGCCGCTGGTGCCGCTGTAGCTGCCGGTGGAGTTGTACCCGGCGTGGCCGCCCGGCATTTCATTCGCGAGCCGCGAGGCCCGCTCGGCGTTGCCTTCCTGCTCGGCTCCGCTCACGTTTTCACTCAGCCGCGCGTGCTGCTCGCCGGTCGCGGCGCCGGCAACCTGCGTGTTCATGGGCGCGACCGGCTCTACGCTGGTTGGCCCCGCTTGCGCGCTGGCGGTGTGGTTTTCCTCTTCCGGGGTCTTGTCCAGGGAGTGCCCGGTTCCGTCCTGGGGGTGTATCTCGCTCATCGCGTCTCCTCGTTTTCTTTCCTTTTAAGATGCGGCTCGCGGATGGGCAAGGACGTCCGCGGCAAGAGCGTCGCGCAAACGCTGCCATGTGACGGTAAGCGCCTCGGGCAGGGTGCGGGTTTCGCCCAGCGTTGTCAAAAAACTCGTGTCGCCCACCCAGCGTGGCACGGCATGCAGATGCAGGTGCCCGGCAACGCCGGCCCCGGCGGCCGCGCCCAGGTTCAGGCCCAGGTTAAAGCCGTCGGGCGTGTAGGTGGCCCCGAGTGCGCGCTCGGCGCGCTGCGCCCACGCCATCATTTCGTTTGCGGTCTCGAGCGGCAGTTCGGCCAGCGAAGCACCATGCGCGTAGGGCACCACCATCAGGTGGCCGGAGTTGTAGGGGAAGCGGTTGAGGCATAGAAACACGTGCTCGCCACGGACCACCAGCAGGCTTGCACGCTCGGCTTCGTCCGGCGGGGTACCGCGGGCCGCTGCGTCGTCAGTAGCCGCGACGAGGTTGCAGAACACACAGCCGAAATCACCCTGCCAGGCGCTCAGCTCCGGCGCAACGCCCTTGCGCGTCTCCTGCTTTGGACCGTCCTCGCCGGCCTGCTCCGCGCCGGTAATGTAGCCGTACCGCCACGGTGTCCACAGGTGTTCCATGCCGCGAGTATAGAGCGCCCGCAGCTTTATACTTACGCTATGCCCCCAGCTTCCTCGCTCCACGCTCTGCTTGAGCAGCGCTTCGGTTTTCGCGCGTTTCGTGCGAACCAGGAAGGGGTGTGCCGCGCCGCCGTAGACGGACGCGACGTGCTGCTGGTGATGCCGACCGGCGCGGGCAAATCGCTTTGCTACCAGCTGCCGGCGCTCGCACGCGGAGGCACGGCGCTCGTGATCTCGCCGCTGATCGCGCTCATGGACGACCAGGCGGCCAAGCTTGCCGCGTTGGGCCTCAACGTTGCGCGCATTCACTCCGGGCTTTCGCGCGATGCTGCGCGAGAGGCTTGCCGCGCCTACCTCGACGGCTCGCTCGAGTTCCTCTTTATCGCACCCGAGCGCCTGCGGGTGCCGGGCTTTCCGGAGATGCTTGCCAAACGCAAGCCCGGGCTCATCGCGATCGACGAGGCGCACTGTATCTCGCAATGGGGGCACGATTTCCGTCCGGATTACCGGCTGCTCGGCCAGTACCTGCAGCGCCTGCGCCCGTCACCGGTCATCGCGCTGACCGCGACCGCAACCACGCAGGTGCAGCAGGATATCGTCGCGCAGCTCGGGCTCGGCTCTGCCGGAGCGCCGCCGGCCGTGTTCATTCACGGCTTCCGGCGCGAGAACCTGGCCATTGAGGTTGTGGAAGTGTCCAAGCCGAAGCGCGCTGCCTTTGCCGCGGAGTTGCTCGCCGACCCGGGTGCACGGCCGGCCATTGTGTACGCGCCGACCCGCAAAGAGGCCGAAATGCTCGCTGCGGAGCTCGGGCGCGGCTTCAAAGCTGCGGCTTACCATGCCGGGCTGGAGCCGGATCATCGCGAGCGGGTGCAGCGGGCCTTTCTCGCGGGCGAGCTTGATGTAGTTGTCGCGACGATCGCGTTTGGCATGGGCATCGACAAGGCAGACGTGCGTACGGTGCTGCACGCGGCGCTGCCGGCGACCCTTGAGGGCTACTACCAGGAGATTGGCCGCGCGGGCCGCGACGGGCTGCCGGCGCGGACTATCCTGATGCACTCGTTCGCCGACCGGAAACAGCATGACTTCTTTTTCGAGCGCGACTACCCGCCGGTCGAGCGTTTGGACGCGATTTTCAAAGTGCTGACTGGCGAGCCGACCCACCGCGAGGAGTTGCCGGAGCTGCTGCGCAAGCAGAAGATGCGCCTGGAGCCGGACGAGCTCGATAAAGCGCTCGAGAAGCTGCTCATCCACGGCGGGGCCGCGCTCGACTACGAGGGCTTTGTCACGCGCGGACACGAAAGCTGGCGCGGCCCCTACCTGGCGCAGAGCACCCACCGCGGCTCGCAGATGGAGCGCGTAGTCCGCTTTGCCGAGTCCGCCGAGTGCCGCATGGTGCAGTTGGTGCGGCACTTTGGCGACACCGCGGACGGCAGTGCAGAGTGCGGTATCTGCGACGCCTGCGCGCCCCATGACTCGCGCACGCAGACCTCGAGGCCGCTGGAGGACGGGGAGCGGCGGCTGGCGCACGCGATTACGGCGGCTCTGGGCGGGTCTGGCTATGGTGGGGGTTCCAAATCCACCGGCAAGCTCCACAGCGAGCTGTGCGCGAAGAACGGGATGAGCCGCGACGCGTTTGAAGACCTGCTGGGCGCGCTTGCCTCGGCTGGCTTTGTGCGGCTCGATGACGCAGCGTTTGAGAAGGACGGCCGCACCATCCCCTATCGCAAGGCCAGCCTGACGCATGAGGGCGCGACCTTCAGCGATCGCGACGCGGACACGGTGGTGATGCGTGAGCTGAACGGCAGTGCCGGCGCGGCCGCACCGGCCGGCAAGGGCGCCCGCAAGCCGGCGTCTGCCGGACGCACCGGCCAGCGCGCCGGCAAGGCGGAGCGGGACAGCGCCCCGCTGTCGGGAGCTGCTGCAGCGCTGGAGCAGAAGCTGCGCGCCTGGCGCAAGGAAGAAGCGCAAAAGCTCGGCCAGCCGGCGTTCTGCGTGTTCGCCGACCGCACCTTGCAGGCCATCGCCGAAGAGAGGCCGCTGTTGGAGGAAGACTTGCGCGCGATTAGCGGACTCGGCCCGGCAAAAATCGCGAAATTCGGCGCGGCCGTTTGCCGGATCTGCGCTATGTGAGGCGGCGGAAGTACCACGCAGCGGCACCGAAAAGAAAAGGTCATCCTGAACGAAGCGAAGGACCTGCTTTGCCTTCCGGCGCGAAGCGGTCCGGCACCAAGCCCCGGCACCTTCGCTTTATGAATGTCGCGTTGAGATTACTTCGTATATCGATCGATTGCGTTGACACCCCGATGGGTGAACCCTATAGTTTTTCTAGTGGGCTTCATTGCCCTTGCATCGCCTTTGCTTGAAGCGCTCCGAATCCGCTTGTCTCCGGTACAACTCAGCGCGTGAGCCGCTCCAGGCGGTTTTCTCCGCAGCGCCGGTGCCTGCAGGGCGAGGTACGGCGATTCCAGCATCCGTTCCCTGCCGGAGTGTATCGAATACTTAGCGCGTCCAGGCTAGGTAAAGGCTTCCGTCAGACGATGCGCAGGACCTGTTGCCGCCTCATGCATTCGCACTGAATCCGTAGTACCCGGACCCTTTTGTTATGGCCGACGCCTCACATCCTACTTACGCCGAGAGCACTCTTCTGAACACCGAACTCGAAACCCCCACCATCGAAACCGCCGCGACAGAGCACGACGCTCCGTCGACCGAATCCACCCACAACCCGGAAGCCGCAGCATTTGCGTCCTCCGCTTCCGCGCAGACCTCGTCGACCATAAACCAGACGGAAAGCCCGGAAAGCGACGACTTCAGCGACTTTGCTGCGGCACTGGAGAGCTTTGATCGTGAGCAGGCGGCCGAGGCCGCTGCCCAGCAGTTTGACGACAAGATCGTCACCGGCACCGTAGTCAAGATCACGGACAAGGAAGTCGTTGTCGACGTAGGCCTGAAGAGCGAAGGCCGCATTCCGCTCGAGCAGGTTGTGGATGCGAGCGGCGTTTCCAAGCTCAACCCGGGCGACTCCGTCGAGGTTGTGGTGGAGCGGGAAGAAGCCGAGGGCGGCTACCTGCTGAGCTATGAGAAGGCGCAGCGCCACCGGGTCTGGGATGTGATTGAGAAGGCCGCGAACGACAAGACGCCGGTTATGGGCACAGTGCTCGGCCGCGTCAAGGGCGGCGTCACGGTCGATGTCGGCATCAAGGCATTTCTGCCCGGCTCGCAGCTTGAAATTCGGCCGGTCCGCAATCTGGACGCCTACATCGGCACGCAGATTGAAGTCCGCATCATCAAGCTGAACAAGAAGCGCGGCAATGTCGTCGTTTCCCGCAAGGAGCTGCTTGAGGAAGAGCAGAATGCCAAGCGCGGCGAAACGCTGGAGCACCTGGAAGAAGGCTCGATCCTGACCGGAGTCGTGAAGAACCTGACCGACTATGGCGCGTTCGTCGATATGGGCGGCATTGACGGTCTGCTGCACATTACCGACATGAGCTGGGGACGCCTGACGCATCCGCGCGACCTGGTCAATGTGGGCGACGAGATCCAGGTCAAGGTACTCAAGTTCGACAAGGACAAGCAGAGGGTTTCGCTCGGCTTCAAGCAGCTGACGCCGGACCCGTGGCTCGATGCCGTCGAGCGCTACCCGGTCGGCGCGCGAGTGCGCGGCCGCGTCCTCTCGGTTACCGACTACGGTGCGTTTGTGGAGCTGGAGCAGGGCATCGAAGGTCTGGTCCACGTGTCGGAAATGACCTGGTCCAAGCGCATGAAGCATCCCTCGAAGATGCTCAAGCCCGGCGATGAAGTCGAAACGCTGGTCATCAGCGTCAACCCGAACGACCGCCGTATTTCGCTCGGCATGAAGCAGCTGCTTGAGAACCCGTGGGAAAACCTATCGGAGCGCTACCCGACCGGTGCCATTGTCGAAGGGCGCGTACGCAACCTCACCGACTTCGGCGCCTTCATCGAGATTGAAGACGGCATCGACGGCCTGGTTCACGTGTCAAACCTGAGCTGGACCAAGCGCGTCAAGCACCCGTCGGAGGTCCTGAAGAAGGGCGAGAAGCTCCGCGCTGTCGTTCTTGGCGTGGAGCCTGAAAACCGCCGCCTCTCGCTCGGCATCAAGCAGCTGGAGCCCGATGTGTGGGAGACATTCTTCGCGCAGCATCGCGCAGGCGATGTCGTCCACGGCAAGGTTCTGCGGACCGCGCAGTTCGGTGCGTTCGTTGAAATTGCCGAGGGAGTCGAGGGTCTGTGCCACGTATCGGAAGCCACGGACGCGACAGGCAACCCGGCCCCGCTTGAAGTTGGGCAGGAGCACGAGTTCAAGATCATCAAGATGAATGCCGAAGAGAAGAAGGTCGGTCTTTCACTCCGCGCCATTGGGGACGAAGGCAGCCGCGCAGACGTGGAGGCCTACAAGGCTCCGGTCTCAAGCTCGACGACGACGCTTGGCGACCTGATGAACTGGAAGCGCCAGTAGGGACTTTGCTGCGAACACGAAAAAACGCCACCGTCACGGTGGCGTTTTTCTGTGCTTTCTCCAGATCGTCCTGCAACGAAGCGCTTTTCTTCGCGGCCATTTACCTGCTCTAGCACGCATGCCCTTGTTTCTCGGCTACAGCAGATATCCCGCCCTACTTACCCCCAACGTGAAAGTCCAGCGTCACATTCAGCTTCGTATCAAACGAGCTGATCAGCTTCTCCTTGCTTTTCTGCCCCTTGAAGTCGGCCCAGATCTTGTAATCCGTGTCAGCCGGCAGCTGGCCAAACCGGTAGCTGCCGTCGCCTGTCGCGATAAAGGTCTTGATGACGTTTGTCTTCTGGTCCTGCAGGTACACGATGCCGCCCGGCAGCGGCGTCCCTCCGCCGTCGAGAACCTTGCCCTGGATAACCTTGGCCGCGGTTTGCGCATGCGCGGCCGGCGCAGCAGTGAGCATGAGCAATCCAGCGGCCAGTATCGGGGCAGGCAGGATACCGGCAAACAGCAAAACTGCTTGCCTGCCCCAGCCTGTTCCACTCTCTGCTCTCTTGCGGGACCCGCCAACCATCGCTGCTGTCATCTATTCTTCTTCCTCTGCGCCTGTCTCCGGTTCGTCCTCGTCGATCTCTTCATCGACGCGCGCAAGCTCCAGTGGTTCGGTCGCGACTATTTCATACTCTGTGCCGCACTCGTCGCATGTTACCGCGTCGCCTTCTTCTATGTCCTGGGTGTCGATGTCGAGAGCGGTGTCGCATTCGGGGCAAAGCATGGAAATTCCTCCGGAATCCTTGTTGGGGTATAAGGTTGTGAGCGGGCAAACAGCCGGCCGCTGGCTGCTTGCTTGCACTTCGGGGACAGCGCTTCATCCCAGGCTTTTTTCGCGTATCTTTTCTCAGCCTGAAGTTGCAGGAAGACGACTCAAGGGGAACTCCTTACGATGCAGAAAAGCTCAAGGCACTGGCAGATCCTGTTGGGCGGTGTGCTGTTTGCCGCAACCGCCGCGCATGCCCTCTCTGACGACAGAACCCACGATCTGGATGCCAGTGGAAGCCGCATCGCTTCGTTACCGATGGATCCACGTATTGAGGCCGCGCTGCACAGCATTTCCGCCGCGGCCGTGCGCTCTGACATCACAGCCCTGGTCGCCTTCCACAACCGCTCCACACTGTCCAGCATGACCCAGAACCTGCCGCCCGGCACCGGCGTTACCGCCGCGGCGGACTGGCTGTTTGCGCAGTACACCGCCATCAGCCAGGGATGCGGCGGGTGTTTGGAGGTCAAGCGCGACACCTTTGTCGAGCAGCCTGCCTCAGGCCCCTACGGCAGCCGCATCCCTGTGCCTACCACGATTACAAATGTGTACGCCGTGCTTAAGGGCAATGACCCTGCGCAGAGCAACCGGACTGTCCTCGTGACCGGCCACTATGACTCGCGCAACTCCACCAACGAGAACACCACCGATGAAGCCCCGGGCGCGAATGACGACGCATCGGGCGTGGCCGTCTCGCTCGAGTCGGCCCGTGCACTCGCAAAGCTGAAGTTCCCCGCGACCATCATCTTTGCCGCCGTCGCCGGCGAGGAACAGGGCCTTGACGGCAGCCGTCACCTGGCACGCACGCTCAAGGGCGAGGGCATCGACCTCGAAGCCGTGCTCAACAACGATATTGTGGGCGGCAACACCACGCCCGGGCAGGAGCAGCTGCAGGACAAGCATGCTGTCCGCGTCTTCTCCGAGGGCATTCCGTCGGTTGCCACCCCGGATCAGCTCAAAGCCATCGAGCTGCTCGGCTACGAGAGCGATTCACCTTCCCGCGAGCTGGCCCGCGCCATTACCGGTGTGGACGCGACGTATTTCGGCGCAGGCGCCGCGCCGTCCTCCGGCGCCGGCAGCACCGCTGCCTACTTTCATCCCGTAATAGAGCTCCGCCGCGACCGTTTCCTCCGCGGCGGCGACCACACCTCGTTCAATGGAGAAGGCTTCACGGCGGTACGCTTCACCGAGTGGCGTGAAGACTTCAGCCATCAGCACCAGAATGTCCGCATGGAGAACGGCATTCAGTTCGGCGACTTGCTGCAGTACGTCGATATGGATTACGTCGCCAACGTGGCCCGCCTGAATGCAGGCACGCTCGCCACGCTTGCCGCCGCGCCTGCGCCGCCGACCGCTGTGCAGGTCGACACCACCCCGCCCGGCAATCTCGCCGGCGACAACAACTCGAAGCTCCTTTGGCAGCCCGGGCCTGGCGCGTCGGCCGGCACCCGCTACCAAATCCTCTGGCGCGAGCTCGCTGAAACGGACTGGACTCACCAGGCCGACGTACCCCTTGCGGCCGGCACCACCATCACCCTGCCCGTCTCAAAGGACAACGTGATCTTCGGCGTGCGCGCCCTCGACGCCGCCGGGCATGCCTCGCTTGCGGT